>DATIXH010000224.1:0-33361 GCA_035518775.1 Candidatus Acidiferrum sp.
CCGACTGGAAGAACCGGTTCTTCAACGTCGGCTTTATCGTCGACCCCGACGGCAAGATCATCCTGCAGCACTATAAGCTGTCGGCGCTCTTGCCGGTCGAGCGCTCGGTCTCGCCGCACGACGTCTACGACTGGTGGATCGAGAAATACGGCCGCACGCTCGATGCGTTCTGGCCGGTGGCCGATACCAAGATCGGCCGGCTCGGCATCATGATGGCGATGGAGGGCAATTATCCGGAGAACGGCCGCGGCCTTGCCATGAACGGCGCCGAGGTCGTCTACCGCGCCTCGATGCCGGCGCCGTTCACCGAGAACGACGTGTTCGAGATTTCCAATCGCGCCCGCGCGCTCGAGAACAACATGTACATCGTGGCGCCGAACATCGGCAGCTACCACCTGGACGCCGACCACCCCGTCGGCATCGACGCCGGCGGCGGCCAGTCAATGATCGTCGACTACCGTGGGCAGCTTGTCGGCAAGCAGCGCGACACCAACGGCTCGACCTTCGTAGCGGGCGTCATCAATATCGAGGCGTTGCGCCATCACCGCGAGTCGGCGCAGGTCACGAACTGGATGAAGGATGTGCGCAGCGAACTCGCGCAGATCATCTATGAGAAGCCAATCTACCCGAAGAACCGCTATCTGAAGAAGATTCCGCCCAAACATGCCGACTACAAGCGTGACGTGATCGATAAGCAGGTCGCGCTGATGCAGAAGCGCAAGATTTGGAAGAAGCCCTCTGATTAGGGCGCGCTAGCCGAGCCAAGCCGTTTCCGATCCGGATCTCGCTCGCAAGCCGCTTATGAATACGCGACCGCGACCGGCGGCAGCGCCTCGGCCGGCGCTTCGGTCTTGTCGGCGACGCATTCGACCCGCCCGCAGGCGCAGGAGAAAAATGTGAAAATGCACCCCGCTTCGAAGACGCCGGGAACCTGAACCTCCGGCCGCATGGCGCGGCCGCAGATGCACGCCTTGGCTGCTTGTCTCATGGCCCAAGCATAGGCCGGCTTTTCTAAAACTTTGCTAAGACGGCTGGCGGCGTTGCCGGCTGTGGCCGTGGACGGAACGTTTTCGTGCCGGCTGTTGCACGGTTTGGAAACGCGGGTTCGGATTGCAAAAGCCGCGATTGCCCGAGGTCACGTGCGGCACGCATTCTTCGACCGAACGGTACTGGCATTCCCAGATCTCACCGTTCTCACCCAAGCCATACACGGCGCACCAGGGCGCCTCGGAGGCCGCCGCGGGTCCCTGAGCGAACCCCAAGACGGCAATCGCGGCAGCCGCAGCGCATAAAAAACGTGTCATGTTCGACTCCTTGTTTCCGGCGATACTAACACCGCTGCAAGTCCGCAGTTCGATCGCAATGGCCAATTTTTGTGCCTCCCGGGAAAGATTTGCATGTAACATCATGAAATTGTTCCCATTACCCGGGATTAGACCGATGGTTTTGAGCCTGCCGCGTCTGGGAATATTGCTGCTGCTCAGCGCAACGGTCTTGTCACAAGCGAACGTTGCACAAGCGGCCGGCGCGGACAGCGAAGCGTGCGGCGCGCTCGAGCGGAGCTTGGAGCAACAGAAGCCGGATACTCAGTTGCAACGCAATATCGCGCTGTTCGCGGCCGTGGGTAAAGGCTGCTTGCCGATCGCGCAGAGCATGCTGGCCGCCGGAGCCTCCGTCGAAGCCAGCAATCGCTTCGGCACCACGGCGCTCGGCGAGGCGGCACGCACGGGCAGGCTCGCGATGGTCGATTTCCTCCTGCAGCACGGCGCCGCCATCGACGCGCGCAACATTGCCGGCGCAACCCCGCTCTACATCGCGGCGGAAAACGACCGTGGCACCGTGGTGCACCAGTTGCTCGCCAAGGGCGCCGATCCGAACCTCGCACGCAACGACGGGCTCACTTCCCTCACCGCCGCCGCTTTCAAAGGCAATAACGCCATTGTCGCGGACCTGCTCGCGCATCACGCCAACCCCAACACGCCGGACAATACGGAGAAAACGGCGATACTCTATGCGGCAGCGATGGGCTTCACGCCGGTGGTGCGGACGCTGCTCAACGCCGGGGTAGACGCCAAAGCGGCCTACGGCAACGACTTGACCGCGCTGATGTGGGCGGCGGGTTATGCCGACGGCGCCGGTTTGGAAGATGCGCAAAATGTCGCCAAGCTCCTCATCGAGCACGGCGCCCGGCTCGATGCCGCCGACAATCGCGGCCGCACCGCGCTCATGATCGCGGCGGAGACCGGCCATTTGCAAATGGTCAACCTGTTACTGCTGCGCGGCGCCAACCGCGCCCTCCGCGACAAGAGCGGCAAGAGCGCCGCCGACCTCGCCGCCAGCGATGCGGTGCGCCAGCGGCTACTGGCGAAATAGCCGCGCCCGCGCCGGATCACTGTCCCGGCGTCAATTGCAGACCGGCGAGATATTGCGCCATGGCGGCGAGGTCGTCGGTGGAAGCGGCCTTCATCAAGTCGGACATGCCCGGATTGTTGCCGCGCGCACCGGTGCGGAAATCGAGCATGGTGCGCTGGAGATATTCGCGGCGTTGACCGGCCAGGCGCGGCTGCGTGCTGTCGCCTTGATACTCGCCCTGATGACAGCCGGTGCAGCCGATCGACTGGTTGGCGCGCGCGGCCTCCACCACAACGTCATGCGGCGCGGCCGGCTGGCCAAGATCGGGCCATTGCTTTTGCGAGAACAACGTTGCCAGCGCCATCATGTCGTCGCGACTTAGAGTCTCCGCAACCGGCAACATGAGCTCGCTCTTGCGGGCGCCGCTCTTGAAGTCGCGCAGCTGCAGATAGAGATAGCCGGCCTGCTGACCCCAGATCACCGGCGTATTGGTATCGACGGGAACGCCCTTCTCGCCGTGACAGCCGGCGCAAATCTGCACCTTCTCTGTCTCGTCCTGTGCGTGCGCCGCACCGTTGAAAGCGGCGGTGGCCAAGAGCCCGATGAGCGAGAACATTTCAAATCCACGGTGCGCCGCCGCACATAATGTTCGAATCACGATTGCGTCCTTTAAGCATGACAAAGAGACGGGGCTCGTAAAGAGCCCCGTCCCCTAACGCCGATTGGCCGTGCAGCGTTGCCTGCTGGCGCCCGCCATCACGGGAGCGTAAACGCGATGATATTGTTGCCGCGCTTGTAGTCGAGCTGAACATTGCCGCCGGCCGCGACCACGATGTACTGCTTGCCCTCGACGGTATAGGACGACGGCGGCGCATTGACGCCGGCGCCCGCCTGGAAGTTCCACAGCATGGCGCCGGTCTTGGAGTCGTAGGCCTTGAACTGGCCGTTGCCCTCGCCGGTGAACACCAACCCGCCGGCGGTTGCGAGAATGCCGCCGATCATCGGCTGCTGGGTTTTGACCTGCCAACGGACCTTGCCGGTGTTGTAGTCGACGGCGGTGACGTTGCCCCACTGCTCCTCGGTCGGGATCACCTTGAAGGCGCCGCCGAGCCAGAGCTTGCCGTCGGGATAGGGCGTGCTCTCGACGTGGTAGGTCATGGGTTGGTGCAGGTTGATAGCGTAAGTCAGCCCGAGATCCGGGATGACCGCCATCGGCGACCATTCCACGCCGCCGTTGGCGCCCGGCAGCATGCGCGCCCCGTCCTTGGTCGGCAGCGTCCACATGTTCTCCTGCGGCACCATCGCGTCGGAGAAACGGATCAGGCTGCAATCTTTGCGGTTGTTCACATAGACGTGTCCGGTCTTGCCAGCGTGGAGGATGCCGGGAACGGTCTTGCCCTTGTCGTCGGTCACATCGACCAGAACCGTCGGACTGACCGAATCCAGATCCCAGACGTCGTGGGCGATGTACTGGAAGTGGCAGACATACTTGCCGGTATCGAGATCGACCGAAACGAGCGAGTCCGTGTAGAGGTTGTCGCCCGGGCGCAGCGCGCCGTCGAGATCGGGCGAGGGGTTGCCGACCACGAAGAAGATGCGGTTGGTCGCGAGGTCGACCGCCGGGTTCTGCCACACGCCGCCGCCCAGGGTCTTGTAGGGATCGCCGTTCTTCTTGAGCGCAGCCTTCTCGGCCTCGATGTCGCGGTGCATGTCGCGCCCGGTGGCGTCCTTCGTGGCCCACACGCCGACGGAATTCTCGGGGATCGTGTTGAAGGTCCACAGGAGGTCGCCGCTCTTGGCGTCATAGGCCTTCACGAAGCCGCGGATGCCGTACTCGCCGCCGTTGGTGCCGATCAGGATCTTGCCGTTGACGGCGGTCGGCGCCATGGTCTCGCTGTAGCCGGCCTCCGGATCGGCGATCTTCTGCTCCCACGCCACTTTGCCGGTCGCGGCCTCGAGCGCCACCAGCTTGGAGTCGAGCGTGCCGAGATAGACCATGTCGCCATAGACCGCGACGCCGCGGTTGTTGGGGCCGCAGCAGAAGGTCGTGACGTCGCCCATCTTGTGCTTGTAGCGCCAGATCTGCTCGCCGGTGCGGGCGTCGAGCGCATAGACGTCGTCGAACGCCGTCGTCACGTACATCACGCCGTTGACGACGATGGGCGTCGTCTCCATCGTCTCCACGACGTCGGTCTGGAAGATCCAGGCCGGGCGCAGACGCTGGACGTTGCTGATGTTGATCTGCCGCGATGGGTAGTAGCGCGTCTGGTCGTAGTTGCCGTTCGTGTGCAGGAAGTTGTTCCCGTCGCCGGCGGCGCGGTTCATCATGTCCTGCGTCACCGTCTGCATGTTGCCGTAGAGCGTCTTTTTCTCGGTCTCCTGCGCCCGGAGCGCCTGCTGGGCAAGAACGTTCAAAGCCATCCCCGCCAATGCGATGGCGGCGACGCGCAGCCACGTTGAGCTGAGACTCATCGCTTCCTCCCTGATAGGCGTTGCTTTTCTACGCGGAGCGGCTGTGGTGGGGGGCCATTCCGAATGCCCGCACCTTCCCCCGTCGCATGTCGCCCCTGGCGTCAGGTTAACGCGTCTGCGCGTGCGCTGCCATCGAAAAAATCCCAGAATTGATTCAGGGGTCAGGCTGCCAGCTCTGTGCGATGGCCGCTGCGAAATGCTCCGGTGTAACGCCCGGCAGATCGAGGTCGAGACTGCCCAGAATCTGCGCGAGCGTCGTGGCCAGGGACGCCTGGGCCAGCGATGCGCCGCGCAGGCGCTCGGCCAGGCGCGCCAGTCCCTCCGGCGGCTGGCAGGTGAAATCGCCGCTGATCTCGATGTCGAGGATGCGATCGGCTTGCGACAGCAGCTGCACGCGCACGAGACCGCCGGGCGCCTTGCAGCGTCCTTCGGTCAGGTAGGTGTCGGCGGCGATCTTCACGCCGGCGCCGACGAACCTGCGGCCGATGCGGGCAGTCCAAGTGGGATCGGCCATGCTGGCGACTTCGTCGGCGAGCGCCGCCTGCTCGCGCGCGGTGGCGACGGATTCTCCGGGGATCACGTTCAGGCAGTCGGCGACATGGCGCAGGAACAGCGCCTTGACCGTCCCGCGCGCGGGCAGCCGCGGGAGGAGCCGTCGCATCGAGGTGACATAGTCGTCGAGCGTCTTGTGGAGCTTGTCGCGGAATTTCTCAGACGGCACCTTCAGACAGCGTGCCATGGTGGCGGTGTCGAAGTCGAAGAGGAACATGCCGCCGAGGACCGTCGCCTCCTCGAGGATCGCGGCTGCCGTTCCTCCGATCTTGCGGCCGGCGACCTGGATGTCGTTGAGCGGTCGATAGGCGGCATCGATGCCGAGGTCGCGATAGGTGCGCACGACCGGCTCGATGAACATCGGGTAGAGCTGGGCGACCCGGCCCGGGGCACGCCGCCGGGGTACCATGAAGTGAAAGATCAGCTGGTTGCGGTCGATATAGACGGCGCCGCCGCCGAGCCGCCGGCGCAGGATGGCAATGCCATGCGTCCTGCAATAGTCCGCGTCGACCTCCAGATGCACATCCTGGTGGAAACCGATGCAGACGTAGGGATCGATCGGATTGACCAGCGTCAGGACCGGATCATCGTCAGGCGTCATCTCGCGCGCGATGCCGTACCAGAGGGCCTGCGACCGAGCGGCCGAGACGTCACCGGCATCGATGACCCGCAAGGGCGTTGGTTCTGTCGTCATGGGCCTTCAGCGGCGGCGCCTGCGCGGTCCTTGCCAGGCGCGCACAATCGCGAAAGAATCCGGTTGATGGCGCGCAAGCTGATCATAGTCCTGGTCAACACCGACCCGCGCAACGGCGAGGAGCTGGGGGCGCCATTCTTCCATGCGGCGGTGGCGGCGGCCATGAACTTCGACGTCCAGGTGATTTGCGCGGCGACGGCCGGGCGCCTGATGAAGAAGGGCGTGGCCGCGGCGCTTACAGTGAAGCCCGGCGCCGACAAGACCGTCTACGATTTCATTCGGGATGCGCACGAGCACGGCGCGAAGTTCTACGCCTGCCCGGCCAACCTCGAGCTCTTCGACATGACCGAGGCGGACCTGATCCCGGAATGTGCGGGCCTGATGGGCTCCGCCGCCATGATCGCGCAGATCATGGAAGACGACTGCCGCGTGCTCACCTATTGATCGGGGCAGCGGAGGCGCCATGCCCGTCGTCAACGGCTGCCCGCTGCCCGACGATCTCCTCTATGACGTCGAGAATCAGCTGTGGTACCGCGAGCTCGGCGACGGGCTCGTCGAGGTCGGCATCACGGCCGTCGCCGTCGCCATGGCCGGTCAAGTGCTGGCGGTGACGCCGAAGCGGGCCGGCCGCCGGATCGAGGCGCAACAGGCCTGCGCGGTCGTGGAGTCCGGCAAGGTGGTGGGCTCCGCGCGCGTCGCCTGCGCCGGGCTGGTGGAGCGCAGCAACGAGCCGCTGATGGAGCGGCCGTCTCTGCTCAACAGCGATCCCTATGGGGCGGGCTGGCTGGTGGTCATGCGGCCCGACGACTGGATCGGCGCCAAGGCGCGACTGATCAGCGGCACCGACGTCGCCGAGCCCTATCGCGCGAAGATGGATGCGGAGGACTTTCCGGGTTGCGAGCCGCGCTGATCGGCTAGGCCGTGAGCGCGATGCGCGGCGCGCCGTTCGCCGGGCCGGTGACGCGGCCGATGCAAGCCGCTTGCGCCGCCCCGTTCGCGTGCAGCTCCGCCAGGCAGGCCTCCGCGGACTCCGCGGGCAGGCTGCCGAGCAAGCCGCCGGCGGTCTGCGGATCATAGAGCAAGGCGATGCGGGGATCGCCCGGCGGCGCCGCACCGATATCGACGGCATCGGACAGCGCGCGGTTCTGCGGCGACAGCGAGCTGGCGATGCCCTGGCGCAGCAGATCGAGAGCCCCAGCAAGCGCCGGAACTGCGGCAAGCCTGACTTCCGCATCGACCGCAGAGGCACGCAGCATCTCCAGCAAGTGGCCGACGAGGCCGAAGCCCGTGACGTCCGTGCAGGCCCGCGCGCCATGCCGACGTAGGGCATCCGCCGCCGTGCGGTTCGATTGCAGCATGGTGCCGAGCGCGGCATCGATCCAGTCGCCGCGCGCCTTTGCCCGCATGTCCGCCGCGAAGAGCGTGCCCGTGCCCAGCGGCTTCGTCAGGATCAAACTGTCACCCGCACGCATGCCGCTCTTGCGCCAGAGCTGATCGGGCGTCGCAACGCCGTTGGTCGTCAGGCCGAACGCCAGTTCCGCGCCCTCGCCGGTATGGCCGCCGATGAGGGCGGCGCCGGCCTCGGTCAGGGTCTGTGTGGCGCCAGTCATGAGCTGCAACAGGTCGGCTTCCAGTTTCGCCTCCGGGCCGTAGGGCAGGGTGGCGATGGCGAGCGCGGTCTGCGGCGTGGCGCCCATGGCATAGAGGTCGCCCAGGCAGTGGTTGGCGGCGATGCGGCCGAAGAGATAGGGGTCGTCGATGAAGGCGCGGAAGAAGTCGACGCTCTGCACCAGCAGCTGATTGCCGGACACGCTGACGACCGCGGCATCGTCGGCCGGATCGAGGCCGATAATGACCTCCGGCCGGCTCGGCGGCTGGACGCGGTGCAGAACCCGGCTGAGCAACTCGCTGCCGACCTTGGCACCGCAGCCGCCGCAGCGCATCTCCGGCGCCGCGCCGTTGCCGACGCTTGGCGCGGGCATGGGCGCCATCGCGTCGAGGTCTCGATACATGCGCATCCAGCGCCGGTCGATGTAGTTCTTCAGCCGCCAGATGAGCGCGCCCTCGGCATTCCAGCGGCCACGCGAGGCGACCGCGTACTTGTCGCCGGTCGAAATCAGCGCGAGATGATGGCGCTGGGGCCGATAGGATTCGAGCGCCTCGCCGCGGCAGGCATAGCGGAGATTGCGCGCCAGCGGCGGCCCTTCGCGTACAGCGAACACGCCGGACTTTGCGAGGCGATAACCGGCCAGAGCCGCCACGTCGCCGGCGGCGAACACGAAGGGATGGGAAATCGATTGCAGGCGATCGTTGACGGCGACAAATCCCTGATCGTCCGTGGCCAGGCCGGTCTGGCGGAGCCAGGCGGCCGGCGCCGCGTTGGTCACCCAGATTGCAGCGTCGAACACAACGTCTTCATCAGGTTGGCACTTCATCTCGTTCGGCGTGACGGATAAGACCTTCCGGTTCAGATGCAGTTCGATGCCGCGTTCGCGCACCGCGCGAGTGAGGCGCCGGCGCACGCCGGGACTGTGCGTCGGCAGCAGCTCGGCGGTATCCGCGACGATGGCGAACTGGACCTGCGCGCCGTTCCGCGAGCGTGAGGCCAGGCGGTGCTGCAGAGCGAGGCAGACCTCGGTGCCGCCGGCACCGCCACCGACGATGACGATGCGGAACGGGCGCTCACGGGGTTGCTGTAGGGCCTGCTCGATCGCCTGCCAGCCCGTCACGAAGGCGTCGACCGGTTTGATCGGCAAGGCAAAGTCGGCGGCACCGGGGACGCTATGCCAGCTCGGCCTGGAGCCGATATCCAGCGAGACATAGTCGAAATCGACCGGCGGCCGGCCAGCGCAGATGACGCGCTTTCCCGCGAGGTCGAGCCCAATCGCCTCGGCATGGAACAGCCGCGCGCCAGCCTTCTGAGCGAGAGGCCGCAGGTCGATATGGGCGTCGTCATGTGTATAGTGACCAGCGACGAACCCCGGCAGCATGCCGGAATAGGGCGTGTGGATGTCGCGGCTGATCAGGGTCACGCGGATGTCGCGGGCCGGGCGCAGGACGAATTGCCGGAGCACCTCGACGTGGCTGTGTCCACCGCCGACCAGAACGAGGTCGCATCCGGCAATCGAGGCAGCGGATCTCATGGCCACACTCTAGTCTACCCTGGCGCGCACCTCCCCCGGGGAGGGTCTTGACGCTAGTTGGTAACAGAGCGAAACTCGTACTAACGATTCAAGAAAAACAATTGTTTGCGGCATTTCGGCTCCTGCGGCTCCGGCACTCAGCCGGCCCAGCATAATGCCAGGAGGCAGCGCGCCATGAACATGATCGGCGTCAACAGACGCCAATTCTTCAAGATAACGGGAACGGCCATCGGCGCGTCGACGGTGACCGCCTTGGGCTTCTCGCCGGCCCAGGCCGTGGCCAATGTGCGGCCCTTCAAGCTCGAGCGCACGACGGAGACGCGCAACACCTGTCCCTATTGCTCCGTCGCCTGCGGCGTCATCATGTACAGCCTCGGCGACAAGGCCAAGAACACGAAGTCCTCGATCATCCATATCGAGGGCGATCCGGACCATCCCGTGAATCGCGGCACGCTCTGCCCGAAGGGCGCGGCGTTGCTCGACTTCGTGCATGCGAAGACGCGGCTGCAGCATCCGGAATATCGCGCGCCCGGGAGTGACAAATGGGAGCGCATCAGCTGGGACGACGCCTTCGCGCGCATCGCCAAGCTGGTGAAGGACGACCGCGACAAGAACTTCATCAGCCGCAACAAGGACGGCCAGCTCGTCAACCGCTGGACCTCCACCGGCTTCCTGGCCGCCTCTGCGACCACCAACGAGACTGCGTACATCACCTACAAGGTCGTGCGCAGCCTGGGGATGGTCGTCTTCGACAACCAAGCAAGAGTTTGACACGGCCCCACGGTGGCCAGTCTGGCCCCAACCTTCGGCCGCGGAGCGATGACCAACACATGGGCGGATATCAAGAACGCCAACCTCGTGGTCATCATGGGCGGCAATGCCGCCGAGGCGCATCCTTGCGGGTTCAAGTGGGTTACTGAGGCCAAGCACTACAACAAGGCCAAGCTGATCGTCGTCGACCCGCGCTTCACGCGCTCGGCCGCGATGGCCGACCTGTTCATGCAGATCCGGCCGGGCACGGACATCGCCTGGCTCGGCGGCGTGATCAACTATCTGCTGTCGAACGACAAGATCCAGAAGGACTACGTCCTGAACTACACGAACGCCTCCTTCATCGTGAAGGACGAGTTCACGTTCCAGGACGGCTTGTTCAGCGGCTACAACGCCGAGAAGCGCGACTACGACCGCTCCAGCTGGGACTATGTGATGGGCGACGACGGCTTCGCCACCGTCGACCCGACGCTTCAGAACCCGCGCTGCGTCTACCAGCTGATGAAGCAGCACTACTCCCGCTACACGCCGGAGATGGTGGAGCGCATCACCGGCGCGCCCAAGGACAAGTTCGTGAAGGCCTGCGAACTGATCGCCGAGACGGCGGCCCCGGACAAGGCCATGACCAGCATGTACGCGCTGGGCTGGACGCAGCATTCGAAGGGCTCGCAGAACATCCGCACGATGGCGATCATCCAGCTGCTGCTCGGCAACATCGGCGTTGCCGGCGGTGGCATGAATGCCCTGCGCGGCCACTCCAACATCCAGGGTCTGACCGACCTCGGCCTGATGAGCAACCTGATCCCCGGCTATCTGACGTTGCCGGTGGACAAGGAGGTGGACCGCGCCACCTATCTGTCGACTCGCGGCTTCAAGCCGCTGCGGCCCGACCAGATCAGCTACTGGCAGAACTATCCGAAGTTCTTCACCAGCTTCCAGAAGGCGATGTACGGCAAGGCGGCGACGCCGGAGAACGACTACGCCTATGACTGGCTGCCGAAGCTCGATGTCACCTACGACATCCTGCGCGCCTTCGACCTGATGTTTCAGGGCAAGATGAACGGCTACTTCTGCCAGGGCTTCAATCCGCTGATGTCGGCGCCCAACAAGAAGAAGGTGATCGCCGCCCTCTCGAAGCTGAAGTTCCTGGTGGTGATGGATCCGCTCGCCACGGAGACCGCCAGCTTCTGGGAGAACCACGGCGAGTACAACGACGTCGAGACCAAGAGCGTCCAGACCGAGGTGTTCCGCCTGCCGACCAGCTGCTTTGCCGAGGAGAGCGGCTCGCTCACCAACTCGGGGCGTTGGCTGCAGTGGCACTGGAAGGGCGCCGAGCCGCCGGGCGAGGCCAAGACCGACGTCGAGATCATGGCCAAGCTCTATCTCGCGATCAAAGGCCTCTACGCCAAGGACGGCGGAGTCTTTCCCGATGCGATCCAGAGTCTGGTCTGGCCCTATGCCGTGTCGGACGACCCGACCACGGATGAGATCGCCAAGGAGGTCAACGGATCCGCGCTCGAGGACCTGCCGGACCCGACCGACCCGGCGAAGCCGCCGATCCTCAAGGCGGGGCAGCTGCTCGATGGCTTCGGCCAGCTGCGCGACGACGGCAAGACGACCTGCGGCTGCTGGATCTACTCGGGCTGCTACACCGAGAAGGGCAACCAGATGGCGCGGCGCGATACCTCCGACCCGACCAATTCGGGCCTGGCGCCGGGCTGGGCCTGGTCGTGGCCGGCCAACCGCCGCATCCTCTACAACCGTGCCTCCTGCGACGCTGACGGCAAGCCGTACAACCCGAAGCGCAAACTCATCGGGTGGAACGGGACGAAGTGGGCCGGCGTCGATGTTCCGGACATCCCGCCCACGGCGGCGCCGGGCGCGGTCGGTCCCTTCATCATGAATGCGGAAGGCGTGGCGCGCCTCTTCACCCGCGGCATGATGCGGGACGGGCCGTTCCCCGAGCACTACGAGCCCTTCGAGGCGCCGGTGCAAAACGTGCTGCATCCGAAGGTGGGACCGAACCCGGTGGCCCGGGTATTCAAGGCTGATATGGAGGTTTTCGGCAAACCCGACGACTTCCCGATCGTCGCCACCACCTATCGTCTGACCGAGCATTTCCACTTCTGGAGCAAGCACACTCTCATCAATGCCATCCTGCAGCCGCAGCAGTTCATCGAGATGGGTGAGGCGCTGGCCAAGGAGAAAGGAGTCAATACCGGCGAACTTGTGGAGGTGCGCAGCAACCGTGGCAAGATCACAGCGGTGGCCGTGGTGACGAAGCGGATCAAGCCGCTCACCATCGACGGCAAGACCGTCCACACCGTCGGCATCCCCATCCACTGGGGGTTCACGGGCGAGACCAAGAAGGGGTTCGCCGCCAACACCCTTACGCCCTATGTCGGCGACGCCAACATCGAGACGCCCGAGTACAAGGCGTTCCTCGTTGACGTCAGCAAAGCCGGCGCGGCCGTGAGCTGAGGGAGGCAACGATGGCATCGCTGCAATCCCTCGACATCAAGCGCTACTCGGCAACGACCACGACGCCGCCCAGCGTCCGTGAATCGGTCGAAGTCGCCAAGCTCATCGACGTCTCCCGCTGCATCGGCTGCAAGGCCTGCCAGGCCGCCTGCCTGGAGTGGAACGACCTGCGGGAGGAAGTGGGCATCAACGTCGGCTATTACGAGAATCCGCATGATCTCACCGAGAACAGCTGGACGCTGATGCGGTACTCGGAGGTCGAGGAGGCCGACGGCCATCTCGAGTGGCTGATCCGCAAGGACGGCTGCATGCATTGCGACGATCCGGGCTGTCTCAAGGCTTGCCCCGCGCCGGGCGCGATCGTGCAGTATTCGAACGGCATCGTCGATTTCGTCTCGGAGAACTGCATCGGCTGCGGCTACTGCATCAAGGGCTGCCCGTTCAACATCCCGCGTCTCTCGCAGAAGGACCACAAGGTCTACAAGTGCACGCTGTGCTCGGACCGCGTCGCCGTCGGCCAGGCGCCAGCCTGCGCCAAGGCCTGCCCGACCCAGGCGATTTCCTTCGGCACCAAGGAGGATATGACGCACTGGGCGGAGGCGCGCATCGCCGATCTGAAAGAGCGCGGCTACGAGAACGCCGGCCTGTACGATCCGCAGGGCGTCGGCGGCACGCATGTGATGTACGTGCTGAAGCATGCCGACCGGCCCGAGATCTACGCCAACCTTCCGAAGGAGCCGAAGATCAGCAGTCTGGTCGAAGCCTGGAAGGGCTGGCCCAAGCCGATCGCGCTCGCGGGCCTGGGCCTCATGGCGCTCCTCGGCTTCATGCACTACGTGACCAACGGGCCGAACGAGACCGACGAGGAAGATGAAGAAAAAGGCCGGCGTACGCTGGGGCAGGGGTAACCGATGAAGCGGCCAGCAGGTACTGTTTCGCGCTATACGCCGGGAGCAAGGGCGAATCACTGGCTTAACGCCATCATCCTCATCCTGCTCGCGCTGAGTGGGATGTCGCTCTTCCACCCGGCGCTGTTTTTCCTGAGCGATCTGTTCGGTGGGGGCGTATGGGCGCGTATTCTGCATCCCTGGCTGGGCATCGCCCTCATCTTCACCTTCGCCGGCCTGTTCATCCGCTTCTGCCGCTACAACATCTGGGAGCGGACCGATACGCAGTGGCTCAATCGCATTCGCGACGTGCTGGCCGCGCGCGACGAGAATCTCCCGGAGGTCGGCCGCTATAACGCCGGACAGAAGCTCGTGTTCTGGCTCATGACGATCGGCATCCTCGTGCTGCTGGCCAGCGGCATCGTGATGTGGGAGTCGCAGTTCGGCGACGTCTTTTCGGTCGAGCAGAAGCGCATCGCGGCCGTGTTCCATGCCACGGCCGCCGTGGTCATCATCGGTGTCTGGATCGTCCATCTCTACGCGGCGATCTGGGTGAAGGGCACTGTGCGCGCCATGACCCGCGGCACGGTCACCAGCGGCTGGGCCTGGAAGTTCCACCGCAAATGGCTGCGCGAGGAGGCGGCCAAGGGTCACAAATGACGGTGCCGGGGGCGGTCGTCGATCCCATCGATATCGGCAACGTCGCGCAACCCCCGTTCGTCCGCCTGCCCGATCTGACGGCGCTGTTCGAGCGGCGCGCGGCGCGCCTGGAAGCGTTGTCCCGCGGCCATCCGATGGCGGACTATCTGCGGTTCGTCGGTGCGCTGGCGCGCGCCCAGGCGGCTGTCGTCCATCGGCTGCCCGCAGGCGCGCTCCCAGGTCCCGAGCAGATCGACTTCTTTCATGAGCACAAGCTGCCGCTCGTGGACCGCCTGACGTGGCGGCGTGATTCCTCGTGGCAGGCGGGGCTCGACGGAATTCTTGACCATCTCGCGCCGCTGACAATGCCCGACCCGGCGCGATCTGCGCTCGATGCGCTGAAGCGACTTGGCCCTGATCGTCGCGAGGGTACGGCCGACCGCGCCCTCGGCATCGATCCTGCTCCGGGCGATGCGGCCCAGGCCTGCTTCGTCAGTGCCGCCCTCCAGGTCTATTGGGCTCGGATGGCCGGCCTGCTGGATCCACAGACCGTGCGTGCGGTCGAGCCCGCCGGCTCCTGCCCGGTCTGCGGCTCGCCCGCCGTCGCCAGCGTGGTCTATGCGGAGGGATCGCTCCAGGGCGTGCGGTTCCTGTGCTGCCCGCTGTGCGCGAGCGAATGGCACTGCGTTCGCATCAAATGCGCCAACTGCCAATCCACCAAGGGCATCGCCTATCAGCACATTGCGGAGCAGCCGGCCGTGAAGGCGGAGACCTGCGACGAGTGTCGCACCTATACCAAGATCCTCTACCGGGAGAAGGACGCGGAGAGCGAGGTTTTTGCCGACGATCTCGCCACCCTCGGGCTGGACGTTCTGGTGAGTGAAGCCGGCTGGGCGCGCGCGACTCCCAATCCGTTCCTGGTGCCGGCGCCGGATTAGAGCGCGCTCCTACGGTCACGGCACGGACCGTTGGACCTTAGTCCAATGCCGTTCGGGCGCGCCTTCTTCTACGATCGCGCGTGCCAAGGGGAAGAGGGACCCGCGCCGCAGCATGGACGTAACCGCCGCCAGTCACAACGATCAGCGTCAACGGGTCATCGAGATCGCATTGGCGCTGCTGCTGGTGTTGCTGCTGATCGCGGCGACGTTTCGGATCTTGCTGCCGTTCGCCGGCGCGCTCACCTATGCGATCATCCTCGCGACCGCGACCTCGGGGTTGTTCGAACGGATGGTGAAGCTGCTGAACGGGCGGCGGCGGCTTGCCGCGCTGCTGTTCGGCCTGCTCGCCGCGGCCATCACGGTCATCCCGCTGATCTATCTCAGCAGCGCGGTCGCCGACGCCGTTCCGGTCATCCAAGGGTGGCTGGACGCGGCCAGCAGCCACAATATTCCCGATCTCCCCGCCTGGATCGCGGGATTGCCTCTCGTCGGAGGCAAGATGGCGGAGGCATGGCGACAGCTGCAGGTCGAAGGACTGGGCGTGCTGCAGCACTACCAACCGCAGCTTGTCGCTTTCGGATCGTGGCTGGTGAATCTGAGCCTCAGCCTCGCCGGCGCCGTCTTCGAGATCTTCCTGGGCGTGGTCATCGCGGCAATGGTGCATGCCTCGCGAGACGGCGTCGTGCGGCCGGTGTCGGCGGTCGCGGCGCAACTCGCCGGCGCGGAGGGCTCCGCGTTGCTGGAGGCTGCGCGCCGGGCTATCCGGGGCGTCGCCTTCGGCGTCATCGGCACTGCCCTCCTGGAGGGACTGCTGGCGTGGATCGGCTTCGCCATCGTGGGCGTCCCGGGCGCCGTCGCTCTGGCCGCGCTGACGTTCTTCTTCGCCGCGATCCAGATCGGACCGCTCCTGGTTTGGCTGCCTGTGGCCATATGGTTGGTTTCGAACGGCGAGATAGCCTGGGCGATTTTCCTCGCCGTCTGGGGAGTTGTTCTGCTGATGGGCGCAGACAATATCGTCAAGCCCGTGCTCATCGCGCGCAGCGGCCAGTTGCCCATGCTCGTGCTGTTCGTCGGGGTGATCGGCGGCCTGGCCGCCTGGGGCTTCACGGGCATGTTCATCGGCGCGACGACGTTGGCGATCCTCTGGACGGTGCTGCAGGCCTGGCTCGGCATGAAGGTTCGCCCGGCCGCCACCGATTGAATGCTTCCGCGCAGTGCATTCTCCGCGACAGGCACGCCGCACGCTGTCGGCGTCGGCTCGCCGCCGATGTCGACAGGCGCGATTTCGGAAGGCTATGCTACGGAATCATGGCTTTGATTGCCCGCCCCTGTCGGCAATCGGATTGTAGGAATGCGCTGGTGATGATTGATGACGAGTCCGCGTCCCGCCGATTCCCGCGCGTCGCTTCCGTCCGTCGATCGCGTCTTGCGCATACCCGAGGTGGCGATGTTGGCGGATCGCCATGGCAGACAGCTCGTCGTCGCCGCCGTCCGCGATATCCTGGGTGAGCTGCGCGCTGCCAACGCCGGCACTGGGGACGAGGAGATCGCGACCCGCTGTCGTGCGAGGGTCGAGGGGCAGCTGCGGCCGTCGCAGCGCCGCGTCTTCAATCTGACCGGCACGGTGTTGCACACCAATCTCGGCCGGTCACCGCTGCCGGAGGAGGCCGTGCAGGCGACGGCGGATGCGCTGCGCGATCCCACCAACCTCGAATTCGATCTGGAGACGGGCGACCGCGGCGACCGCACCGATCATGTGCGCGGCTGGCTGAAACGGCTGACGGGCGCCGAGGCGGCGACCGTCGTCAACAACAATGCCGCCGCCGTGTTTCTCGTCCTCAACACGCTGGCGGCGCGGCGCGAGGTGCCGGTGTCGCGCGGCGAGCTGATCGAGATCGGCGGCGCCTTCCGCATGCCCGACATCATGGCGCGCGCCGGTTGCAAGCTGGTCGAGGTCGGCACGACCAACCGCACCCACCTCGCCGATTTCGCCGCCGCCATCGGCCCGCGCACAGCGATGGTGATGAAGGTGCATCCTTCGAACTATGCGATCGAGGGCTTCACGGCGGCGGTGAGCGACGCTCAACTGGCCGAGCTCGCCCACCGGCACGATCTGCCGTTCGCCGTCGATCTCGGCAGCGGCACCCTGGTCGATCTCGCCGCCTACGGCCTGCCGCATGAGCCCACGCCGATGGAGGCGCTCAGGGCCGGCGCCGACCTCGTGACCTTCAGCGGCGACAAGCTGCTGGGCGGGCCGCAGGCCGGCGTCATCGTCGGACGCGCCGAACTCGTCCGCAAGCTCGACCGCAATCCGCTGAAGCGCGCGCTCCGCCTCGACAAGGGCCGGCTTGCGGCGCTGGAAGCGGTGCTGCGGCTCTATGCCGATCCCGATCGCCTGTCGACACGGCTGCCGGCGCTACGCCTGCTGACGCGGCCGAGCGCGACGATCGAAGCCTTGGGACGCCGGCTGCTCTCCGTCGTCGGCCCAGCCCTGGCCGACGTTGCCGAGGCGGGCCTGCAGCCCTGCAAGAGCCAGATCGGCAGCGGCTCGTTGCCGATCGACCGGCTGGAGAGCTGGAGCCTCGTGCTGGCGCCGAAGCGCGCGGGCGGGGCAGCGCTCGCGCGACTGGCAGCGGCCTTCCGCGCCTTGCCCATTCCCGTGATCGGCCGGATCGAAGATGGGGCCCTCCGCTTCGACCTGCGCTGCCTGGAGGACGAGGACACCTTCATCGGTCAGCTGCCGGAACTGAGATTGTAGGCGGCCATGGGTCTTCTCGATCGCCTCATCCGGCGAAAGGACGAGCGCTCCGGGGACGAGCCGACGATGGCGCGCGCACGGCAGGCGTTCGACGGCAAGGACTACGCCACGGCGCTCGCCCTCTGGCACGATCTGGCGGACCGCGGAGTCGCGCGGGCGCAGAGCAACTTGGCCGGACTCTATAGCTACGGTTGGGGCGTGCCGCGGGACGATGCCCTCGCCGCCGCGTGGTTCCGACGGGCGGCCGAAGCCGGTGATCCGATTGCGCAGCAGAACCTGGCGCTCCTGTACTACGAGGGGCGCGGCACCGACGGCGATCTCGCGGAAGCGGCGCGCTGGTATACAAAGGCCGCCGAGGCCGGGTTGGCCGATTCTCAGAATATGCTGAGTTGGATGTATCTGGAGGGCGTCGGGGTTGCGCGCGACTATGCCGTTGCCAGGCGCTGGGCCGAGGCGGCGGCGGCGCAGGGCAATGCCTCCGCGCAGTGCCGGCTCGGGCAGATGCATCACAACGCCTGGGGCACGGCGCGCGACCCCGCCGAGGCCGCGCGCTGGTTCGAATTGGCCGCGGCGCTGGGCGATGCAGAGGCGCAGATGATGCTGGGCGCCGCCTTCCATCTCGGCCTTGGGATCGCCAAGGATCAGGCGCAAGCCTATCGCTGGCTTGCGTTGGCCACGGCTCGCGGCAACGAACTGGCCGCAGGGTTCCTGCATCGAGTCGAAGCCGTCATGACGGCCGAGGAGCGAGCGAGGGCGGAGGGCATGCTGGCGCCCGGCGGGGCGTCATGATCATCGGCACCGCCGGACATATCGATCACGGCAAGACTGCACTCGTGCGCGCGCTCACCGGCGTCGACGCCGACCGCCTGCCGGAAGAGAAGGCGCGCGGCATCACCATCGACATCGGCTTCGCCTACCGGCCCGTAGCGGGCGGCGAGACTCTCGGCTTCGTCGACGTGCCCGGCCATGAACGGTTCGTGCACAACATGCTGGCGGGCGCGGTCGGCATCGACTTCGTCCTGCTGGTCATCGCCGCCGACGACGGACCGATGCCGCAGACCCGCGAGCATCTGCAGATCCTCGATCTTCTGGGCCTGCGTCACGGCATCGTCGCGCTCACGAAGGCCGATCTCGTCGGCCCGGACCGGCTGGCGGAGGTGACGGCCCAAATCCGCGCCCTGCTGGCAGGAACGGGCCTCGCCGCCGCCGAGATCATGTCGGTCTCGTCCGTGACCGGGGCCGGCATCGCCACGCTGGAGGCGCGGCTGCTGGCCGCCGCTGCTGCTCTGCCATCGCGCCCCGTCGCCGGACGTTTTCGTCTCGCCGTCGACCGCAGCTTCACGCTGCCGGGCGTGGGCACGGTCGTCACGGGTACAGTGTTCGCGGGCCAGGTGGCGATCGGCGACCGCCTGCTGCTGTCCCCATCGGGGATCGAAGCGCGCGTGCGCGGGATTCATGCGCAAAACCGTGAGGCTGAGCGCGGCCGCGCCGGACAGCGCTGCGCGATCAACGTCGCCGGTCCTCAGATCGAGAAGGGGAGCATTCAGCGCGGTGACTGGCTCGTCGATCCGGCCGCGCATGCGCCGACCGACCGGATCGATGCCCGGCTCCGGCTCCTAGCGACGGAAGCCCGTCCTCTTCGCCACTGGACGCCCGTGCACCTTCATCTCGGCGCTGCCCATGTACCGGCCCGCGTGGCGTTGCTCGACGCGGATGCGCTCGCTCCCGGTCAAACCGCGCTCGTGCAGATCGTGACCGATCGCCCGATCGGCGCCCTGCGCGGCGACCGGCTCATCCTGCGCGACCAGTCGGCCCAGCGCACGATCGGCGGCGGCTTCACGCTCGACCCTTGGCCGCCGGCGCGCGGCCGGCGCCGGCCGCCGCGTCTTGCCACATTGCGGGCTCTCGAACAGCCGAACGCTGTTGCAGCGCTCCGCGACCTGATCGCCGGCGACCCCGGCTGGGTCGATCTGTCGCGCTTCGCACAGATGTGGAACCTCACGGCGGCCGAGACCGCGGAGGCCTGGCAGCAGGCCGGCCTGACGACGGTGGCGGCGGTGGATCAGGAATTCGGGTTTTCACCCGCCCGTTGCGACAGCGTCTGCCGCGCCGTCCTTCAGACGCTCGCCGAGCACCACGCCAAGTCGCAGGAGAGCGCAGGACTCGAAGCGGAGCGACTCCGCCTGGCCACCGCGATACGGATGCCGCCCGCCGTGTTTTCCGCCGTGCTCGCCAGGCTGTTGCGGGACAAGGCCGTGGAGGCGGATGGACCGTGGCTCCGCCTGCCGGGCCATGCCGTGAAGCTGACCACCGCAGACGAGCGGATCTGGTCCCGCATCAAGCCGATCATGCTGCGCGAGAAGTTCCAGCCGCCACGCGTGCGCGATTTCGCGCAAGCCTTGGCGGTCCCGGAGGAAGACGTGCGGCAACTGCTCCGCCGCCTGGCGAAGATGGGGCAGGTGATCCAGGTCGCGCATGACCATTTCTACCTGCGTGCGACCGTCGTGGAGATGATCGGCATCGTCGATCGCCTTGCTGACGGCGGCGCGCCGGAGGCGCTGACGGCGGCGGCGTTTCGCGACAAGATCGGCTCGGGCCGCAAGGTCGCAATCCAGATCCTGGAGTTCTTCGACCGGGCAGGCGTGACGGTGCGTCACGGCGATGCCCGGACGGTGAGCCGGGACAAGGTCAATCGCTTTGGTGCGCTCGGATCGTGATGTGCGCTAGCATTCGCCCCGATATCGGAAGAGACTCGTCCCTGGTGGGGCGGCCGGACTTCAAATCCGGTAAGGGCCGTCAGCCGGTCCTTGGTGGGTTCGACTCCCACTCTCTTCCGCCACCGCCTCTGACGACCCGCGGCATCCCATGACGGTACGCGACTTCCTGGACGAGTTGCGTACGGCCGCTGAAGAGAAGGAGCGACGGGAGTCCGATTACCGGCGCGAGAGCCGCCGCCTCCTGGAGAGCCTCGAGGTCGAGCGCACGCGCGCCTATCGGCGTTACAATCTGTTGAAGGACATGGCGGAGGCGGCGGCCGGGCATGCCGAGCCGCAGGCCGCGATCGAGGCGCAGCTGGCGGTGGCGATCGCGGAGTCCGGGTGGAGCGAGGCTCGATCCGGGTACGCAGAATTGCGAGAGCGGCTGAGTTCCGTTGCTGCCCTGGTGCATGAGCGCCTGCATCCGTCCGCGGGAGAGGCGCCAGCGCCGGCTGCCTCCGGCGTTCCAGATGCCGTCACCCGATTCGAGGGGTGGTATCGCGACCGTTTCGGCCAGGACTTCCTCGATCTTCTCGGCCGGCCGGCGTCGTCGTTCCAGCCCCTGGTGGATTTCTGAGCGTGGGGACCGATTTCGATCGCTGGTTCGGGTCGCAGTTCGCGGCGTCTGGTCCGTTCACGGCGCTGATCATTCTCGTGCGGATCGACAGCACCACCATCTGGCCGCTGGGGTCGTCCTATGCGACGGTGATCGGCAACGAGATGCGGTGGGCGGACATGCGCCGCCTGCTCGATGGCTCGAAACTTCCTTGGAGCGGCGCCGCGATCTTTCCGGTGCTCTCGACGGCGGGCGGTCCGCTGAGCGATGCGGAGGCGCGGCGGCGCCTGGCCGAGGTTCAAGAGCGCGTGATCGCCGATCACGCCGCCATCGACGAGGGCGTCTTCTTCGATCGCCTGGGCCGAATGATCCGGCTCGAGGCGATCGCGCCCTGACGGCTGCGGCCCGCCATGTCGCGGACCCTGGACGTCAAGGGATTGCATTGCCCCGAGCCCGTCCTGCGTACGCAACGGGTCATGCGCGAGTTGCCCGCAGGCGAGACCCTGACTGTCCTGGCGACCGATCCGGCGGCCGTCATGGATTTTCCATACTACTGTCACCAGGCCGGCCTGGAGCTTGTCTCTGTCACCAAAGAGCCGGGCCTTCTCATCTTCGAGATCCGCAAGCCGCCGTCCGCCCGCTGACGCCGGCGTGGCGCTGATGTTGCAGAACACCGGAGGGAAGTGCGGCGCGCTGTGCGGGGTGGGGATCCGCCGGGGTGAGCGACCAGTGCGGGGAGGATCGCTCTGTCGAGCGCGCCGCGAAAAAATGAACAGCATCCGGCGTCGTATGTTCCTTACGTCGCCACTTTTTTTGGCGGTATGGCGATGTGTCGCGGCAGCCGAGACTTTCAGCGCCCGCTTTCCCGGTCTGCCAGGTCGAGGCACTCCTGGATGAGCGCCAGCAGTTCACGCGGCCGGAATGGCTTGCCGATCGTGCGCGTCGCACCAAGGGTGCTGCTCATGCGCAGGAAATCGGGGTCGAGCCGGCCGCCCTCACCGCCGACGCTGCCGGTCATCGAGATGATCGGTATGCCTGCGGACAGCTGGCGGATCTCCCGCACCGTCTCCAGCCCCTCCTTGTGTGGCATGAACACGTCGCACAAGACGAGATCGAACGGCTGACGGTGGAATTGCCGGAGGCCGTCCTCCCCATCGATGGCAAGGACGGTCTCATGCCCATCGGAAGCGAGGATCGCCCGCACGGTGCCGCGGATCAGCTCGTCATCGTCGATTACGAGAATACGGGCCATCTCGGTCCCCACCAGGAAACCGCTCAACCAGCCCCTCGGAATGCCAACACCCGTTGGCCCAGAATTGTTCCCCGGCAGCCGAGATGGCGCCGCGCGCTTGCTGCGGCGCGCCGGCCACGGCAAGCTCCGATCACTATCGCTTCATTACCGGGAGACCAAAGTCCATGCGGACCCGCTATGCCAGTCTCATTTGTTCTTGTTTGTTTCTGCTCGCGGCTTCACCGGCGGCGGCCCAGGACGTCTTTGCAGGCAGCTGGCAAGTGACCGACGCGCAGCCGGCGCCCTGGGTGGACGGCTCGGCACAGAACCAACCGGATATCGAGGACGCCATTCGGCACGGCAGGTTCACCTTCACGAAGAACAGCGTCGATGGACCGGCGCCGTTCAATTGCAAGAAGGTGCAGTACACGCTGAGCGAGGTTGGACCGGATTACCTGTTCGAGGGCGGGCTGACCGATCCGGCGAAGCAGGCGGCGGCCCTCGGCTTCAAGAGCGACAAGATTGTCAGCCTCAACATGGGTTGCGTCAGCAACGACGCCGACATCGAGATGGATTTCGACCTGATCGATCACGATACTGCGGTATTCGCGCTCAACAACGTGATCTACAAGATGGTGCGTGCGCCCGCGCCATAGGGGCTAATTCCGCGCCAGAGCGGCCGCCGGAAGCATTCTCTTAACCACAAAGGCTAACTCGATTCTAAGGATAATCGACGATTATCCACGGCGAATTCAGCGGGTTGTTAGCCTTAACGCTTCGCATCGGAGCCGCGACATGCCCTACAAGAATCGAGAGATGGACTATCATCTCACGCCGATCGGCTGGACGACGAACGAAATCGCGGCGTCCTACACGGTCGAGACCTGGCGCCTCAGCAACTATCGGGAGTTCGCCTGGTCCAAAGAGCAGAAGGCATGGCGTCGCGTCTGGCACAACATGGCGTGGTCGGAGACGGAAAGAGAGCGATTCCGGGCATTGTTCCCGCTGCCCGTCCAACTCGATTCAAGCGCGGACCAGGCTCCGGAGCCCGCGACGATCGAAGACCTCGAGCGCAAATCGGCGTAGCGGCGCGCGGGCCTTTCGGCTGGTCCTAACCGCGCTCTGTCGTCGCCTGGTCCAGGACCTTCACCCTATTCTCTAGCGTGCCGATACCCTCGATGGTACAGGCGATGTGGTCGCCCGCCCCAAGGTACCCGGCGGGGCGCACGATGTCGTCACGCTGGTAGCTGACTCCGCCGAGTTGCGGGTCCGAGGCCCAGCCGGTGCCGCCGGGCGTGCCCGTGCTGATCACCATGCCCGGATGCAGCGTCAGATTCACCGAGAAGAAGTGGATGAGGTAGGCGACGCCGAACTTCATGCTGCGCGTATTGTTGTTCTGGCGCACCTCGCCGTTCACGGTGGTTCGCAGGTCGAGGTTCTGCGGGTCGGGAATTTCGTCCGCCGTCGTGATGCAGGGGCCGAGCGGCGCCGAGCTGTCGAAGTTCTTGCTGGAGCCCAACTCGTACCAGGTGACACCGTCACGCACGCGCACCTGGCGGTCGCGGGCCGTGACGTCGTTGAGGATGGTGTAGCCGAAGACGTGATCGAGGGCGTCCTCGACGCGCACGTGGCGCCCCGGCTTGCCGATGACGATGGCGAGCTCCACCTCGTAATCGAGCTTCGCCGTCACGCGGCGGTCCCAGACGATCGGCTGCCCCGGTCCGATCACACAGGTCGGAGATTTCAGGAAGAACTCGGGCTCCTTGCCCTTGAGCGGCGATTCCGCCTTCTCCTTGTTGTGGTCGACGTAGTTGCTGCCGGCGCACAGGATGATCGGCGGCACCAGCGGCGCCAGCAGCGCCACATCGGCGAGCACCGGCAGCGCCAGGGCGCGCGCTTCCGCTGCCAGCCGCGCTCGCTCGATCTGGCGACGCGCGTCGGCGCCCCCGGCGATGATCGTGTCCATGCCGGCGAGCGAGCGCCGGGTCGCCGCATCGAAGAGGCCGAGCGCCTCGTCGATCGCAATCGGGTCCACGACCCGGTCGCCATGCAACTGCGCCACTCGCGGTCCGCTGGCGTGGGCGTATCGGATGAGCTTCACAAGACCTCCCGCTGAAGATGGCGGCGCGACGCTCGACGCGCGCCGGCTTACCTTCGGTCTATAGGCCCGAACCCCGCCGCGGGAAAGAGACTCAAATGAGGAGGAATCGCTCGCGGTGGCGCTCCGGATGCGGCTGCGGGTGTCAGCCCCGTGCCGCACTGCAGCAAGAGGCTAGCTGGCCGACATGCGCTACTCGCGCGCTTTGCCGCGGTAGGCAGCGGTAGCAAAAGAGCCCCTTTATACGAAAAGAGACGCTTTTCTTGGTCGCCGGCTTGAACGCGCGAAATGCCGGGGATATGGTCTACCAAAATAAGAGAAGAGTACGTCCTTTGGGAGGATGCGTCTGACGGCTTATCCGAAACTGTTTTCGGAATGGCGGATTCGCAACACGCGGATCCGCAACCGCGTGGTGTTCCCGCCGACCTGCCCGACCTGGACCGACGGCGGTGTGCTGACCGACATGGCCACGGCCTACTATCGCGAGCGGGCGCGCGGCGGCGTCGGCCTCATCATCATCGGCGCGACGCATGTTCACCCATCCTCCTTGGCCGCCCCGCTGCAGACGCCCCAGCTGTTCAACGACGCCAATCTGGGGCCGCTGGCCGAAGTGGCGAAGGCCGTTCATGCCGAGGGCGCCAAGCTCGCCATCCAGCTCTGGCACTCCGGCGTACGCGGCATGCCCAATCCGAAGATGGATCCGGGTGCCGATTTCGATTCGACCTGGTTCACCTATTCGCCGAGTCAGGTGCCTCTCGGCGAGTATCCGGGCGCCTCGACGCCGAAGGCGATGTCGGAGGCCGAGATCCTGGAGATCATCGCCGCCTACGGCAGCGCCGCGGAGCGGGCGATCGCAGCCGGTCTCGACGGCGTCGAATTCCACATGAGCCACGGCTATCTGCCCTGGCAGTTCCTGTCGCCGCTCTACAACAAGCGCACCGACCGTTGGGGCGGCTCGTTCGAGAACCGCCTGCGCTTCCCCATCGAGGCCATCCGCACGATCCGGCGGGCGATCGGGCCCGAGCCGTTCCTCGGCTATCGCATCAATTCGACGTCGTTCTGGCCCGGCGATCTCGAGATCGACGAAGTCAAGAAGATCGTCGCCGCGCTCGAGCGCGAGGTCGATATCGACTATGTCAGCGTGTCCGCGGGCGTGCACCATTCCTTCATCCACACGCCCATGCATTTCGAGGGCGGCTGGGAGCGCGGCTATGCCCGCGACATCCGCAGCGTGTCGTCGAAGCCCGTGCTGCTGGTCGGCCGCATCACCCGGCCCGCGGACGCCGAGGAGCTGCTGGAGGCCGGCGACGGCGACGCCATCTGCCTGGCCCGCCAGCTGTTCACCGATCCGGAATGGGCGAACAAGGCGCAGGAGGGCCGCGAGGAGGATATCCGCCGCTGCGTCGCCGCCAATCACTGCTGGCGCAACGCCGCCACCGGCCAGCGCGTCCAGTGCGTCTACAACCCGGAGATCGGGCGCGAGCGCGCCTGGGGCGCCGGCAGCCTGATCCGTGTTGCCAAACCCAAGAAGGTGCTGGTGATCGGCGGGGGCCCGTCGGGACTGGAGTTCGCGCGCATTGCGGCTGCTCGTGGGCACGCCGTCGTCGTGCATGAGAGGGAGCGCGATGTCGGCGGGCATGTCCGGCTGCAGTCGCTGCTGCCGGACCGCGACGAGTTCCTGACGATCGCCCGCTGGCTGGCGCTCCAGGCCCGCAAGAACGGTGCCACCATCCGCACCGAGAGCCGCATCGACGAGAGCAATCTCGATGCCGTGCTCGCGGAGGAGCGGCCGGATCATGTCGTGATCGCCACCGGTTCCCGCGTCTGCGTCGACGGCTTCCAGGGTTGGACGGCGGCGTCGATCCCCGGTTGGGAGTCGGCCTACTGCGTTGGCTGGGACGAGATCGTGACGGGCGACGCGCTGCCCCGCGGCGAGGTTCTGGTGATGGACGACCTCTCGACCGCGGTGGCGCCGCTCACCGCCGTCAAGCTGCGGCTCGACGGGGCCGCCACGGTGCGGTTGGTGACGCGCTGGCCGATGGTGGCCATGGAGACGATGTACGACGTCTACCATGACTGGATCATGCCGAAGGTTTTCGACCTGGGGGTTGAGATCGTTCCCCATCATTTCATTAAGCAGATCAGGGAAAACGAGGCCGTGATATACAATGTGCACAGTCATCATCAGGAACGAACGGTGCGGGCCGACACCATCGTCATGGTCACGGGGCGGCAATCGGTGAATGGACTAAGCGACGCGGTGCGCGCGCGCGGCCTCTCGGTCGAGACCATCGGCGACGCCAATGCGCCGCGCGGCACCTACGAGGCGGTGTTCGAAGGACACCGCGCCGGCCGGAAGCTGTGACCGCCATGCGCGCGCCGGAACGCCAGGTCGGATCCATGCGGGCGAAAGCGGCGCCGCGGCATGCCGATCCATCCCGTCGCGAGCGCCCGGACGCCTCGCTTGACCTGCTCTTTGCGACGCGCGGGCGCGAAACGGTGCGCAGCAAGGCCCATGGTGCCGCCTCCGCCCTCCGCGCCTATGTGGAGGAGGGGATCGCCAGCGGCGCCCTGCCGCCGGGCATGCGGCTGCCGACGGAGATCGAGCTGATGGCGGAGTTTCGCGCCGGCCGCAACACCATTCGCAAGGCCATGCATGCACTGCAGGCCGAGGGCAAGATCGTGCGTCAGGTCGGCAGCGGCACCTTCGTTGCGGAGCCGCGCGCTGGCGGACGGCAGACGGCTGCCGGGGCGGGGCAGGCTGCCGTTTCGGTCGCCCGTCTGGCCAATCCATCGGACGTGATGGAGCTGCGGCTCGCCTTCGAGCCCGGTGCCGTCGCCATCGCGGCCCTGCGGGCGAGCCTGCAGGAGATCGAGCATATGGAGCGCGTGATCGCGCGCAGCGCCCAGGCCGGCAGCCTGCAGGAGTTCGAGACGCTCGATTGTGAGCTCCACCGGTCGTTCGGGCGGGCCACGAAGAACGTCATCTTCGCCCGGGTCTATGACATCATCACGGCGGCGCGCGACCACACGGCCTGGGGCCGTCTCAAGGAACGCGTCCTGACGGGCGATCTGCGTCGCCGGCACACACAGGAGCACGAGCGCATCGTCGCGGCGATCCGCGAGCGCGACGGCGAGCGCGCCTGCATCGAGATGAAACGGCACCTGGACGAGATCAACCGGGTCATGTTCGGCGTTCACGGCGGAGCCTGAGGAAGCGGCGCGATGGGCACACGTTTTGTCGAGCGGATGAGCGTCGAGGTCGACGGCCAGGGCGAGCCGCTGGTCATGATCCATGGGCTCGGCGGCACCTCCAACACCTTCACGCCGGTGATAGAGGGTATCGGCCGCCAGATGCAGGTGATCCGTCCCGACCTGCCGGGCTGCGGGCGCTCGCCGACGAGCGGGCGGTTCGCGCTCGAGGATTTCGCGGATGCCGTCGCGAAGCTGGTCGCGGCGCTCGGCATCGGCCGCGCCAACTTCGGCGGCCACTCCATGGGCACGATCATCTGCTTCCACATCGCGCTCAGAAATCCCAAGCTGGTGAAGAGTCTGGCGCTCCTGGGGCCGCTGTTGGCGCCCGCCGATGCCGGGCGGCAAGGGCTGCGCGAGCGCGCCGCCGTGGCGCGAGCGCAGGGCATGCAACCGGTCGCCGACGCCATCGTCCAGGCCTCGACGGCCGCCGTCACGCGGCGCGAGCAGCCCGTGACGGTCGCCCTGATCCGCGAGATGCTGATGCGCCAGGACGCCGAGGGCTATGCGCGCTGTTGCGAGGCCCTGGCGGACGCCGCGCCTCCCGACGTGGCCGCGATCAAATGCCCGACTCTACTGCTGACCGGTGATGAAGACCCGATCGCGACCGCCACGGGCATGCGCGCCATCGGCGCTCGCCTGGCCGGTGCGCGCACGCGGGTGGTCGCCCGCTGCGGCCACTGGGCGACGTTCGAGCGTCCTAAGGAGACGGCATCGGCGCTGGAGGAGTTCCTCTTGCAACGGCATTGAGTAGAATTGACAGTCTGCAGCTCCGCGGCGTCGCAAGCTGGACGCTGGCGGCATCCAGGGAGGTCGTGATGGCAAATGTTCTGTTCACCGGCGTGCGCATCTTCGACGGCAGCGGCGAGAATTCCTACACGGGCGAAGTGCTCGTGCAGGGCAATCGCATCCGGCGGGTAGCCCGCGGCGCCCGCTCGATCCCGACCCAGGGCGTGACCGTGATCGACGCCGCGGGCGCCACGCTGATGCCCGGGCTGTGCGACGCCCACGCCCATTTCAGCTGGAACGATTCCTCGAGTCTCGAGGGCATCTCGATGATGCCGCCGGAGGAACACATTCTCTACACGGCGGTCGTGGCGCGGACCTTTCTCGACCATGGCTTCACCATGTGCGTCGGCGCTGCGGCGGCCAAGCCGCGCCTCGACGTCGTGATCCGCAATGCCATCAACTCCGGGATGTATCCGGGGCCGCGCTATCTTGCCAATGGTCAGGAGATCGGCACGCTCGGCGGGCTCGGCGACACCAACCCACCGCACCTGAACGACCCGCTCATGAGCTTCGGGGCGATCTCTACGGGGCCAGAAGCGATGCGCGTGATCGTCCGCACGTTCATCAAGTATGGCGTCGACCTGCTCAAGCTCAACCTTTCCGGTGAAAGCATGACCGACACCCATGCTGAGGAATCCCCGATGTCGGAGGAAGAGATCATCATGGCCGTCACCGAGGCGAAGCGCCGCCGCAAGCGGGTCTGCGCGCACGCCCGTTCGGCGCTCTCGGTGAAGCAGTGCGTGAAGCACGGCATCGAGATCATCTACCACGCCAGCTTCGTCGACGAAGAGGCGCTCGACCTCCTGGAGGCCAACAAGGACAAGCATTTCGTGGCGCCGGCCCTGGCCTGGCTCATCACGTTGTGCAACGGCGACGCCGCCAAGTACGGCCTGACCAAGGAAAAGCTGGCGAAGATGGGCTACATGCGCGAACTCGAGATCGCCATCGAGGCCTGCAAGAAGATGCACCGGCGCGGCATCCGCGTCCTGCCCGGCGGCGACTATGGCTTCGCCTGGACGCCGCATGGCACATACGCCAAGGATCTCGAATATTTCGTCAACCTGTTGGGCTTCACGCCGGTCGAGGCGCTGGTGGCGGCTACCCGCCTCGGCGGCCAGATCTTCGGCAAGCCCAACGAGCTCGGGCAGGTGAAGGAGGGCTATCTGGCCGACCTCATCCTGGTCGATGGCGACCCCGTGACGAACATCCGTGTGCTGCAGGACAAGAACCGGATCCTCGCCATCATGAAGGACGGCGAATTCTACAAGGCGCCGGATCTGATGCCACACCGTCAACGCGTGGCAATCTGACGCCGGGAGAGCGGACAGGGAACGAACGGACGCGCCGATGAAGCTGTTCGTGCTCACCTTCCTGAACGGCTTGACGCTCGCCGGACTCTATTTCCTGGTGGCGAGCGGCTTCACGCTGGTCTTCGGGTTGATGCGCAACGTGAATCTCGCGCACGGCTCGCTCTACCTGCTGGGCGCCTACCTGGGCTACGAGGTCGGCGATCGCACGGGGTCATGGTTCCTTGCGGTCGCGGCCGGGTTCCTGACCGCCGCCATCTTCGGGGTTCTGCTGCAGATCCTGGTCTTCCGCCGCATGGAGGGCCAGGAGCTGCGGCAGACCTTGGTCACCATCGGCATCTCCATCGTGATGGCCGACTTGATGCTCGCGATCTGGACCGGCGAGACCTATCAGTTCGAGCCGCCCGATTGGCTGTACGGCGGCACCCCGCTGCCCTTCGTCAAGATCTATCCGACAATCCGGATCATGGTGCTCGTCGTCTCCGTGCTGGTCGGCGTAGCGCTGTGGCTGTTCCTGACGCACACGCGCATCGGCATGATGATCCGCGCCGGCGTCGATGACCGCGGCATGCTCTCCGCCTCCGGCGTCAACGTGCAGCGGGTGTTCGCCACCACCTTCGCGGTCGGGGCCGGCCTGGCGGGCTTCGCCGGCGTCGTCGGCGGCTCGGCGCTGTCGATCGCGCCCGGCGAGGACACGCGCTATCTCCTCGCCTCGCTCATCGTCGTCATCGTCGGCGGCATGGGCAGCGTACCGGGCGCAGCGATCGGCGCGCTGTTGATCGGCATGGCCGAGCAGTTCGGGCTGGCATATTCGCCGACCTACGGTGTCGTCTACACATTCGTGATCATGGTCGCTGTGCTGGCGATCCGGCCTCAAGGCATCATGGGGCGGGCATGAGCGCCGTCGCCGACACGCTGCCGCGCGCGTCGCCGCAATGGATACGGCCGGTGCTGTCTTATGGAATCGCGGCGGTCGGGCTCGTGATCTATCCGCTCGTTGTTCCCGATTTCTGGGCCTTCCAGATCGGTGCGCAATCCCTGTTCCTGGGCGTCATCTCCCTGTCGCTCATGTTCCTCGGTGGCTACGGCGGTATGGTCTCGCTGGCCCAGATGACGATCGCCGGCGTGGCCGGCTATCTGATCGCGATCGTCGGCGGCAACAGCTTGAACTTCGGCCCGGCCTGGCCCTGGTGGGCGGCGGTTCCGATTGCCGTCGCCGGAGGCACGGTCGCCGCCGCGCTCATCGGCGCGATTTCTGTCCGCACCGCCGGCATCTATACGATCATGATCACGATCGCCATCGCCGTGGCGTTCTTCTACCTGGCTCAGCAAAACTACACGCTCTTCAACGGCCATTCCGGCTTCGCCAGCATCCTGCCGCCGCATGTCTTCGGGATAGACTGGCGGGCGCCGATACCGTTCTATTTCCTGTCGCTCGCGGTCGCGGTGTTGAGCTACGCCATCGTCCTGTATCTGTCGCGCTCCACCTTCGGCGTGGCGCTGCAAGCGATCCGCGACAACGCGCGGCGCATGCGGGCGCTCGGCTTCAACGTGAGCGCCCACCGTATCGCCGCCTACGCGATCGCCGGCTCGATTGCGTCGCTGGGCGGCGTCCTGCTGGTGTGGTTCAACAGTCGGATCTCTCCGGGGACCATCGATACCGGGCCGATCTTCGACATCCTCATCATCGCCGTGCTCGGGGGCATGCGCCACCCGGTCGGCCCGTTCCTGGGCGCGGTCATCTTCGTGCTGCTCGAGAACTTCGCGATCGACTTCATCGACCGCGAGCGCTTCAACACGCTGATCGGTGCCTGTTTCTTGGCGATCGTCCTGTTCTCGCCGGACGGCGTGTTGGGTCTATGGGGCCGCTTGGTGGCCCTGATCAATCGCGCTGGCGCCGCGAATCGCCTGCTTCAGCGCCCAATCGGCAACGGGGACAGGACTCAACCGGCGGCCCCAGGCCGCCCCATACCAGGGAGGAGATGATGCGACGTAAGTTGCTTGGCGGGGTCATGCTGATGGCGGCGGCTTGCCTGCTGTCGGCCGGTGCGGCGCATGCGCAGGATTCGCTGAAGATCGGCGTGCTCGCCACGTTCGAAGGGCCGTTCGCCATTCTCGGCGAGGACAGCCTGCGCGGCGCCAACATGGCGTTCAAGGAGCACAACATGATGGCCGGCGGCAAGAAGCTGGAGGTCATCACCGGCTCCTCCGACGCATCGCCGGAGTCCGCGATCAAGGCGGCCCGCAAGCTGGTCGAGCAGGATAAGGTCGACATCCTGATCGGGCCGCTATCCGGCGACGAGGGCCTGGCCATGCGCGACTACGCCAAGACGCAGCCGCAGGTGACGTTCATCAACGGCACATCGGCCGCCGAGCCGACCACGCTGATCGACCCGGCGCCCAACTTCTTCCGCTTCACGACCAACGGCGTGCAGTGGATGGCCGGCCTCGGCACCTATGCCTACGAGACCAAGGGCTACAAGAAGGTGGTGACGCTCGGCGAGGACTATTCCTATCCGTATACCCAGGTCAAAGGCTTCATGATCGAGTTCTGCAAGGCCGGCGGGCACGTCGTCGACAAGTTCTGGACGCCGCTCGGCACCAAGGACTACTCCTCGGTCGTGGCCTCGATTCCGGATGACATCGACGCCATCTACGTCGCGCTCGGCGGCGCCGACGCTATCAACTTTCTCACCCAATACGAGCAGGCCGGCGGCACGAAGCCGCTGATCGGCGGCTCGATCACCGTCGACCAGTCTGTGCTCAGCGCCAAGGGCAAGCGCCGCGACTATTTGATCGGCACGCCCTCGGCCGGCCCGCTCGCCGACAATTGGGACGATCCGAAGTGGAAAGCGTTCGTGGCGGCCTACAAGCAGAGCGATGCCAAGGCCTTCAACTCGCCGACCCTGTTCTCGCACGGCTACTACATCGAGGCGACGGCGATGATTCAGGCGCTCGACGCGGTCAACGGCGACCTCTCCGACGGCCACAAAAAGTTCCGCGAGGTGCTGTCGACCGAGGTCGTGGATACGCCGACGGGCAAGGTCCACCTCGACCATAACCGCAATGCGATCGGCTCCGAATTCCTCACGGAGATCGCGATGGGCGAGGACGGCAATCTCTACAACAAGGTCGTCAAGGTGATCCCGGACGTCAATGCGACGCTCGGTGTCCCCGAGGACGAGTACAAGAAGACCGGCCTGCCGTCGCGCGACGCGCCGGCCTGTCCGTAACGCCTGCGACTGGAGCCGCGATGGCCGTAGCGCCGGACACCGCAGCAGCCAACGGCACCCACGCCCTCGTTCTCGAGGGCGTGGGGCGCTCGTTCGGCGCCCTGGTGGCGCTCGAGGGCATCTCGTTCGCCGTCGAGGCGGGGGAGCGGCTGGCCATTCTCGGCGCCAACGGTGCCGGCAAGACGACGCTGTTCAACGTCATCAGCGGCGACTACCGGCCCGACTCCGGGAAAGTGGTGTTCTTCGGCGAGGATGTGACGACCCTGCCGCCGCATGAGCGCATTCGCCGCGGCATCCGGCGCACCTATCAAAGCTCCATCCTGTTCCGCAGCCTCAGCGTTGCCGACAACCTGTTCCTGGCGGCCTGCGGCGTGACGCGCGGCCGCTTCGCCCTGCGTCGGCCTGCGGACACCCATCCCAACATGGTCCGTGCCCGCGAGTTGGCGAGCCTC
>DATIXH010000225.1:0-6256 GCA_035518775.1 Candidatus Acidiferrum sp.
CGCTGCTCGCCGCGCGCGGAAAGCCGGCGCGGCCGGAGCGGCTGATGGCAGAACTCGCGCGCCGGCTCAGCGACGAGTCCATCGTCGTCGCCGACGCCAGCTATGCCTCGATCTGGATCGCCAATTACCTGTCGGCGCGCACGGCCGGCATGCGCTTCCTCACGCCGCGCGGGCTGGCGGGCCTCGGCTGGGGCCTGCCGATGGCGCTCGGCGCGAAGCTGGCGCGCCCGGACAGCCCGGTGCTCTGCGTGGTCGGTGACGGCGGCTTCGCTCATGTCTGGTCGGAGCTGGAGACGGCCCGCCGCAATCGCCTCAACGTCGTCGTCACCGTGCTCAACAACCAGATCCTCGGCTATCAGAAGCACGCGGAAGACGTCCTGTTCGGCGCCCATACCTCCGCTATCTATTTCGAGCCGGTCGACCACGCGGCCATCGCGCGCGCCTGCGGCCTGAACGGCGTGCGCGTGGAGGACGCGGCCGAATACGGCCCTGCGCTCGACCGCGCGCTGGCATCCGACACCGCGACGGTGGTCGACGTCATCACCGATCCCGGTGCCTATCCGCCGATTACCTCGTTCGAAAACAGACTCTGAGCGACCGAAGGGCGTTTCATGATCTATGCCGAATACATCGAGCGCGATCGCTTCATGCCGCTGGAGATCTTTCGTCATCTCGGCGACCAGTCGGCCTGGACCGATCCGGAGGACGCGCTGGTCGGTTCGTTCGGCCGCACCATGCGGCTGGGCCGTCTGCCGGCCTATATGGCGTTCTGGAAGTGCAAGGGCATGAAGCGGCTGGACGAGTGGGAGGCGCATTTCAACAGCCCGGAGGCCGCGCACGATCACGCCGAGCGCGCCACCCACAAGGCGATCCATCTGCAATATGCCGGCTGCTACGACGAGGTCGTCGAGGGGCCGGCGGTCGACCGCGATGCGCTGCACTACATCGAGTATTTCGCGGCCCGCGCCAAGGTGCCGGATGCCGCGCTGGCCGCGCATTTCCGGGAGCGGACGGCGCGCCACAAGGCAGCCACGCTGAACTTCGTCCTGCGCCGGATCGGCCAGTTGGGCCCCGATCCCGGCAATCTCGCGGTCTGGAGCTTCGCCAGCTACGAGCTGCTCGAGCCGTTCGCCCGCGTCTCCCTCGACGACGATCCGTTCCGGCCGACCGACGTCGGTGTCTACCGCTGGTTCGGCAGGGAAATTCTATAGGGGTGGCATGCAGGGCCACCGGCCGGTCGACCCGACGGCAATACGTCTCGTCGCTTGGCAGTGGGCCTTGGCGCGCTTATATCGCTGGCAAGCCTTCCTTCTTCCCAGCCACGGACGACGACGATGACCGCAGCCCCCGCCGCGCCCAAGCCTGCCGATCTCGGCACTCTGCCCGAATGGGACCTCAGGGACCTCTATCCCGGGCGCGATTCGGCGGCGCTGCAGAGCGATCTCAAGAAGGCGGCTGAGGACTCCAAGGCGTTCCGCCTGCGTTTCCAGGGCAAGCTGGCAGGGATCGACGGCGCGGCGCTCGGCCAGGCGGTGGCGAGCTACGAGGCGATCCAGGACGTGCTGGGCCGCATCATGAGCTACGCCCAGCTGGTACACGCCGGCAACATGACCGACCCGGAGATCGGCCGCTTCTACCAGACCATGCAGGAGCGGGTGACCGACATCTCGACGGAGCTGCTGTTCTTCACGCTCGAGCTGAACCGACTCGATGATGGCGTGCTCGCCGAGAAGCTGAAGGCGCCGGCGCTGGCCAAGTACGCTCCCTGGCTGCGCGACTCCCGCGCCTTCCGCCCGCACCAGCTCTCCGACGAGGTCGAGCAGATCCTGCACGAGAAGGCGATCGCGGGACGCAGCGCCTGGATCCGCCTGTTCGACGAGTCCATGGCGCATCTGCGCTTTCCGCTCGATGGTCGCGAACTGACCTCGAACGAGGTGCTGAACCTGCTGACCGACCGCGACGGCAAGGTGCGCAAGGCCGCCGCCAAGAGCCTGGGCAAGGTGCTCGGCGCCAACCTGCGCGAGTTTGCGCTCATCACCAACACCCTCGCCAAGGACAAGGAGATCGAGGACAAGTGGCGCAAGTTCGCGCGCCCCGTGTCGTCGCGCAATCTCGCCAACTTCGTCGAGGACGAGGTGGTGGATGCGCTGGCGACGGCGGTGAAAGCGGCCTATCCCGCGCTCTCGCACCGCTACTACAAGCTGAAGGCGAAATGGTTCGGCGGCGATCGGCTTGACTACTGGGACCGCAACGCGCCGCTGCCGGAGGATCTCGACCGCAGCATCGCCTGGCCGGACGCGACCAAGACTGTGCTCGCGGCCTACGCCGCCTTCTCGCCAGAGCTGGCGACGATCGGCAAGCAGTTCTTCGACAAGAGCTGGATCGACGCGCCGCCGCGACCGGGTAAGGCGCCCGGCGCCTTCGCCCATCCGACCGTGCCGAGCGCGCACCCCTATCTGCTGCTCAACTATCACGGCAAGACGCGCGACGTGATGACGCTGGCGCACGAGCTCGGCCACGGCGTGCACCAGGTGCTGGCCGGACCGCAGGGCACGCTGATGTCGGACACGCCGCTGACGCTGGCGGAGACGGCCTCGGTGTTCGGCGAGATGCTGACCTTCCAGGCGCTGCTCAAGCAGGAGAGCGATCCCAAGCGCCGGCGGGTCATGCTGGCCTCCAAGGTCGAGGACATGCTGAACACGGTCGTGCGGCAGATCGCGTTCCACGAGTTCGAGACGCGCCTGCATGCCGAGCGCCGCCAGGGCGAGCTGATGCCCGACCGCATCGCCGAGATCTGGATGGCGACGCAGGCCGAGAGCCTCGGGCCGGCGCTGCGCTTCGACGACGATTACCGCGTGTTCTGGACCTACATCCCACACTTCATCCACACGCCGTTCTACGTCTACGCCTACGCGTTCGGCGACTGCCTGGTGAACTCGCTCTATGCCGTCTATCAGGGCGCGCAGAAGGGCTTTGCCGAGAAGTATCTGGACATGCTGCGGGCCGGCGGCACCAAGCGCCACAAGGAGCTGCTGGCACCCTTCGGACTCGACGCCTCCGACCCCGCCTTCTGGGACAAGGGTCTCGGCGTGATCCGCGGCTTCATCGACGAGCTCGAGCGGATGTAGGTTCTAGAACCCCGGATGAACACGGATAAACACAGATGGGACTTCTCGAAGACGCGAAATGATAGTTGCTTCTTGGGACTGCATGACCACCCTGCGTCCTTCGACAAGCTCAGGATGAGGGAGGATCTTGGTGGCACGAAGACTGCTCCTCATCCTGAGCTTGTCGAAGGACGCACAGCGCTGATCCCACTCTCCTCTCGCATCCGTGTTCATCTGCGTTCATCTGAGGTTCCTGACTTCTCTTTCAAATGACCGATTCCTCGGAAGACAACCGGTTCGGCGGCCGCATCCGGCGCTATGCGCGGGTGGGCACGGCGGTGGGCGGGCTCGCGGCGCGCTTCGTGGGCGAGCGCTATCTCGGGCTGCAGCTCGACCGCGGGCAGCATGCGGCCGAGCTGCGGGCGGCGCTCGGCGGGCTGAAAGGGCCGCTCATGAAAGTGGCGCAGATCATGGCCACCATCCCGGACGCGCTGCCGAAGGAGTACGTCCAGGAGCTGGGGCAGCTACAGGCCGACGCGCCCTCCATGGGCTGGCCGTTCGTGAGGCGCCGCATGGCCACCGAATTGGGGCCGGAGTGGCAGAAGAAGTTCGAAAGCTTCGAGCACCATGCGGCCCATGCCGCCTCGCTTGGCCAGGTCCATCGCGCCGTCGGTCATGACGGCAAGCAGCTCGCCTGCAAGCTGCAATACCCGGACATGCAGTCGGCCGTCGAGGCCGACCTCAGCCAGCTGCGCATCATCTTCTCGATCTACGAGCGCTACGACCGTTCGATCTCGACCAAGGAGATCCATCCGGAGATCGCCGCGCGCCTGCGCGAGGAGCTGGACTACGAGCGCGAGGCCCGCCACATGGCGCTCTACGGCCTGATGCTGAAGGATGAGGCCAACGTGCACGTGCCGGAGGTCGAGCCCAAGCTGTCGACCAAGCGGCTGCTGACCATGAGCTGGCTTGCGGGCGAGCCGCTGCTGCCCTTCATCGCCGCCCATCCGGATCTGGCGGTGCGCAACCAAGTGGCGCTCAACATGTTCCGGGCCTGGTACGTGCCGTTCTATTTCTACGGCGTCATCCACGGCGACCCGCATCTCGGCAACTACACGGTGCGGCCGGACGGCTCGATCAACCTGCTGGATTTCGGCTGCGTGCGCATCTTCCCCGCCAGCTTCGTCGAGGGCGTGATCGACCTCTACCATGCGCTGCTCAACGACGACCGCGACCTCGCCGTGCACGCCTACGAGTCCTGGGGCTTCAAGGGCCTCAACGCCGAGGTCATCGACGTCCTGAACCGCTGGGCGCACTTCGTTTACGGCCCGCTGATGGACGACCGCGAACGCCGCATCCAGGATTCCTCCTCCGGCATCTACGGCCGCGAAGTGGCCGAGGGCGTGCATCACGAGTTGCGCCGCCTCGGCCCGGTGACGCCGCCGCGCGAGTTCGTCTTCATGGACCGCGCCGCCATCGGCCTGGGCTCGGTGTTCCTGCACCTGAAGGCCGAGGTCAACTGGTACCGCCTGTTCCAGGAGCTGATCCACGGCTTCGACGTGAAGGCCGTGGAGAAGCGGCAGGCCAAGGCACTGAAGGCGGCGAAGGTGCCGGGGACCTAAACGTCGTCGGTCCTGTCAGGCGGCAAGCGGGGAACAATGGCGAAGGTGACGAAGGGACCGGCGAAAGTGATTCCCCCGTTCAAGGCTGGTGCCGCAGCCGCTCGATGAAGCGGCGGCGGCGCTGCCACGATTCTAGTACGCCGGCGACGAAGTGGGAACGCGGCACAAGCTCGGCGGCACACCCGATTTCATTCAGGGAGACGACTATCCAATCTGCCGCGAGGGTGCTCAGCGGATGTCGTTCTATGGCCAGCTCGATTCCGTCAACGGCGAATTCTGTCTCGCGGATTGCGGAATGATCTACGTCTTCGTCTGCTTCGGATGCCGGGAGACGAAGTCGGTGCTGCAGTTCTACGGAGCTCTCCACAAGCCAGAGCGACGGCGGACACGGCCCAGGCGCTCTGTGGTTGCATCGTCGAACGGAGATACTGCGTGGCCGGTCGGCTGTGGTGGTTCGCTGCGCCAGCCTAGCGCCGTGAGCACGGGCGGCGCTTCGCAGTAGTCCGACAGGACAGCGGTCAGCAAGGTGCGGAAGGCATCGGGTGCGGCGCGCTCGACGGCTCGTACAGCTGCGTTCCGCGCGCTCTCATCGGCGCGGAGGAAGATCTCGGCACTGCCGGCTTGTGCGGCGATCGCATCGAACACCGCACGGTGCAATGCGGCATAGGGAGTAGGATTGAGCCCGGCTCGCGTGGCGCTCGGCAATGCGTCGTCGCCGGGCAGCAGCGTATCGAGAACGGCGGCGAGGAATTCGGGCGTCATCCGATGTCCTGCGCGAGATCGTCCGCGATCTTGAGCGCCAACGCGCCGATGGTGGAGGCGGGGTTCACGGCGCCCACGGTGGGGAAGAGGCTGCCGTCGGCGACCAGGAGGTTGGGCACGGCGTGGCAGCGGCCGCGCGCGTTGGTGACGCTGGTCGCGGGATCGCGGCCCATGCGCGCCGTGCTCAGCAGGTGCCAGCCGGTGAGCGGCGCCAGCGGCAGGCGCACGACGCGCCAAGCGCCGGCGGCGCGCAAGACCTCCTCGGCGCGGTCGAGGCCGAAATCGAGGCTGCGGCGAGAATGCTCCGACAGCGTGTACTCCACCTTCACCCCCGGCAGACCGTCGGCCTCCGTGCGGTCGGTGAGCCCGACGCGGTTGTGCGCCTCCGGCAGGTCCTCGGCCAGCACGAGGATGGCGATGGAATGGCGGAACTCCTCGCGCAGCAGGCGGGGGGCGTCGCGGCCCCAAGCCGGCTCCAGCCGCAGCGCCTGCATGAGCGGGATGTTCTCGCGCGTCACCTGTAGATGCACGCCGCGCTTGAAGCCGCGGCGGTCGTCGGTCTCGTAGAACTCGTGGCTGTAGAGGGCGCAGCCGATCGGGCCGACCGGGCCGTCCAGCTCTTCCCGGAACATGCCGCGCACATAAGCGGCGGGGTGGAACATCAGGTGGCGGCCGAGCGCCGGACTCTCGAGGCCGGAGGCGAGCAGCAGACGCGCGGTGCCGATGCCGTTGCCGGCGACCGCGATGGCGGCGGCCGGCTGCGTC
>DATIXH010000226.1:0-16365 GCA_035518775.1 Candidatus Acidiferrum sp.
GCCAGCGTGCCGCCGATTTGTCCTGCGCCGATCAGAGCGATCTTCTTACGCGCCATCTGAAGTTCCCATTCGTCGCGCGCCTTCCGGCAAACCACCCCTGACATTGCGTAAGCGCGGACTCGGACAGGGTACTAGGTCTGGTGGTATTACGCTCTTTTGACAACAATATCAAGCGTAACTGTCGCATTCAGGTTAGTTCTCACGTCAGGTGCGGCCGCGCCAGATACGCGGCCGACTGCATTTCGGCCAAGCGCGAGGCCGTGCGCTTGAAATCCTGCGCACCATCGCCAGCGGCATAGAGCCGGTCCGGCGCGTCAGCGGCCGCGCAGATCAGATTGGTTTTATGCTCATAGAGCGCATCGATCAGCGTCATGAAGCGGCGCGCTTCGTTGCGCTGCTCCGGCGTCATCGCGGGGATGTCGGCGATGATGACGGTGTGGAAGTGGGTGGCGATCGCGATGTAGTCGGCGGCGCCCAGCGGGCGCTCGCACAGATCGGCGAATCGGAATCGCGCGACGCCCTTGGCCGCCTGCGGCACCGTCAGCGGCCGTCCCTGCGCAATGAGAGTCGTCGCGCTCCCGGAGGCGCCATCGGTCAGCTGCGCGAAGGCGTCGGCGAGTGCCGTGTCGGCGGGGACACCGAGCGGCTGGTGATAGACCGTCATGCCCTGGATGCGGTTCCGACGATAGTCGATCACCCCGTCGAGCTCGAGGATGTCCAGCCGCTCCTTAAGCAGGTCGATGAAGGGCAGGAAGCGCTCGCGCTGCAGCCCGCCCCGGTAGAGATCGTCGGGTGCCGTGTTCGAGGTCGCGATCATGACGACCCCGAGGTCGAACAGCGCCGCGAACAGCCGACCGAGCAGCATGGCATCCGCGATGTTGCTGACATGGAACTCGTCGAAGCACAGCAGCCAAGCCTCGCCGGCGATGCGCTCGGCCAGCGGCGCCAGCACGTCGCCGTCGTTCGCGCGTTCCTGGCGCTGGCGGTGCAGGCTGTCATGGACCTCCAGCATGAACTCGTGGAAGTGCACGCGCCGCTTCCTCGCGACCGGCGCGCTCGCGAAAAACAGGTCCATCAGCATCGATTTGCCGCGCCCGACGCCGCCGAAGATGTAGAGCCCTTGCGGCGGCTCTTCGCGCTGCCGCGCCAGTCCCAGCCGCTCGCGCCAGCCGGCGCGGCCCGACACGGGCTGATAGTGTAGCAGCGCATGATGCAGGCTCTGCAGCTTCTCCGCCGCGAGCTCCTGCGCCGGATCGGCAGCGAGCTGACCGGCGTGACGGCGCGCCCGATAGAGCGCGAGCGGGCCGAGAGCCACCGCCGCCGGATCGCTCATTGCCGCGGCCGTCGATGCCATCGCCATGTCGACTGGACGAATCGGATGCGATCGATCAATCCCCACGCCGCGCACCGTCGTTGTCGCTGCCTCAACTTACTCGCGTTCGAGTCGATCCGACAACAAGCAACTTCACGGTCGTGGCACCCCGCGGTGCCGTGTCATACTGCCCGCGATCCGTCAGCAACCCGCGAGGAAGCGATGAACGAAGACGTGCTCAACATGGAGATCCGCAAGTTCCTGAAGCGCGTGGGCGTCACTTCGCAGCGCGAGATCGAGATGGCCGTGCGCACCGGAATCGATTCCGGCAAGCTCAAGGGCCGCAAGAGCGTGAGCGCCCGCATGACACTGGTGATCGACGCGCTCGGCGTGACGCACGAGATCGTCGAGGACATCGCCTTCGAGTGAGAGTGCGCTGCTGAATTCAGACCGGCCGCCGGCGCAGACGCTGCGCGCGGCGGCCGTCGTCGTCGGACCGAGTCAGTTCCCGCTGCCGGTCGTATCGCCGGAGTTGCCGTTGCTCGTATCGCCGTCGCTGCCGTCGGTCGCCGGCGGCGGCGGAGCGTCGCCGGTCGTCCCGTCGGCCGGCGGCGCCCCGGCGTCGGGGCCCATGCCGCTGTCGGGCGGCGCTTCGCTGGTGCTCGGTCCCATGAAGCTGAACTCCTTGCCGTTCACCAGCACCTGGCCCTGCGGCGTGAGTTCGATGTCGTAGTGATCGGTCACGGTGCCGTCGGTGCCCGTCTGCCGGTTGCTGAAGCCGCGCGCCATCTGCAGCCCCGCGGCCTCCTCACTCTGCGGCCCGCCGCCGTGTGCGATCACCGCGTCGATCAGCGGATCGAGGCCGGTGACGTCGACCGTCATCTTGCCGACCCCGCCGAACATCGATTCCGCCGAGGCCTCGATGACCCCGCCGAGCTGCGCGCGCGCCAGCGCCAGCGCCAGGTGGGAGTCCGTCACGTTGATATGCGCCTTGCCGGCGACCAGCGATTGCTGCAGCAGCTGCATGAACATCATCATGGCCATGCCCGTGCCCTGATCGGTCGACATGTCGGCGGAGGACAGCGTGTCGACGGCGCCTTTCCACAGCTCCTGCACCGGCAGGTTCTCGAGCGCGATATTGATGGCGAGGTCGCGCGGCAACAGGTCCTGGTCCACCGGCGGAATATCACCGACGGCCAGGCCGGTGTGGCTGAGCGCGAGCGTGAGCCGCCCGACCGCCTGGTCGAAGCCCTCGGCGCCGAAGCTGAGAGCGCTCGTCGGCAGGGTGAATTCCTCCGCCCCCGCGGCGTCACGCAGGCTGAATGCGCCCGCGGTGATCGTGGTGTTCGAGCTGGCGAAGAGCGGACTGGCGGCGCGCAGCGCCGCTGCCAGCTGCGGGTCGGGCAAGGCCGCCGGCGTCGGGGCGCCGCCCTCCGCGCTCTCGGTCATCGCCTCCGTGCGGTCGCGCACCGCCGACCAACCCTTCGCATTGTAGTCGCGCGTGTTCGAGGCGGCGTCGAGCGAGCCGAGCGTGACCAATCCCTCGGGCGAGCTGACGTTCAGGGCAGACAGGTGCAGCGTGCCGTCCTGGTCCCAGCGGCCGTTGCCTTTGTCGGTGCTGGCGACCTTGGCGGCGATCTCACCGAGCGCGAGCGTGAAATTGTCGGTCGTGTCGACCACCTTGACGTCGCGCAGGTCGGCGTCGAGCTGCATGAAGGTCTGCAGCGGGCGCGACCACACGCCCGTGAACTGCTGCGACGGCAGCGATATGCTCCCGTCCGTGCCGCCGTCCGCCGTCTTGTGGGGGATCTCCGCCGGGATCTTCACATCGGCGATGTGATAGAGGTCGGCACCCTCCGGCGTCAGGCTAAAGCTGACGGTGCCGATCTCGAAATGGCCGCTGGTGTCGGGCAGCCACTGCAGATCGGGAATCGTCACGACATAAGCGCCGCCGGCGGCCGCCACATCGATAGCGCCGTGACTCAGCATGGCCTCCTCGCCGGCCGCGCCGGCTCCTGCCAGCGGCTTGAGGAAGTCCTCCACGTCTTGCTTGATCTGCGCTGCCTGGTCCTGCGCCAAAGCAGGCACGCTCGCGGCAACGAGCAGGGCCGCGCCGAAAAGCCACCCCATCTTACGCATCGAATGGTCCCCTCTGTGGATGGTGCCGGCCGCCGCCCCACGGGGCTGCCGCGCCCGGCGAAGAATAGCGTAGCACGGCCAAGCTAACGGAATCCCTGCGCCCGGCCTGTGACGGCCGTCACTCAGCCTCGACGTTCGCGGTCGCTAGGGCATCGCGAGGGCGGCGGCCGAGACCTCGAACGACCGTCCGTTCACGATCAGCGGGCCATCCGCCGTCGCCTCGATGTCGTAGCGGTCGACGACGGCGCCGTCGGGCGCGGTCTCGCGATGGGCCAGCCCGCGCAGCAGCATCAGCTGGACCCAGCCCATGCTGGCACCGGACTGCGCGGCCGCGGTGACGGCGTTGACGGCCTGATCGAGGCCGGTGACATCGAGATTGACGTCAACGGCGGCTCCGCGCCGCAGGAAGCCGACCTGCCGGCGCGACCACAGGCCTTCGAGCCGGCGCGGCGCCAACCGCCAGCTGCCGTCCGCGCCGCCGTCGGCGCCGCGATGCTCGAAGGCCGGCGCCGTGACGATCCGGTCGACGCGATAGACGTCGCCGTCGACCGGCGAGAGTCGGAAGCTCACGATGCCGACATCGAGCAGGCCGGGATCGCCGGGGGCGAGCTTCAGCGCCACGTCGGCCACGGTGACGCCATAGGCGCCGCCGTCAGGCACGACCTCGACCGCTCCATAGCTCAGCTCGCGCGCCGGATCGAGGCGCGCCAAGCGCGCCAGCGCCCGCTCCACATCCGCCTGGATCCCTGCTGTGCGATCGCTCGCACCGGCGACCGTTGCCGTTGCCGTCGCCGCCACGACCATGACCATTGGCAGCAGTAACCCGATTCGCCGCATCGAGCGCCTCGCTTATGGTTGCAAGCAATCGGCACTCGACCAGACAAATGCGGCCATAGTTCGGCAGAATCCCTTGGCGTAGGGGCGACCGGCAAGTCGCCCGTCTCTTCGCCGCGCGCGCGTACGCGGCGCGGGCGACCTGCCGGTCGCCCCTGCACGAAACCCGCTACTGCTGCGGCTGAGGCTGAGGCTGGCCTGTCATCGCGCCGAACAGGTCGAACGGCTTGTTGTTGATCGTCATCTTGCCGTCCGGTCCGAGCACGACGGCGTAGTGATCGACCACCTTGTTATCCGAGGTCGTCTCGCGATTGCTGAAGCCGCGCACCACGTCGAACACGCCGCTGGCGCCGGCCGCATCTTCCGGCGGCATCGACTGCTTGGCCGCGTCGGCGATCGCATCGAGCCCGGCCACCTCGACATTGGCGGAGCCGGTCATGCCCATGGGAGAGGTGGCGTCGCCCTTGATGCTGCCGTCCATCTTGAGCCGGGCGGCGGGCGCCTCCAGTTCGAGACTGGTCAGCCGGAACGCGCTGCCCGCCTGGTGCGCGAGCTGGATGATCTGCAGGCCGAAGGCCTCGCCGGCCTGCTCGGAGGCCGCCTCGTTGCCCGGCTGCATGGCACCGCTCGCCACCACATCCAGCCATGCCGACCACAGCTCCTTGATCGGCAGATCGTCGAGCGCATAGCCGAACTTCACCTGCGTCGGGATGAACTGCTTGTTCTTGGCGACGTCCGGGTTGAGATCGGCGGCCGGCACCTTGAGCCCGAGCATGCTCAGGTTGAAGCTCAGACCGCCCTTCGGCTGGTCCCAGCCCGTGCCGCCACCGTCTATCACCAGGTGGTCGGCGCTGAACATGTCGGCGCCCGTGGCGTCCTTAACCTTCATGCCCGCCAGGTCCGTGTGGGTCGCTAGGCCGGCGATCGCGCCCGCATAGCCCTTGAGGCGCGTGACCAGTGCGGGGTCCGCAGGCTTGCCCTCGCCGATGCCCATAAATAGCGCCTGCCAGTCCGCGCCGAGAGCGCGCAGGTCCGCCAGCTTGGCGCCCTTCACATCGGATTTGAAATCGCCGCTATCGAAGACGCCGGACCCCTCCGGGCTGGTGATGGCCAGGGTCTTCAGCGTTCCCGTCGTCGTCTGATCGAACACGCCGTTGCCCTCGTCCTCGCTCGTCTGCTTCATCGCAACCTCGGCCAGGTCGACCACCGTGCCTTCGAGCGCCGGGCCGCTCACCTTGATGCCGCCGATCTTGCTGTCGGACGACAGGAAGGCGTGATACTTGGTCGACAGCACACCGCCCCAGGATTGCGAGCCGATATCGATGACGAACTCGCCCTTCGGTCCTTTGAAGGTGAGCTTGTTCGGGACTTTGCCGTCGCTGATCTCGTACTGGTCGTCGCCCTTGGGGACGGCATGCATCTCGATATCGCCGATCACGAGGGGATCGGCGCCCGGGATGAGGAACTTAACGCCCTTGATCGTGACCTTGGCCTTGTCGCCGTCGGCCACGGCGTCGACGCCGTCATAGCCGAGATATTTCTGCGCGCCGGCGCCGCCCAGCGCGTCCATCTCGGCGGTAAAGTCCTTCTTAACCTTCTCCACGTCCACGCCCTGCTTGGAACAAGCCGGCAGGAGGGCAAGGCCGACGATCAGCAGGGAGACGTAGGGCAGACGCATCGCATGACTCCGGTTGACGGGCGGCCCGGGATGGGCCGCGCAGGGAAGACGGTGGCCGAATCGGCGGCCGAGTATGACGGGCGATTCAGCGCCGCGCTACCATCAGCTTCTTTATTTCGGCAATGGCTTTGGCGGGATTGAGGCTCTTCGGACAGGTCCGGGTGCAGTTCATGATGGTGTGGCAGCGATAGAGGCGGAACGGGTCCTCGAGATCGTCGAGCCGCTCGCCGGTGGCCTCGTCGCGGCTGTCGGCGATCCAGCGATAGGCCTGCAGGAGGATCGCGGGCCCGAGATAGCGGTCGCCGCTCCACCAGTAGCTGGGGCAGCTGGTGGTACAGCAGAAGCAGAGTATGCATTCCCAGAGGCCGTCGAGCCTGGCGCGCTCCCCCGGCGACTGCGGCCGCTCGCGCTCGGGTGCCGGCGTGCGGGTCTTGAGCCAGGGCTCGATCGAGGCGTACTGCGCATAGGGCCGCGTCAGGTCCGGCACCAGATCCTTCACCACGGGCATGTGGGGCAGCGGATAGATCTTCACGTCGCCCTTCACGTCAGAGATGTACTTCGTGCAGGCGAGCGTGTTGGCGCCGTCGATGTTCATGGCGCAGGAGCCGCACACCCCCTCGCGACAGGAGCGCCGGAAGGTGAGCGTCGCATCGACCTCGTTCTTGATCTTGATGAGCGCGTCCAGGACCATCGGCCCACAGTCCGCGAGATCGATCTCGTAGGTATCGAGCCGCGGGTTCTCGCCGTCATCGGGATTCCAGCGATAAACCTTGAACGCCCTCGGCGTCTTGGCACCGCTCTTCCCGGCAAAGCGCTTACCCTCGCGCACCTTCGAATTGGCGGGAAGCGTGAATTCGGCCATTTATCGCCCGCGCTCATGTGACGTTCGGGCGACCGGCAGGTCGCCCGAACGGTCGCGCGGAGGGGCCATCGATCGCGCTTGGATCACGGCGGGCGACCTGCCGGTCTCCCCTACGCTGACATCTTCGCAAACCACGATCATCGTCAATACACCCGCGCCTTCGGCGGGAAGCCCTGCACGTCGTTGCTGAGCGGCTGCAGATGCACGGGCCGATAGTCGATGCGCGGCTTGCCGTCCTCGCCGCACCAGACGATCGTATGCTTCAGCCAGTTGGCGTCGTCGCGCTCGGGATGGTCCTCGCGCGCATGCGCGCCACGGCTTTCCGTGCGGTTGAGGGCTGAATTTATGGAGACGACGGCCTGATAGAGCAGGTTGTCGAGCTCGAGCGTCTCCACGAGGTCGCTGTTCCAGATCAGGGAGCGGTCGCTCACCGCAAGGTCGGCGCGCCCGTCCCAGCACTTGCGGAGCTTGTCCACACCCTCCTGCAGGATCGAGGCGGTGCGGAAGACGGCACAGTTCGACTGCATGGTCTTCTGCATCTCCAGCCGCAGCGCCGCCGTCGGCGTACCGCCCTTGGCGTGGCGCAGGCGATCGAAGCGCGCCAGCGCCGCGTCGCCGGCGTCGGCGGGCAGCGGCGCCTGACTCTCGCCCGGCCTGATGATCTCGGCGCAGCGCCGCGCCGCAGCCCGGCCGAACACGACCAGATCGAGCAGCGAATTGGAGCCAAGTCTGTTGGCGCCGTGCACGCTGACGCAGGCCGCCTCGCCGATCGCCATCAGCCCGGGCACGACGGTGTCGGGGTCGCCGTTCAGCTTGGTCAGGGCCTCGCCGCGATAGTTCGTGGGGATGCCGCCCATGTTGTAGTGGCAGGTCGGCAGCACCGGGATCGGCGCGCGCGTGACATCGACACCGGAGAAGATGCGCGCCGTCTCGGAGATGCCGGGCAGCCGCTCATGCAGGATCTTCGGGTCGAGATGCTCGAGATGGAGAAAGATATGGTCCTTGTTCGGGCCGACGCCGCGGCCTTCGCGGATCTCGATCGTCATGGAGCGGCTGACCACGTCGCGCGAGGCCAGGTCCTTGGCATGCGGCGCATAGCGCTCCATGAAGCGCTCGCCCTCGGAGTTGGTCAGATAGCCGCCCTCGCCGCGCGCGCCCTCGGTGATCAGGCAGCCGGCGCCGTAAATGCCGGTCGGATGGAACTGGATGAACTCCATGTCCTGCAGCGGCAGGCCGGCGCGCAGCACCATGGCGTTGCCGTCGCCCGTGCAGGTATGGGCGGAGGTGCAGGAGAAATAAGTGCGCCCATAGCCGCCGGTGGCGAGTACCGTCATCTTGGCGCGGAAGCGGTGGATGGTGCCGTCGTCCAGGTTCCAGGCCAGCACGCCGCGCACACCGCCCTCGTCGGTGATGAGATCGAGGGCGAAATACTCGACGAAGAACTCCGCCGAATGCTTCAGGGCCTGCTGGTAGAGCGTGTGCAGCATGGCATGGCCGGTGCGGTCGGCGGCGGCGCACGTGCGCTGCGCGATGCCCTCGCCGAACTTCGTGGTCATGCCGCCGAAGGGGCGCTGGTAGATTTTGCCCTCCTCGGTGCGGCTGAAGGGCACGCCGTAATGCTCGAGCTCGATGATCGCGGGGATGGCCTCGCGCACCATGTACTCGATCGCGTCCTGGTCGCCGAGCCAGTCCGAGCCCTTGACCGTGTCGTACATGTGCCAGCGCCAGTCGTCCTCGCCCATGTTGCCCAGCGCGGCGCTGATGCCGCCTTGCGCCGCTACGGTGTGGCTGCGCGTCGGAAACACCTTGGTGATGCAGGCGGTGCGCAGCCCCTTCTCGGCCATGCCGAAGGTGGCGCGCAAGCCGGAGCCGCCGGCGCCGACGACGACCACGTCATAGGTATGGTCGACGATCGGATAGGCTTGGCCGTTGATCGCCGGAGCGCCTGCGCCGTTGCCCTTCTTGTCCGCCATGCCCTTGCCTAATGCCCGAACGCGATGACCAGGAGCGCGACGACTGCGGCCAGGGCCAGCACCAGGCTGGCGAGCTTCGTCAGCAGGACGAGTGCGATCTTTCCGCCCTCACCATGAATATAGTCCTCGATCACGACCTGCAGGCCGAGTTGCGCATGATAGAAGGTCGCCCCGATCAGCAGCACCATGAGCCCGAAGGTGAGGGGCGAGGCGAGCCAGGCGCGCGTGGCCGCGTAGTCGGCGGCGGTATGGTCGATGAGCGCGATCACGAACCAGAGGACGAGCGGCAGCAGCCCGATCGCCGAGACGCGCTGCATCCACCAGTGATGCACGCCCTCCTTGGCGGCGCCGAGGCCGCGCACGCGGCCGAGCTCGGTGCGGAAGCTGCGGTCGCCGCCGCTCACATCCCGCCTCCCCGCGAGGCATAGGCGGCGATCCAGGCGATCAGCGAAAGCGCCGCAGTCACGATGACGACGGTCCAGCCGGAGGCGTAGGCGGTCCGCAGCTCGAAGCCGCGCCCCGCGTCCCACAGCAGATGCCGGATGCCGTTGGCGAGATGATAGAAGAGCGCCACCGTCCAGCCGAACAACAGCAGTCGCCCGAGGATCGAGCCGATGAATTCGTGCGCCGTCGCGAACGCCGCCGGTCCGGCGGCCGTTGCGACGAGCCAATAGACCAGCAGCAGCGTACCGACCGCGAGTGCCACTCCGGTGATGCGGTGCAGGATCGACATCACCGACGTGAGCTGCCAGCGATAGATCTGCAGATGCGGTGACAGCGGCCGCTGAGGCGACGACATGGTCAAGTCCCCGAGTCCGACCCGATCAGTGCAGGCGCCGTGCATTTAGACGGCGCGCCGCCGCCAAGTCAACGCCGCCTTCGCAGCGCAGCATTTCCGCCGCGTGCGGCAGCAGTGACAGCGAAGCGCGATCTGCGACCTTCGATGAACGTAGCTGCGCAACCTGCAATCTACGTTCGCCTTTTCAAGTGAAGGTCACTGCGCACGCCATGCCGACTGTGGACCGAACTGGGGATAATGTGTGCAGCGATTGTGTGCCGTCGCCAAATTTACTCACAGAAATTTTCGCAGCTGCTTAACTTTCTTATTGCAGGCGAAATCGAGTTCTTCCAAGGTGGCCCTGGTACGCGTAAGCGTCGGATTGTCGAGTGCTTCGGTTCTCTTGGCTGGACTTCGGTGCATCCAAGGGGACTCCGCGAGAGCGGAGGTCGCTGAGGCTGCTGCGGACAGTCCGCGGGCGATTGCCTCCCGCAGGGGGCGCCAATCGTCCGGCGTCGGTCGCCTCCCGTGCGGGTTCGCCCGTCCGGTAAACGGCCGAGGTGGGGGGTCAGGCGTCTTTCGTGACGACTTGCCTTCCGGTCGATCCGCCCTCTTCCCTGCGCAGTGCGGCGGATCGGACAGGCGACGGGTCAGCCTTCGGGCGTCTCGTTGGCCGAAAGGAGCGTTTGGGCTCCGTCCCGGAGCGATCCGGGGTGTGAGTCGGGGCGCCGCCGGCGGGTCGGTTGAAAGAGGCAGACCGCTTACAAGGGCTAGGGCTCCCGTGAGGGAGCCGATCCAGCCGACGGAGTTGAGGATTCGCCAGAGTCCGCTACGACGGGTTGGATTGAAGTCCCGCCGTTTGTGCGTATCGGAGCCTGCCGGCTCCGAGAGGCGTCAGGAGCGCTCCTGCAGGGGCGCGTTGCGAAGGATCTTCGGCTCCCTCGCACCTGACGCCTCTCTCATTATCAGGATATCCTTAACGAATCAACTACATTTTGATGAAGAAAGTGTTAACGCCGCAACCTATTGCGGCGGGATGCCCTGGACCGCATCCCATACGTACCGTCTCCGTTCCCCGCTCAATCACGTTGCCGGCGATGGACGACGCCGGCAGTCGGGCGGTCCGCCAGCAAATGAGCAGATGGCGGCTGCATTGGCCCGGCCTCAGGGCGGACCTTCGCCCGGGCGCGAACCATCAGCCCCGCGCCTCCTATGGCTGCGAAAACCACCCCCATGCCGGCGAAGATCAGGGTCGAGAACCAGAGTTGGAAGAAGCTGTCGATGCGCGCGTTCCCCGGGAAGGCAGGATCGTAGAGGACCGATACGGACTCCCCGACGTCGAAATCCGGAGGTCTGGCGCCGATCGAACTGGTGAATTCGATTGCGTCTCCCGACTCCGTCACGAACCGCACGTGGGGATAGTAGACGGTGTCGCCGTCGGAATCGGATCCGGCGACCAGATCCGTGACAGTCCCACCGGCCGTCACACCGACGGCAATGTCGTGCCGCGTCTCAAGGGCGCTGTAGACCCCGCCGCCCAGCAGCGCGAGGCCGATGACGGCAAACAGACCGGCCACTCCGACAGGGAACCTGCCGGCCCTCCCCGATAAGTCGGTGAGCGGATTCTGCGGTGTGGCCATGGAGCCCCCGAGTCTCGATCGCCGTCGGGGAGGCTAGCGCGGGATCATTACCCAGTAGTCAAGATCCAGAACCACGGCCGGGTGGGGCTTGCCGTCGGGGCCGGCATCCGGGAAGTCGGCGCAAGGCTGATCCTTGGTCGCGATCGTCCGCAGATGCAGCGCGCCGACGTCGGCGCGCTCGGCCAGCGCCACCTTCTCCTTCACCTCGGTCCAGGCATAGATGGTGTCGCCGGCGAAGGAGGGCGCCACGTGCCGGCCGCCATTGATGGCGGCGATGCGGAAGGCGTTGCCCAGGCCGTTGAACGAGAGCGCGCGCGCCAGGCTGATGATGTGGCCGCCATAGACGATGCGGCGGCCGAAGCGGCCGTCCTTCTCGGCATGCTGATTGAAGTGCACGCGCGCCGTGTTCTGATAGAGGCGCGTCGCCGTCATGTGGCAGGACTCCTCGATGGTCATGCCGTCGCCGTGGTCGATGCGCTCGCCGGCATGATAGTCGCCCCAGCGGTGCGGCGAACCGGCCGCGCCGAAGTCGTAGGCATGGAGATCCAGCGTCGCCGGGATCGTCAGTTCGGCGGCCGAGACGCGCGCCGGCAGGTTCGGCACAACCGCCTCCGGCGGCGGCGCATTGCGGTTGCGCTTGCGCACCATCACCCAGCGCACATAGTCGAGCACGACCGCGCCGTGCTGGTTGGTGCCGATCGAGTGGACATAGACGACGCCGGTCTCGCCGTTCGAGTTCTCCTTCAGTCCGATCACGGTCGAGCGCGTGCTGAGCGTATCGCCCGCATAGACCGGCGCGCCGAAGCGGCCGTTGGCATAGCCCAGGTTGGCGATGGCGTTGAGCGAGACGTCCGGCACGGTCCTGCCGAACACGATGTGGAAGACCAGCAGGTCGTCGATCGGCGCCCGCTCGAGGCCGAGAGCGCGCGCGAATTCGTCCGAGGAATGGAGGGCGAAGCGGCTGCCGGTGAGGCCGATATAGAGCGCGGCATCGCCCGCGGTCACCGTGCGCGGCGTCGCGTGCCGGATCTCCTGGCCGAGGCGGAAGTCCTCGAAGAAGTTGCCGGGGCTGGCTTTCGCGGCGTGGCTGGGATCGGGACTGTGCGGCATCGCGGTCCTGACATCGGTTGCACGGCGCCCGCGACTATAGAGCGACGACGATCGGTGGCAAGCCGCCGCGCCGGCGGCATCGGGTCGGCTGGACATTGCGGCATCAGCGGGCGATAACGGCGCGCAAGGTACACGCCCGCCATCGTGAATATCCTCTCCATCCAGTCCCATGTCGCCTACGGCCATGTCGGCAACTCCGCCGCCGTGTTTCCGTTGCAGCGGCTCGGCCACGACGTCTGGCCGATCCACACGGTGGCCTTTTCCAACCATCTGGGTTACCCGACCTGGCGCGGGCGCACGCGCGCCCCGGAGGAGGTGGCGGAGATCGTCGACGGCCTCGACCAGCTGGGCGCGCTCAAGCGCTGCGACGCCGTGCTCTCGGGCTATCTCGGCGACAAGGGCAACGGGGCGGTCGTGCTCGACGCCGTCGCCCGCGTGCGCGCGGCCAACCCACGCGCGCTCTACGCCTGCGATCCCGTGATGGGCGACCGCGGTGTCGGGCTGTTCGTGAAGCCGGACGTTCCCGCCATCTTCGGCGAGCAGCTGCTGCCGGCCGCGGACCTCTGCTTCCCCAACGCCTTCGAGCTGGAGTTCCTGACGGGCGGCTCGACCGAGCGGCTGGACCGAGCGCTGGCGGCGACCGATCAGCTGCAGCGACGCATGCGCGCCGGCGCTGTCGTGGTGCTCACCAGCCTGCTGCGCGCTGACCGGCCGGAGGGCCGCATCGAGGTTCTGGCGGCCGGCGCCGATGCCGCCTGGCTGATCGATGCGCCCTATCACGCCGGGCCGCCGCACGGCGCCGGCGACTGCTTCGCCGCGCTCTTCCTCGGCTACTACCTGACGTCGCGCAGCATCGAGGATGCGCTTGCCCGCTCGGTCTCGGCCATCCATCTGGTGCTCGCGGCCAGCACCGGCCAGGCCGAGCTCCAGATCATCGCCGCCCAGGACAGCTTCGTTCTGCGCGAGCCGCTCTTCCGCCCGCGCCGGATTCGCTGACGCTACGCCCGCTTGCGCTCGCCCGCGGGACGCGCGTCCGTGAGGTAGCCCTGCACCAGGCGCTCGGCGATCTGCACGGCATTGAGGGCGGCACCCTTGCGCAGGTTGTCCGAGACGACCCAGAAGGACAGGCCGTTGGTCACGGTGGGGTCCTTGCGGATGCGGCTGACATAGACGGCATCCTCGCCGGCGCATTCGACCGGCGTGACGTAGCCTTCGTCCTGGCGGAAGTCGACGAGCGAGACGCCCGGCGCCTTGCGCAGGGCTTCGCGCGCCTGCTCGACGGTGATGGGATTCTCGAACTCCACAGTCACCGCCTCGGAATGGCCGATGAAGACGGGCACGCGCACGCAGGTGGCGGTGACGGCAATGTCGGGGTCGAGGATCTTGCGGGTCTCGACCTGCATCTTCCACTCCTCCTTCGTGAAGCCGTCCTCCATGAAGACGTCGATGTGGGGGATGACGTTGAAGGCGATCTGCTTGGTGAACTTCTTCCGCTCGGGCGTGGCGTTCATGTAGATGCCGCGGGTCTGCTCGAACAGCTCGTCCATGCCCTCCTTGCCGGCGCCAGAGACCGACTGGTAGGTGGCGACGACGACGCGCTTGATCTTGGCGAAGTCGTGCAGCGGCTTCAGCGCCACCACCATCTGGATGGTCGAGCAGTTGGGGTTGGCGATGATGTTCTTCTTCGCGTAGCCGGCGATCGCCTTGGCGTTCACTTCCGGCACTACCAGCGGCACGTCCGGATCCATGCGGAAGTGCGAGGTGTTGTCGATAACGACGCAGCCGGCGGCGGCGGCGCGCGGGCTGTGCACGGCCGAGACCTTGGCGCCCGGCGAGGAGAGCGCGATGTCCACGCCCTTGAAGTCGAACTTCGCGAGATCCTGGACCTTCAGCACCTTGTCCTCGCCGAAGGAGACCTCGCGGCCGATCGAACGCTCCGAGGCCAGCGCGATCACGTCGTCGACCGGGAACTCGCGGTCGGCCAGGGTCTGCAACATCTCGCGGCCGACATTGCCGGTCGCCCCGATCACCGCCACCTTGTAACCCATCGTCAGCTCCTGCTTTCGCTCAACAACAGAAAGGGCCGCTCCAGGCGGCCCCTTTCGGTACCCAGAGCGCAGATTCGATTTATCCGCCCGTTTTCGGCGCCGTCTTGGTCGTGGTCGGCGTCGTGGTCTCCGGCGGCGGCACCGGCGTCATCGGCGCCGTGCCGGTTGCGTCGGATGTCACGACGGGCGTCGTCTGTGCCGTCTTCTCATCGCTAAAGGGGCAGGCCCTCGCCGGCAGCGACGCCGCGACAATGGCCAGAACGAACAACGAGGCAAGCAGCTTGGTCATGGGCGACCTCCGTCCTCGCAAGAATGGCCCATACTACCGACTCGCAGCCAGCGAGTCGAGCGCTAGCCGGTTCACGAACGGTTGACGATGCCCGCTAGCCGTTGCTTGGCGCTACTGCCCTTGCCTTCGACGGCGGCAACGGCGGCGGCAGTGGCGGCTGCGGATGCTGCAGCTGCGACACCGTGCCGTACTTCTTGATCAACTGCTCTTTCGGGCAGGAACAGGCCTGTGCGCCCCCGGCCTGGGCAAGCAGCACGGCGCTGCAGGCGAGCGCCAGGGCCAATCGAGACAGGTAGCTCATCGGATCTCATCCCTTGCCGGCCGTAGCCGCGGAACAATCGCCGTTTTTGCCCCCTTAGCGCAACGGCTTCCGCGCCGAACCCAACGGCCGGATCAGCCTTTATATCACAGACCGGGGACCACTGCCGGGAGCACTTGTGTCAAATTTTAGACACCTGCCAGCCGGTCCAGCTCCTTCAGCACGGCGTCGCCCATACCGGTCGTGGAGACCTTGGTGGTGCCGGCGGTGGCGATGTCGCCGGTGCGGATGCCGGCGGCGAGCACGGTCTGGGCGGCCTTGTCGATCAGGCCGGCATCCTCGGCGAGCCCGAAGGAGTAGCGCAGCATCATGGAGAGGCTGAGCAGGGTGGCGAGCGGGTTGGCGAGGTCCTTGCCGGCGATGTCGGGGGCCGAGCCGTGCACCGGCTCGTAGAGGGCGCGGCGGCGGCCGGTCGCGTCGACGGCGCCGAGCGAGGCCGAGGGCAGCATGCCGAGGGACCCGGTCAGCATGGCTGCGCAGTCCGACAGCAGGTCGCCGAAGAGGTTGTCGGTAACGATGACGTCGAACTGCTTGGGCTGGCGCACCAGCTGCATGGCGCAGTTGTCGGCGTACATGTGCGTCAGCTCGACATCCTTGTATTCCGCGGCGTGGAGCTTCGTGACTTCCTCCCGCCAGAGCACGCCGCTCTCCATGACATTGGCCTTTTCGACCGAGCAGAGCTTGCCCCGCCGCTGCCGCGCCAGCTCGAAAGCGACGCGGGCGACGCGAACGATCTCCCCGGTCGTATAGACCTGGGTGTTGACGCCGCGGCGCGTGCCGTCCGGCAGCGTTTCGATGCCGCGCGGCGTGCCGAAGTAGACGCCGCCGGTCAGCTCGCGCACGATCATGAGGTCGAGGCCCCGCACCAGGTCGGGCTTCAGGCTGGAGGCGTCGACCAGGGCATCGAAGACAAGCGCCGGGCGCAGGTTCGCGAACAGCGCCATATCCTTGCGTAGCCGGAGGAGGCCGCGCTCGGGCTTCTTCTCGAACGGGACGCTGTCCCATTTCGGTCCCCCGACGGCGCCGAGCAGCACGGCATCGGCCGCCATCGCCTCGGCCATCGTGTCATCCGTCAGGGGCACGCCGTGCTTGTCGATCGATCCGCCGCCCACGAGCCCTTCGGCCACGTCGAAGGCGACGGCGCGCCGCTTGCCGAACCAGTCGATCACGCGCTGTACCTGCCGCATCACCTCGGGGCCGATGCCGTCGCCGGGAAGAAGCAAAAGCTTGCGGTTCGCGGGCATGGTCCTTCGCGCCTCAGAGCCAGGGCTGCGCGCGCCGCTTCGCTTCGAAGCCGGCGATCGATTTGTCCTTCTGCAGCGTGATCCCGATATCGTCGAGCCCGTTCAAGAGGCAATGCTTGCGGAACGGGTCGATATCGAA
>DATIXH010000227.1:0-4715 GCA_035518775.1 Candidatus Acidiferrum sp.
CTCGAAGAAGGCCGCCACCTCGCGTCCGCCGCAGTCGCGGTCGCCGGCGTAGCCGATGCGCTGCAGCTCCTCGCCGATCGTCTTCCCGTCCACGTCCTTGCGCGACAGCCCGTACTCCAGGTCGAACGCGCCGGCATAGACTCCCGAGGCGATCATGGCGGGCGCAAAGCGCGAGCCTTCCTCATTGGTCCAGACGATCACTTCGATCGGCCGGTTGGTCTCGTAGTTGAAGTCGTTGAGCGTGCGGATGACCTCGAGCCCGGCCATCACGCCGTAGTTGCCGTCGAACTTGCCGCCGCTCGGCTGGGTGTCGATATGGCTGCCGGTCATGACCGGCGCCAGCGTGTCGTCCTTGCCCGGCCGGCGCGCGAAGATGTTGCCCATCTTGTCGACGCCGATCGTGCAGCCGGCCTCCTTGCACCAGTGGACGAACAGGTCGCGGGCCTGCTTGTCGAGATCGGTGAGCGCCAGTCGCCGCACCCCGCCCTTCTCGGTGGCGCCGATCTTCGCCAGCTCCATCAGGCTCTGCCACAGGCGATCGCTGTTGATGCGAATGTTCGTAGTCACGCGCTGCTCCCAAGTTGAACCGCAAAGCCACGAAGGACGCGAAGAAACGCGCTCACTTTCTTTCATTGTCACCCCCGCGCAAGCGGGGGTCCAGGGCAAGCGACTGATCTGTGGCACCGGATTCCCGCTTTCGCGGGAATGACAGCAAGAATCGAACCCTTGTCTTCGTGTTCTTCGTGACTTTGTGGTGAATTCTTCCTATTCCGCCGCCTTGCGCATCGGGTTGTTCGGATGCTGCGTCCAATTCAAGTACGGCTTCCCGGTCTCGACCTTCACCATCGTGATGCAGTCGGGCACCGGGCACACATGCAGGCACAAGTTACAGCCGACGCACTCGGCGTCAATCACCTCGTAGCGCCGCTTGCCGTTGTCCCTCAGCTTGGCGATCGCTTGGTGCGAGGTGTCCTCGCAGGCGATGTGGCAGAGGCCGCAGGTGATGCACTTCTCCGGATCGATCTTCGCAACGGTCTTGTAGTTGATGTTCAGGTACTGCCAGTCCGTCACATTCGGCACGGCCTTGCCGCGGAAGTCGGCGAGCGTGCGATAGCCCTTCGAATCCATCCAGTTGGAGAGCCCGTCGATCATGTCGTCGACGATCTTGAAGCCGTAGTGCATGGCGGCTGTGCAGACCTGCACCGTCCCGGCGCCGAGCGCCATGAACTCGGCGGCATCGCGCCAGGTGGCGATGCCGCCGATGGCCGATATCGGCAGGCCCTTGGTCTGCGCGTCGCGCGCGATCTCCGCCACCATGGCGAGCGCGATCGGCTTCACAGCCGGCCCGCAATAGCCGCCATGGGTGCCCTTGCCATCGACCGTCGGCTCCGGCGCCATCTCGTCGAGGTTGATCGCCGTGATCGAATTGATCGTGTTGATCAGCGACACGCCGTCGGCACCGCCTTTCTTCGCGGCCCGCGCCGGATGCAGGATGTTCGTGATGTTCGGCGTCAGCTTCACCAGCACGGGCATGCGTGTATGCGCCTTGCACCAGCGCGCCACCATCTCGACATAGTCCGGCACCTGCCCGACCGCCGAGCCCATGCCGCGCTCGCTCATGCCGTGCGGGCAGCCGAAGTTCAGCTCCACCGCATCGGCGTTGGTGTCCTCGACCTTCTCCAGGATCTTCTGCCAGGGCAGCTCCTCGCACGGCACCATCAGCGAAACGACCAGCGCGCGGTCCGGCCAGTCGCGCTTCACCTGCTTCACCTCGCGCAGGTTCACGTCGAGCGGCCGGTCGGTGATCAGCTCGATGTTGTTGAAGCCGATCATCTTGTCGTCGTTGTAGTGGAGCGCGCCATAGCGCGAGGCGGTGTTCACGATCGGCGGGTCCTCGCCCAGCGTCTTCCAGACGACGCCGCCCCAGCCCGCCTTGAAGGCCCGCACGACGTTGTACTCCTTGTCCGTCGGCGGCGCCGAGGCCAACCAAAACGGATTGGGCGACTTGACGCCGACGAAGTTCGTCCTGAGATCAGCCATCCGTCAGGCCCTCCGAAGGTTAACCGCAGAGACGCAGAGGCGCAGAGGAAAGGAGAATAAATCCTCTCCGCGTCTTCTCTGCGTCTCTGCGCCTCTGCGGCTCAATCATTCACTTGCCGCGTAAGAACCGGTCGATCGCATGCGCAGCGAGCTTGCCGTCCTGCACCGCCTGCACCGTTAGGTCTTGCCCACCCGAAACGCAGTCGCCGCCCGCGAACACGCCCGGCAGCGAGGTGTGCCGCTCCGCATTCACCGCGATGCGCCCGTTCTTCAGCTCCAGCGGCTGCCGGCTGCCGTTCGCCAGCGGGTCCGGCACAAAGGTCTGCCCGATCGCCTTGAACACGGTATCGGCCGCGAGCGTGAAGCGCTCTCCTGTGCCGACCAGCTTGCCGCCGTCCAACCGCGTATATTCGAACTCGGCCGCGCGCACCCGTCCGCCGTCGCCCAGCAGTCGCGCCGGCTTTGCCCAGTGCTTGATCTTCACGCCGTTGGTCTGCGCGAATTCCTGTTCATGCGCCGTGGCGCTCATCTGCTCGGGCCCGCGCCGGTAGACGATGGTCACGTCCTCGGCGCCGAGTCGCCTGCTCTGCACGGCGATGTCGATGGCGGTGTTGCCGCCGCCGATCACCACGGTCTTGCGCCCCACCGGCAAGGTGGCCTTGTCCACAGCCTGGCGCAGTCGCGCGATATAGGCGACCGCGTCCTCCACGCCCTGCATCTCCTCGCCGGCGGCCTGCAGCGCGTTCACACCGGCGAGTCCCATGCCTAGGAAGACGGCGTCGAAGTCTTTGCGCAGCTGCGCCAGCGTCACGTCGCGGCCGAGCGCCTTGCCGCACTGCGCCTCGATGCCGCCGAGCCTGAGAATGAAATCCACCTCGCGCTGCGCGAAGTCGTTCGCCACCTTGTAGGCGGCAACGCCGTATTCGTTGAGCCCGCCGAGCTTCGCCTTCGCCTCGAATACCGTCACCGCGTGCCCGAGCATCGCCAACCGGTGGGCGCAGGCGAGGCCGGCCGGCCCGCCGCCCACCACCGCCACCCGCTTGCCGCTCGCCGCCGCCCGCGCGAAGGGCTGCGCGCCGCTCGCGAACAGATGGTCGGTGGCGTAGCGCTGGAGCGCGCCGATGTTGACCGGCTTCTCCTCCGAGAGGTTGCGCACGCAGGCCTGCTCGCACAGCACCTCGGTCGGGCACACCCGCGCGCAGGCGCCGCCGAAGATGTTCTCCTGCAGGATCGTCGTCGCCGCGCCCTTGGTGTTCCCGGTCGCGATCTTGCGGATGAAGCCGGGGATGTCGATGCCGGTCGGGCAGGCCTCGATGCAGGGCGCGTCGTGGCAGAACAGGCAGCGCGCGGAATCGATCAGCGCGCGCTTGGCGTCGAGCGGTTCCTCGACGTCGCCGAAATTGGTTGCATAGTCGGCCGGCGCCAGCCGGCCGGCGGCGATGTCCGGTGCGTCCGTCATCGAACCCAGCCTCTCCTTGCCCGCCGCTCCCACGCGGGTTACCGTGCCCGCCGGTTTCTTGTCGTTGCCCGAATCCTAGAACCCCCTTGACCATCTGGTCAACTTTTTCGAGCCCTCCGTGAGCCGCCGGCCCGCCCCCGCCCCAGGGCGACGCCAGCCGCCGCGGCGTCCCCCCGGCACGAAGCGCCTCGCCAACGAGGCCCGCATCCTCAAGGCCGCCGAGGAGGTGTTCGCGACCGCCGGCTTCGCGGGCGCCCGCACCGCCGCCATCGCCCAGCGCGCCGGCGTGCCCAAGGCCAACCTGCACTACTATTTCGGCACCAAGGAGGCGCTCTACCGCCGCCTGCTCGAGACCATCCTCGAGGTCTGGCTGGGCATGGGCGATTCGATCCGCCCGGAGGCCGATCCGGCCCAGGCATTCGCCGCCTACATCGCCGCCAAGGTCGAGCACTCCCGCCGCCGCCCGCACGCCTCCAAGGTGTTCGCCAACGAGCTCCTGCACGGCGCGCCCCGGCTGCGCCGCTATTTCCGGCACGAGCTGCGGCGCTGGGTCGCCGCCAAGGCCAAGGTGATCGAGGGCTGGGTGGCGGCCGGCCGCATGGCCCCGGTCGAGACCCGCCACCTCTTTTTCGTGATCTGGGCCATGACCCAGACCTATGCCGATTTCGACGTCCAGGTGGCGGCCGTGCTCGGGCGCAAGCGCCTGGCGCCCGGCGACTACCAGGCCGCCGCCGCCCTGATCACCCGGCTGGTGCTGCGCGGCGCCGGCCTGCAGCGCTGAAAAATCTGCTAGAGTCCCGATTCGGGCAGCCGCAAAAGGGGAGAGGAGAGATGGCCGGCAAGATCAACGGGGCGCAGATCGGCACCGTCGTCAACGCGATCGATCCGCTGGGGGCGGGCCGGGCGCAGGTGCGCCTGCCCCAGGTGGCCGGCGCCGGCAATACCTGGGCCCAGGTGTGTCAGGCGTTCGGTGGTGGCGCCGCCGGCGCGCCGCAGATCGGCGACAGCGTGGTGGTGGTGTTCGAGAACGGCGACCCGGACCGGCCGATCATCCTGGGCACGGTGGGCTGACGGCCATGGCGGACAATCCCGAGCACAAGAAGCTGCTGGAGATCGCCAGGACCGCGGCCGAGGACCAGGCCATCGCCGACCAGTATCAGGGCGCGCTCGAGACCCTGGCCGAGAAGGTGCCCGACGATCACGCCGTCGCCAGCGA
>DATIXH010000228.1:0-34996 GCA_035518775.1 Candidatus Acidiferrum sp.
GCTGGACGCCGTCGGAAGCAACATTCGCGTCGATACCCGCGGCAACGAGGTGATGCGCATCCTGCCGCGCCTCAACGAGGCCGTGAACGAGGAGTGGATCTCCGACAAGACCCGCTTCGCCTGCGACGGCCTGCGCCGCCAGCGACTCGACCGCCCCTACGTCCGGCGCGACGGCAAGCTGCAGCCAGCGACCTGGCCGGAGGCGTTTGCCGCCATCGCCGCCCGCCTGCGCGCTGTTTCCGGCGCGCGCATTGCCGCCATCGCCGGCGATCTCGCGGATGTCGAGGCCATGCTGGGGCTCAAGGACCTGATGGCCGCACTGGGCTCGCGCAATCTCGACTGCCGGCAGGATGGCGCCGCCATCGATCCGCGCGTCCGCGCCGGCTATCTCTTCAACACGACCATCGCCGGCATCGACCAGGCCGACGCCTGCCTCCTGATTGGCACCAACCCGCGCTGGGAAGCGCCGATTATCAATGCCCGCATCCGCAAGCGCTGGCTCACCGGCAAGCTGCGCGTCGGCCTCATCGGCCCGCAACTCAACCTCACCTACAAGCACGATCACCTCGGCGCTGGTCCGCAGACGCTGCAGGAGATCGCCGAGCGCCGGCACTCCTTTGCGGAGGTGCTGCGGGCGGCAAAGAAGCCGATGCTCGTCCTAGGCATGGGCGCGCTGCAACGTGCCGACGGCGCTGCCGTCCTGCATCTCGCGCGGCGTGTCGCCGAGAGCTTCAATATGGTCCAGCCGGATTGGAACGGGTTCAACCTGCTGCATACGGCGGCGGCGCGCGTGGGCGGCCTCGACGTCGGCTTCCTGCCGGGCAGCGGCGGCCGCGACATCGGCCGCATCATCGACGGCGCCCAAAAGGACGAGATCGAGGTCGTCTATCTCCTGGGCGCCGACGAGATCGCGGGGTCGCACTTCGCCAACGCCTTCGTGATCTATCAGGGGCACCATGGCGACGCCGGCGCCCACCGCGCCGACGTCATTCTGCCGGGGGCCGCCTATACCGAGAAGAACGCGACCTATGTGAACACCGAAGGCCGCGTGCAGCAGACGGCGCTCGCGGCCTTCCCGCCCGGCGATGCGCGCGAGGACTGGACGATCATCCGCGCGCTGTCCGAAGCGCTCCGGAAGCGGCTCCCCTACGACAACATCGGCCAGTTGCGCCGGCGCATGTTCGAGATCAGCGCCCGCTTCCAGCGGCTGGATGCAGTCGAGCCGGCGCCCTGGGGCGAGTTCGGAGCGGCCGGCGCGCTCGATGCCGCGGCCTTCGCGCCGCCGATCGCGAATTTCTACATGACCGACCCGATCAGCCGCGCCTCCGAGACCATGGCCGAGTGCGCCGAGGCGTTCCTGCGCCGGCCGCAAGCGATGACGGGGACGCATGGATAGCTTCCTCGACATCTACGTCTGGCCGACGCTCCTCACGATCGTCTACATCCTGGCGATCATCATCCCGCTGCTCCTGTGCGTGGCCTATCTGACCTATGCCGAGCGCAAGGTGATGGCGGCGGTGCAGATCCGGCGCGGCCCGAACGTCGTCGGCCCGTGGGGCCTGCTGCAGCCGCTCGCCGACGGCGTGAAGCTCGTCTTCAAGGAAACGATCATCCCGACGACCGCCAACCGCGTCGTCTTCATGATCGCGCCGATGATCACGTTCGTCCTGGCCCTGGTAGCCTGGGCGGTGATCCCGTTCGATGCCGGCGTCGTGCTGGCCAACATAAATGTCGGCGTGCTCTACCTTTTCGCGATCTCCTCGCTCGGCGTCTACGGCGTGATCATGGCCGGCTGGGCGAGCAACTCGAAATATCCGTTCCTCGGCGCGCTGCGGTCCGCCGCTCAGATGGTGTCGTACGAAGTCTCCATCGGCTTCGTCATCATCACCGTGCTGCTCGCCTCGCACTCGCTCAATCTCTCGCAGATCGTCGAGAGCCAGCGCGGCGAGAGCGGCTATTTCTGGAATTGGTACGCCTTCGGCATGCTGGCGCCGATGGCGGTGATCTTCTTCATCTCGGCCCTGGCCGAGACGAATCGCGTGCCGTTCGACCTGCCCGAGGGCGAATCCGAGCTGGTGGCCGGGTTCTTCGCGGAATACTCGTCGATGTCCTTCGGCCTGTTCTTCCTCGGCGAGTACGCGAATATCATCCTGATGAGCACGACGACCTCGCTGTTCTTCCTGGGCGGCTGGCTGCCGCCGTTTCCGTTCGCGCCATTCATCTGGATCCCCGGCTGGATCTGGTTCCTGCTCAAGGTGCTGTTCGCGGTCTTCCTGTTCCTGCTGGTGCGCGCGACCTTCCCGCGCTATCGCTACGACCAGTTGATGCGGCTCGGCTGGAAGGTATTCCTGCCGTTCTCGCTGCTCTGGGTCGTGCTGACCGCCGGTGCGCTGCTGGCGCTGCCGCGCTGGGTTATGTAGGGGAGGAGGCGTTAGATCATGGCAATGGCCCGTTCTCTGCTCCTGCAAGAGCTCGTGTCCGGCCTGATGCTCACCTTCCGCTACATGTTCCGGCCGAAGGTGACCATCAACTATCCCTATGAAAAGGGTCCGCTCAGCCCGCGCTTCCGCGGCGAGCACGCGCTGCGGCGCTATCCCAACGGCGAGGAGCGCTGCATCGCCTGCAAGCTGTGCGAGGCCGTCTGCCCGGCACTCGCCATCACGATCGAGGCCGAGCCGCGCGCCGACGGCAGCCGGCGCACGACCCGCTACGACATCGACATGACCAAGTGCATCTATTGCGGCCTCTGCCAGGAGGCCTGCCCGGTCGATGCCATCGTGGAAGGGCCGAACTTCGAGTTCGCCGCCGAGACCCGCGAGGAACTGTTCTACAACAAGGAAAAGCTGCTCGCGAACGGCGACCGCTGGGAAGCCGAGATCGCCGCCAGCCTGGCGGCCGACGCGCCCTATCGGTGACCCGGCATGATCATCCAGGCCATCGCCTTCTATCTCTTCGCCGCCGTCGCGGTCGCGTCGGGCGTCATGGTCATCGGCGCGCGCAATCCCGTTCACTCCGTGCTGTTCCTCATCCTGGCGTTCTTCAATTCGGCCGGGCTGTTCGTACTGCTGGGGGCGGAGTTTCTGGCGATGATCCTGGTCGTCGTCTATGTCGGCGCCGTGGCCGTGCTGTTCCTCTTCGTCGTCATGATGCTCGATATCAACTTCGTCGCCCTGCGCGAAGGGTTCATCCGCTATCTGCCGATCGGCGCCCTGATCGGCCTGATCCTGCTGGCGGAGCTGGTGCTGGTGTTCGGCGCCTGGGCCGTGGCGCCGGGCGCGCATCAGCTGGCAATCGCGCCGGTGCGGCCCGACCTGACCAACGCCGAGGCCCTGGGCCGCGTCCTCTACACCCAGTATTTCTACCTGTTCCAGACGGCCGGCCTCATCCTCCTGGTCGCCATGATCGGCGCGATCGTGCTGACCCTGCGCCAGCGCGAAGGCGTGCGCCGGCAGAGCATCGCCGCCCAGGTCAGCCGCCGCCGCGTCGACACCATCGAGGTGAAGGACGTGCCGACGGGGAGCGGCATCTGACATGGTGATCGGCCTCGCCCACTACCTGACCGTCGCCGCGATCCTGTTCACGCTCGGCATCTTCGGCATCTTCCTCAACCGCAAGAACGTCATCATCATCCTGATGTCGATCGAGCTGATGCTGCTCGCGGTCAACATCAACTTCGTCGCGTTCTCGGCCCAGCTCGGCGATCTCGTCGGCCAGGTCTTCGCCATGTTCGTGCTGACGGTGGCGGCCGCCGAGGCCGCGATCGGCCTCGCCATCCTCGTGGTCTACTTCCGCAATCGCGGCACGATCGAGGTCGAAGAGATCAACGTGATGAAGGGCTAGGCCGTGATCGACGTCGCCATCGTCTTCCTGCCGCTCGCAGGCGCCCTGATCGCCGGCCTGTTCTGCCTGCAGATCGGCGACCGGCTGGCGCAGATCGTGACCTGCGGCGCGATGCTGCTGTCGATGTGCCTCGCGTTCTGGGTGTTCATCGACGTCTGCTACGGCGGCAATGCGCGCACGACCGAGCTCTTCACCTGGTTCGACGCCGGCACCTTCGAGGCTTCCTGGGCCATTCGCGTCGATTCCCTGACGGCGGTCATGCTTGTGGTGGTGACCGTCGTGTCGGCGATGGTCCACGTCTATTCCGTCGGCTACATGGCGCACGATCACTCGATCCCGCGCTTCATGAGCTATCTGAGTCTGTTCACCTTCTGCATGCTCATGCTGGTGACGGCCGACAACTTCATGCAGATGTTCTTCGGCTGGGAGGGCGTCGGCCTCTGCTCCTACCTGCTGATCGGCTTCTGGTACGACCGTCCCTCGGCCAACGCCGCGGCCATCAAGGCCTTCGTCGTCAACCGGGTCGGCGACTTCGGCTTCGCCCTCGGCATCATGGGCGTTTTCCTGGTCTTCAACTCCGTCGATTTCAACACGGTGTTCGCGGCGGCGCCGAGCAAGGCCGGCAGCGTCATTCACTTCCTCAGCTGGGACATCGACACGCTGACCATCCTCTGCCTGCTGCTGTTCATCGGCGCCATGGGCAAGTCGGCGCAGCTCCTGCTTCACACCTGGCTGCCGGACGCCATGGAGGGCCCGACGCCGGTCTCCGCCCTCATCCATGCCGCGACCATGGTGACGGCCGGCGTGTTCATGGTCTGCCGGCTGTCGCCGATGTTCGAGCTGGCGCCGACCGCGCTCGCCGTCGTCACCTTCATCGGCGCGGCGACGGCGTTCTTCGCCGCCACCGTCGGCCTCTGCCAGAACGACATCAAGCGCGTCATCGCCTATTCGACCTGCAGCCAGCTCGGCTACATGTTCTTCGCGGCCGGCGTCTCCGCCTATGGCGCCTCCATGTTCCACCTGTTCACGCACGCCTTCTTCAAGGCGCTGCTGTTCCTGTGCGCGGGTTCGGTGATCCACGCCATGTCGGGCGAGCAGGATATGCGCAAGATGGGCGGCATCGCGAAGCTCGTGCCCAAGACCTACCTGCTCATGTGGATCGGCAGCCTTGCGCTCGCCGGGATCGGCATCCCCGGCACGATCATCGGCTTCGCCGGCTTCGATTCGAAGGACGCCATCCTGGAGGCGGCCTGGGGCTCGCATTCCGGCGTCGGCCACTTTGCCTTCTGGCTCGGCATCGCCGCCGCGGTCATGACGGCATTCTACTCCTGGCGCCTCCTCTTCATGACCTTCCACGGCAAGTCGCGCGCGGACCATCACGTCCTCGAGCATGCGCATGAATCGCCCTGGATCATGCTCGGGCCGCTGGTCGTGCTGGCGATCGGCGCGATCCTCGCCGGCATGCTCTTCTATGGTCAGTTCGTCGGCGGGGAAGAGGCGATGGCGAAGTTCTGGGGCGGTGCCGAGGGATCGCCCTATGCGCCCTATCTGCAGGCCTTCGCGGAGTCGCATGCCATCCACGCCGCGCATGAATCACCGTTCTGGGTGAAGGCGGCGCCGTTCGTGGTGGCGCTCATCGGCATCGCGCTCGCTTATCAAATGTACATCCGCGACACGTCGCTGCCGGGTCGTCTTGCCCGCCGCTTCCACGGCCTCTACCTGTTCCTGCTGAACAAGTGGTATTTCGACGAGCTCTATGACGCACTGTTCGTGCGGCCGGCGCATTTCATCGGCTACGGCCTGTGGAAATCGGGCGATGGCGCGGTCATCGACGGCGTCGGTCCGGACGGCGTCGCCGCCGCCACGCAGAGCCTCGCCAAGCGCGCCAGCCGGCTGCAGAGCGGCTACGTCTATCACTACGCCTTCGCCATGCTGATCGGTGTTGTCCTGCTGATCTCCTGGTACCTGTTCATGCGCTCGCGGTAGCCCGGATGAGCGACCTGCCGCACCTCACGATCGTCACCTTCCTGCCCCTCCTGGGCGCGGTGCTGTTCATCCTGCCGCTGCGCGGCGCGCCCGAGACGGTGGCGCGCAACGCGCGCTGGGCCGCGCTCTGGATCTCGCTCCTCACCTTTGCCTGGTCGCTGGTGATCTGGTTCGGCTTCGACCGCAAGGAGGCCGGCTTCCAGTTCGAGGAGCGGGCCCAGTGGATGCCGCAGTTCGGCGTTGTCTATCACATGGGCGTCGACGGCATCTCCATGATGTTCGTCCTGCTGTCGACCCTGCTGACGCCGCTCTGCGTCCTCGCCAGCTGGGAGGCGATCCAGACCCGCGTGAAGGAGTACATGATCGCCTTCCTGGTGCTGGAAACGCTGATGGTCGGCACCTTCTGCGCCCTGGACTTCGTCGCCTTCTACATGTTCTTCGAGGGCGTGCTGATCCCGATGTTCCTGATCATCGGCGTCTGGGGCGGGCCGCGCCGCATCTACTCGGCCTTCAAGTTCTTCCTCTACACCTTCCTCGGCTCGGTACTGATGCTGGTGGCCGTGCTGGCGATCTACTTCGCCGCCGGCACCACGGACATACCCGCGATCACTCACTACCTCGCGGAGCATCCGCTGCCGGCGAGCACGCAGAGCTGGCTGTGGCTGGCCTTCCTCGCCTCCTTCGCCGTGAAGGTGCCGATGTGGCCGGTGCATACCTGGCTGCCGGACGCCCACGTCGAGGCGCCCACCGCCGGATCCGTGATCCTGGCCGGCGTGCTCCTGAAGATCGGCGGTTACGGCTTTCTGCGGTTCTCCCTGCCAATGCTGCCGATCGCCTCGGCCCAGTTCACGCCGCTGATCTTCACCCTCAGCATCGTCGCCGTCATCTACACCTCGCTGGTGGCGCTCGCCCAGCAGGACATGAAGAAGCTCATCGCCTATTCCTCGGTCGCGCATATGGGCTTCGTGACCGCCGGCATCTTCGCGCCCAACCTGCAGGGCATCGAGGGTGCCATCTTCCAGATGCTGAGCCACGGCGTCGTCTCGGCCGCGCTGTTCCTCATCGTCGGCGTCGTCTACGACCGCATGCATTCGCGCGAGATCGCCACCTATGGCGGCCTCGTCCATCGCATGCCGCTCTATTCCGCCGTGTTCATGCTGTTCATGCTGGCCTCGGTTGGCCTGCCCGCCACCAGCGGCTTCCCTGGCGAGTTCCTGGTCATGACCGGCCTGTTCCAGGTGAACACCTGGGTCGCCGCCTTCATCTGCACGGGCATCATCCTGGGCTGCGCCTACATGCTCTGGCTCTACCGCCGCGTGATCTTCGGGGAGCTGACCAAGGACAGCCTGAAAAACATCCTCGACCTCGACCGGCGCGAGGTGGCGGTGTTCGCGCCGCTCGTCGCCGCCGTGCTCTGGATGGGCATCTATCCCTCGTCCTTCTTCGCGGTGATGGAGCCTTCCGTGGCCCAGCTCATCAAGCAGTATGACGCCGTGCGTGCCGCCGCTATCGAGGATGGCACGCTCGATCCGAACGGGCCGTTCGCTCTTTTGTCCTGGAATGACAAGTAGGGTGCCGGCATGAATTACATGCTCGCCCTTCCCGAGATCTTCCTGGCCGCAGCCGGCCTCGTCCTGCTCATGCTCGGCGTGTTCCTGCGCGGCAACCCGACCGAGCGCATCGCCTGGCTGGCGGTGCTGGCCCTCGTCGTGGCCGGCGTCCTCCTGTTCTGGTCGCCGCCGGCGGGAACGCAGACGGCCTTCCAGGGCTTGTACGTCGTTGATCCCTTCGGACGGTTCCTCAAGCTTCTGGTCCTGATCGGCTCGGCCCTCACCATCATCATGTCGTTCGACTACGTGGCGCGCGAGAACATGCGGCGGTTCGAATTCCCCGTGCTGCTGGTGTTCGCCACGCTCGGCATGATGATGATGCTGTCGGCCAACGACCTGATCGCGCTTTATGTCGGCCTCGAGCTGCAGAGCTTGGCGCTCTACGTGGTCGCAGCCTTTCAGCGCGATTCCGAGCGATCGACCGAAGCCGGACTCAAATACTTCGTCCTGGGCGCGTTGTCCTCCGGCATGCTGCTCTACGGCGCTTCCATGGTCTACGGCTTCGCCGGCACGACCTCGTTCGCGGGCTTGGCGACAGCCTTCGCCGGCACCCAGGGGCCGATCGCCATCGGCCTGATCGTCGGCCTCGTCTTCGTCATCGCCGGCCTGGCCTTCAAGGTCTCGGCGGTGCCGTTCCACATGTGGACGCCCGATGTCTATGAGGGCGCGCCGACGCCCGTCACCGCCTTCTTCGCCGCCGCGCCCAAGCTCGCCGCCATCGGCCTCTTCATGCGGGTCATGGTCGGGCCGTTCCACCAGCTGCATGGCGAATGGCTGCAGATCATCTGGTTCATCTCGGTGGCCTCGATGATCCTCGGCGCCGTCGCCGCCGTGGCGCAGACCAACATCAAGCGGCTGATGGCCTACAGCTCGATCGGCAACATGGGCTACGCGCTGGTCGGCCTGGCGCCGGGCACGCCGGAGGGCATCCGCGGCGTGCTCGTCTATGTCGCGATCTATCTGTTCATGACCCTCGGCACCTTCGGCTGCATCCTGCTGATGCGGCAGAAGGGCAAGCTGGTCGAGGGCATCTACGATCTCGCCGGCCTCTCCAAGACCAACCCGCCGATGGCGGCCGCGCTGGCGGTCTTCATGTTCTCGCTGGCCGGCGTGCCGCCGCTCGCCGGCTTCTTCGGCAAGTTCTATGTGTTCTACGCCGCCGTCCAGACGGGGCTGATCTGGCTCGCCGTCATCGGCTTCGTCACCAGCGTGGTGTCCGCGTTCTACTATCTGCGCATCGTCAAGGTGATGTACTTCGACGAGCCGACCGCGGCCTTCGACCGTTCGCCCGGCTGGTCAATGAACGCCATCATCGCCGGCTCCGGCCTGCTCGTGCTGCTGTTCCTGGTGTTCGCCGGGCCGGTGCTGGACGCGGCCCAGGCGGCAGCGGCCTCGCTGTTCCCGAGCTGATGGCAACGCCAGAGCTGCCCGCCTTCTACCGTCTCCTCGCCTACGACCAGATCGACAGCACGAACGAGGAAGCGAAGCGCCTCGCCGCCGGCGGCGCTGATGGCGGGACGGTGGTCTGGGCCCGGGAGCAGCTCGCCGGCCGCGGCCGCCGTGGGCGCGGCTGGGCCTCGCCGCCCGGCAATCTCTACATGTCCTTGCTGCTGCGGCCGGCCTCTCCGCCGGCCCGGGCGTGCCAGCTTAACTTCGTCGCCGCCGTCGCGCTTGCCGAGGCGGTGTCGGCGCTCCTGCCGACCGGCGCCTCCGTGACGCTCAAATGGCCCAACGACGTGCTGATCCGCGGCGCCAAGGTCTCCGGCATCCTGCTGGAGGCCGCGGCGGCCCTCGACCGCTCGGTCGACTGGCTGATCATCGGGGTTGGTGTCAATGTCGTGAGCCATCCAGCGGATACGCCCTATCCCGCCACGAGCCTGGTGGGCGAAGGTGCGGCGCATGCCACATCGGCCGAGGTTCTGGAGGCCTTCGCCGGGCGCTTTCAGGCTTGGCATGAGACTTGGCGGGAGCAGGGCTTTGCGCCGGTGCGCGCCCGTTGGCTGACCCTGGCCCGTGGGCTCGGCGAGCCGATCGAGGTCCGGCTCGAGCGCGAAACCCTGCGGGGGCGCTTCAGCGACCTCGACGAGAGCGGCGCATTGATGCTTGATATGGCGGACGGCGTCCGCCGGCAGATCACGACCGGCGATCTGTTCTTCCCGCAGCTCTAGGGCCAGCCATGCTGCTCGCCATCAATTCCAACAACACCAACGTCAAGTTCGCCGTCTATGACGGCGACAAAGCGCGCGGCGATTGGCGGATCCGCACGGAGAGCAGCCGCACCGCCGACGAGTATGTAGTGTGGCTGAGTCAGCTGATGGCGCTCGCCGGCCTGACGCTGGCCGACATCAGCGACGCCATCATCGCCACGGTCGTGCCCCAGGCCCTCTTCAACCTGCGGATGCTGTGTGAGCGCCATCTGAAGACCGTACCGCTGATCGTCGGTGATCCCGCCGTCGACCTCGGCATCAAGGTGCTGATGGACATGCCGACGCGCGAGGTCGGCGCCGACCGGCTCGCCAACGCCGTCGGCGGCCATGCCATGTTCGGGTGCGCGCTCATCATCGTCGATTTCGGCACCGCCACCACCTTCGACGTCATCGACGGCCGGGGCAACTACTGCGGCGGCGTCATCGCGCCCGGGATCAATCTCAGCCTGGAGGCGTTGCACATGGCGACGGCGCAGCTGCCCCGCATCGCCGTCGCGGCTCCAAAGCAGGCCATCGGCAAGGACACGCTCACGGCCATGCAGTCCGGCGTCTACTGGGGTTATGTCGGCCTGATCGAGGGGCTGGTCGCGCGCATCCGCGCCGAGTTCGGTGGCGAACTCATGGTTGTTGCCACCGGAGGTTTGGCGCCGCTCTTCGCTAAGGCGACTCCGGTGATCGAACGGCATGAGCCGGAGATCACCATGCGCGGCCTGGTCGAGATCTTCCGCCGCAACCGGAGCGCGGCCCCTTGAGCGATCCGCCCGGGGCCGGCGAGCTGCTCTTCTGCGCCCTCGGCGGGGCAGGGGAGATCGGCATGAACCTCAACCTCTACGGCCATGCCGGCAAGTGGCTGATGGTCGACCTCGGCGTCACCTTCGGCGACGATCGCACCCCCGGCATCGAGGTGATCATGCCGGACATCCATTTCATCGAGGAGCGGCGCCGCGATCTCGTCGGTCTGGTGCTCACCCACGGCCATGAGGACCACATCGGCGCCGTGCCTTATCTCTGGCCGCGCCTCCGCTGTCCGATCTACGCCACGCCCTTCACCGCGGCCCTCGTGCGCAACAAGCTGCGCGAGGTGGAGGGCGGCGACGAGGCCGACATCACGGAGATCCCGATGTCCGGCCGCTTCCGGCTCAAGCCGTTCGAGCTGGAGCTGGTGACGCTCACCCATTCGATCCCGGAGCCCAACGCCGTCGTGATCCGCACCCCCGCGGGCACCTTGCTGCATACCGGCGACTGGAAGCTCGACCCCGATCCCCTCGTCGGCGAGGTGACCGACGAGGCGGCGCTGCGCCGCCTGGGTGAGGAGGGGATCCTCGCCATGATCTGCGATTCGACCAACGCGCTCGTTCATGGCGAATCCGGCTCCGAGGCGACCGTGCGCGACAGCCTGGACGAGCTGGTCGGCAAGCTGCCACAGCGTATCGCTGTCGCCTGCTTCGCCAGCAACGTCGCGCGCGTGGAATCGATCGCCCGCATCGCCGCACGCCATGACCGGCAGGTGGCGCTGGTCGGCCGCTCGCTCTGGCGCATCGCGGAAGCCGCGCGCGACAACGGCTACATGAAAGACCTGGCGCCCTTCATCACCGAGCATGATGTCGGCTACCTGCCGCGTGAAAAGGCGCTGCTGATCTGCACCGGCAGCCAAGGCGAACCACGCTCCGCGCTCGCCCGCATCGCCCGGGAAGAGCACCCCAACGTGTCGCTGGAGAAGGGCGATACGGTGGTGTTCTCCTCGCGCATCATCCCCGGCAACGAGCACTCGATTGGCGAGCTGCAGAACAAGCTGGTGAAGCTGGGCGTGGAGGTGGTGACGGAGCGCGACCATTTCGTGCACGTCTCCGGCCACCCTGCGCGCGACGAGCTGGTGGCGATGTATCAATGGGTGCGGCCGAAGATCGCCATCCCCGTGCACGGCGAGGCCCGCCACCTGGCGGCCCATGCACGGCTGGCAGAGAGCTGCCAGGTGTCGCAGGCTTTGGTGATCGAGAACGGCGACATCGTGCGGCTTGCTCCCGGCCCGGCGGAGGTCGTGGATCAGGCGCCGACCGGCCGCCTCGGCCTCGACGGCACGACCCTCATCCCCCTCGACGGCTCGGTCATGCGCGCGCGCCATCGCGCGGTCTGGAGCGGCGCTGCGGTCGCCACGCTGGTGCTGGACAAGGCCGGCCGGCTGAAGGCCGATCCGCAGGTGACGGTGCAGGGCCTGCTCGATCCCGAGCTGGATGCCGCCGATATCGACGACGTGGCTGCCGCGGTCCGGGCGGCGGTGGCGGCGCTCTCCGGCGACGACCGCGGCGACGATGCCGCGGTGAAGGAAGCGGCGCGTCTGGCCGTGCGCCGCACGCTCCACGCCAGCCGCGGCAAGAAGCCGGTGACGGACGTGCACGTCGTGCGCGTCTAGGATGCCTCATGATCAGCACGGAGGAGTACGACGATCCCGCCTGCTACGACGCCGAATACGGCAGGATCGACGATGCCGCGAGGTTTTTTCTGGCGCTGGCGGAGGATGCCGGCCGGCGCGTCCTCGATCTTGGCTGCGGCACCGGCCGGCTCGCCATCCCGCTGGCCCGCGCCGGCAAGGAGGTCACGGCGCTCGATCGGTCGCGGGCCATGCTGGCCTATGCAGAGCGCAAGGCCGGCGCGGTGACGGTTCACTGGGTCGAGGGCGATTTCCGGAGCTTCGATCTGGGCGGCTCGTTCGACCTGATCCTCGCCTGCGGCCACGCCTTCCAGCCCCTGCTGACGGAGGCCGACCAGCGGGCCTTCCTGCGCTGCGCGCACCGTCATCTCGCTGCCGGCGGGCAGTTGGCCTTCGACACCCGCAACACCGTCCCGCTCCACCTGGATGTCGACGGCAAGGAGCGGTCCTGGCACAGCTTCACCCTTCCGGGAGGCGCGCTGGTGGACGTCTCGGGGACGGAGGTCTACGACGCGGCGACCGGGATCATGCGCTATCGGACCTTCCGCACGCGGCGCGACAGCGGGTTGCGCACCGAGACGGTCGTGGACATCAAGTTCACGGCACCCGACGCCCTCAGACGTCTGTTGCACGACTGCGGCCTGGAGCCGGGTCGCCTGCTCGGCGATTTCTCCGGCGGGCCTCTCACCGACTCGGCGCCCGAGATCGTCGTCGTGGCCCGGCCAAAGCGCGCTGGACAATCAGGGGCTGCCGCCTAGATTCAGGATGTCACAGCGAGTTCAGGGATGATCGGTCGCCTCAATCATGTCGCTATCGCCGTGCCGGACCTGCAGGCGGCGTCGGCGCTCTATCGCGATACCCTCGGCGCAAAGGTGTCGGCGCCCGTGCCGCAGCCGGTGCACGGCGTCACCGTCGTCTTCGTCGAACTCCCGAACACCAAGATCGAGCTTTTGCACCCGCTGGGAGAGGCCTCGCCGATCGCGGGGTTCCTGCAGAAGAATGCGTCCGGCGGGATCCATCACGTCTGCTATGAGGTCTCCGACATCTACGCCGCGCGCGACCGGCTCAAGGCGGCGGGGGCGCGGGTGCTCGGCGACGGCGAACCCAAGACCGGCGCGCACGACAAGCCGGTGCTGTTCCTGCACCCGAAGGACTTCTGCGGCACGCTGATCGAGCTGGAGCAGGCCTGAGATGGGCTGGATCTCCGGGATCTTCGTCTATTTCCTGATCTGGTGGGTCGTGATCTTCGCGGTCCTGCCCTGGGGCGTGCAGATACCGGACAATCCCGAGCCCGGCCATGCCCCAAGCGCGCCCGTCAATCCGCACATGGGCCTGAAGGTCATCGCGACGACCATCGTCTCGGCCATCATCTGGGTCATCGTCTGGTACGTGCTCGACAGCGGCTGGATTTCCCTGCGCACCTTGTGACCCCATCCATGCCCGCCGAAGCCCCCGCACTGAAATCCTACTGCGACGTAGCGCCCGACGATCCCTGGCACGGCCCCTATCATGAACGGGAATACGGCTTCCCGATCAGCGACGAACACGCGCTTTTCGAGCGGCTGGTCCTGGAGATCAACCAGGCCGGCCTGAGCTGGCTCACGATCCTGAAGAAACGCGAGGCCTTCCAGCGCGCCTACCACGGCTTCGATGTCGACCGCATCGCCCGCTATGGCGAGCGCGACCGCACCCGCCTGCTCGCCGATGCCGGGATCATCCGCAACCGCCTGAAGGTCAACGCCGCCATCGAGAACGCCCGACGTGTCCAAGGGCTCCGCCGCGAGTTCGGCTCCTTCGCCGACTGGCTCGCCGCCCATCATCCGCGTGAGAAGGCGGAGTGGGTGAAGCTGTTCAAGACGACGTTCGTGTTCACCGGCGGCGAGATCGTCGGCGAGTTCTTGATGAGCATCGGCTATCTGGGCGGTGCCCACCGCCCCGACTGCCCGGTTCATCGCCGCATACTCCGGCTCAAGCCGCCTTGGTCGAATAGCAAGTCCAAGCAATAGATTAGGCGGACTTTCTCATCTGCTTGTGCGGTGCACAAAAGAAAAGGGCAAGCCATCCGATCGGGGGGCTTGCCCAATTCATTTTTTATCCGTTCTTGGCCTTAGAGGTGCCTTGGGGTCTGACCCAAGGGCGCTTCCCTCGCTGCGTTCTTCCCTGAACCTGGGCCGAAAGCGGTTGCCCGCTCTTGCCCCTTCCTTGTTGGCGACGGCGAGTATACTCAATTTCGACCGAAAAGCTACTCAAAAGATTGGGCAATTTTCTCAGTCTTGAGGTGATACATGAGGAACGGCCCTAACCGGGGGCAAATACCCATCCGGCCGAATTTAAACCGGAGGTTGCCAGTGCTGTCGTAGAATCAGAGGCGATATCGATTCCTAACCAGACGGTCAGATTCGATTCCTCGGAGCGGCACGTGCGACAGTCACTGATAGTGACCATTGGGACGGTTCTCGCGACTGTCACAGTCGCCGGCGCACCCGGTCATGCTGCCGAGCGCACGATCGCCGTCGCTCGCTCCGATTGCGAATTGGCTGTGCGCTACGTGCCGCCACCCGGTGTGGCCTATCAGCCGGGCGTCGACGTGCACGGCAAGCCGGTCGCGCCGGCCGATCTCGACGGCAATCAGCGGCTGCAACTGCCGGATACGATTGCGGTCGTCATCACCGACGATCTGCGCAAGCGTTTCGGCTTGCCTGACGATTCGCCGCTGTTCGACGCGAACAGCTTCATCGGCATCGTCGCGCTGCGGATGAGCGATCATCGCCTGACGTTCAACGGCGTCGAGCTCAGCGATCGCGAGGCGGACGCGCTGGCCGCCGTCTGCCGGGACGCCACGAAAACGCCCTGATTCGCGCAGGCCGCGGCCATGGACAGGGTCGCGGCCATTGCCTACAGTCCGCCGGCCCGCGGAACCCGCTACGGGCGCCGACGGTTGACCGTGACAGGAAAGAGCGATGCGTCTGTCCGCCTATTTCATGCCCACGCTCAAGGAGACTCCGGCCGAGGCGGAGATCGTCTCCCATCGGCTGATGCTGCGCGCTGGCATGGTGCGGCAGGCGAGCGCCGGGATCTATTCCTGGCTGCCGCTCGGCTTCCGCGTCCTCAAGCGGATCGAGCAGATCGTGCGCGAGGAGCAGGACCGCGCCGGCTGCCAGGAAGTGCTGATGCCGACCATCCAGTCGGCCGAGCTGTGGAAGAAGTCCGGCCGCTACGACGACTACGGCAAGGAAATGCTGCGCATCACCGACCGCAAGGACCGGGAGATGCTGTACGGCCCCACCAACGAGGAGCTAATCACCGACATCTTCGCCAGCGCAGTCAGCAGCTACAAGGCGCTGCCCAAGCTGCTCTACCACATCCAATGGAAATTCCGCGACGAGGTGCGCCCGCGCTTCGGCGTCATGCGCGGCCGCGAGTTCCTGATGAAGGACGGCTACAGCTTCGACGTCGATTTCGCGGCGGCGAAGCGGTCCTACCACCGGATGTTCGTCGCCTATCTCCGGACCTTCGATCGCATGGGCCTGAAGGCCATCCCGATGGTGGCGGAGAGCGGCCCCATCGGCGGCGATCTCAGCCATGAATTCCTCATCCTCGCCGAGACCGGCGAGAGCGCCGTCTACTGCCACCGGGACTACCTGGAGTTCCCCGTGCCATCGAAAGAGCTCGACTACGACAGCGACCTCGAGCCGATCGTGCAGCACTGGACCAGTCTCTACGCCGCCACCGGCGACAAGCACGATGCCGCGCGCTTCGAGGCGGTCCCCGCCGACAAGCGGGTCGCCACCCGCGGCATCGAGGTCGGGCACATCTTCTACTTCGGCACGAAGTATTCGAAGCCGCTGGGCGCGCGCGTCTCGACGCCAGCGGGCGAGCAGGTCGACGTGCATAGTGGCTCCTACGGCATTGGCGTCTCGCGCCTCGCCGGCGCCATCATCGAGGCCAGCCATGACGATGCCGGCATCATCTGGCCGGACGCTGTGGCGCCCTTCAAGGTCGGGCTGATCAACCTCAAGGCCGGTGATGCCGCCTGCGACAAGGCCTGCACCGATCTCTATGCCAAGCTGAAGAACGCCGGCGTCGAGGTGCTCTATGACGACCGCGACGAGCGTCCCGGCGCCAAGTTCGCGGACATGGACCTGATCGGCCTGCCCTGGCAGCTGATCGTCGGTCCCCGTGGCCTGGCCGCCGGCAAGGTGGAGCTGAAGCGCCGCGCGACCGGCGAGCGCCAGGAACTGGCGGTCGATGCGGCCTTGGCCCGCGTGGCCGCGAAATAGCGCGGCGGCCGCGCGGTCGCCCGCCCCATGCGGCGAAGGTAATGCTCGCCCCGGTCGAACGGCTGATCGCGCTGCGCTATCTGCGGGCGCGCCGGAAGGAAGGGTTCATCTCCGTCATCGCCGGCTTCTCGCTGCTCGGGATCGCCGTCGCCGTCGCGACGCTGATCATCGTGCTCTCGGTCATGAGCGGATTCCGCCAGGAGGTGCTGAGCCGTCTGCTCGGCATCAACGGCCATCTCAACCTCGCGGCCGCCGGCCGCAACCTCACTGATTTCGACCAGGTGGCCGCCGAGGTCGCCAAGGTGCCGGGCGTGCTGGCGGTCTATCCGACCGTCGACGGCAACGTCATGGCCACGGCCGGACGCTACGCGGCCGGGGCTCAGGTGCACGCCGTCCGCCCGGATGATGTTCGGAAGATCCGGCAGGTCCGCATCGTCGACGGCGATCTGGAGCAGTTCAGCGGCAAGAGCGCGCTCGCCCTCGGCTCCCGCCTGGCCGAACGCCTCCATGTCAAGGCGGGCGATGTCGTGACGCTCATCCAGCCGCAGAACAGCTGCACCGTCCTCGGCTGCATCCCCCGCTCGAAGACCTACGACGTGGTCGCGATCTTCGAGGTGGGTATGTCGTTCTACGACGAGCGCATCATCTACATGCCGCTGGAAGCCGGCCAGTTGTTCTTCCAGGCCAAGGATGCCGCGAGCGCTCTGGTCATAGACGTCGACGATCCCGACAACGTGTTCCGCATCGGCCGGGCGATCTTCGACGCGACGGGCGCGCGCTTCCGCATCATCGACTGGCAGCAGCAATATGCGGGCTATTTTGCCTGGCTCGACGTGCAGCGCAACGTGCTGGCGCTGGTCCTTACCCTGATCATGGTCGTGGCCGCCCTCAACGTCATCTCCGGCCAGGTGCTGCTGGTGCGCGACAAGACGCGCGAGATCGCCATCCTCCGTACCATGGGCGCCACCCGCCGCTCCATCCTGCGCATCTTCCTGATGTGCGGCATCGGCGTCGGCATCGTCGGCACCGCGCTCGGCGTGGTGCTCGCCGTCCTCTTCTGCGACAACATCGAGACCATCCGCCAGTGGCTGCAGGACGTCGCGCACATAACCCTGTTCCCACCCGACGTCTATTTCCTGAAGGAGCTGCCCGCGCGCCTCTCCGCCGCGAATCTGGTCGAGGTGATCGCGCTGTCGCTCGGGCTGTCGTTTCTCGCCACCAGCTACGCGGCCTGGCGGGCGGCGCGGCTCGATCCGGTGGAGGCCCTGCGCTATGAGTGACGTGACGGCGCCCGGCATGTTCTCGCCGGTCGAGCGCATGCTGGCGCGGCGCTATCTGCGGACGCGGCGCCAGGGGCGGACCCTCTCCTTCACCGCCACCATCTCGCTGATCGGCATCGGCCTCGGCGTGGCGGCGCTGATCATCGTCATGTCCGTGATGAACGGCATGCGCCACGACGTGCTCTCCCACATCCTCGGCGTCGATCCGCACGTGCGTATCGAGCGGCCCGATGGCTCCCTGAAAGACTATGACGCGCTCGTGCGGAAGGCGGCGGGCGTTCCGGGCGTCGTTCATGCCATGCCGGCGATCGACGGCGACGTGATGGTGGTGGCGCAGGGGCGGTCGGCCGCGGCCACCGCGCGCGGCGTGAAGCCCGCCGATCTTCTCGAGCACTCCGCTATCGGCCGGCATCTCGTCGCCGGCAGCTTCGGCGCCGGCCCGGACGAGGTCGTCATGGGCGACAGCATGGCCCTCGGCCTGGGCGTCGCGGTCGGCAGCGAGGTCACGCTCGTGACGCCGAACCCGCAGGGTGCGGCCAGCGACGCCGTGCCGAAGAGCAAGGCCTTCCGGGTCGCGGCCCTGTTCGCGGTCGACAACGACAAGTACGACAACAACTTCGTCTACCTGCCGCTGGAGACGGCGCAGCATTACTTCGCGCTGTCCGACGCGGTGACCAGTGTCGACCTCACGGTCGCCGATCCCGAGGCTGTCGCCGCCACGAAGGCCGCCATCGTGCAGGCGGTCGGCCCCGGCTACCGCGTGCGCGACTGGCAGGACCTCAACTCCGCCTTCGTCTCGGCCCTCAAGGTCGAGCGCATCGTGGTCTTCATCCTGCTCATGCTCATCGTACTGGTGGCGGCCTTCAACATCGTGTCGGGGCAGGTCATGCTGGTGAAGGACAAGGGCCGCGAGATCGCCATCCTCCGCACCATGGGAGCGACCCGCCCGGCGATCCTGCGCATCTTCTTCATGAGCGGCGCCAGCACAGGCGTGTTCGGCACGGTCTTCGGTCTGGCCCTTGGCCTGCTCGTCTCCCGCAGCATCGAGCGCATCGGCGGCTGGCTCCCCCGCATCGCGGGCGACACGGCGCTCGCGGGCGTCATCGATTTCCTGTCGCGGCTGCCGGCGATCATCGACTATAGCCAAGTTGCGCTGGTGGTGGCGATGGCGCTCGCGCTCTCGTTCTTGGCGCCGCTCTATCCGGCCTGGCGGGCGGCGCGGCTCGATCCGGTGGAGGCCCTGCGCTATGAATGACCGCGCCGACAACGTGCTCGTCCTCAAGGACGTCAAGCGCGGCTTCGCCCAGGGCGCTGCCAGGCTGGAGGTGCTGCGCGGCGTGTCGCTCGCCGTCCGGCGCGGCGAACTGGTGGCGCTGGTCGGGCCGTCCGGCTGCGGCAAATCGACACTGCTGCACATCGCTGGGCTGCTCGAGCAGGCCGACAGCGGCGAGATCTGGATCGGCGGCAAGAACGGCGCCGCGCTCCCCGACGATGCTCGCTCGGCTCTGCGCCGCGACACGATGGGCTTCGTCTACCAGTACCACCACCTGCTCCGCGAGTTCTCCGCTCTCGAGAACGTCGTCGTGCCCCAGATGATCGCCGGCCGCGCCCGCGCCGAGGCCGCCAAGCGGGCTCAGGCGCTGCTCAGCCAGGTAGGCCTGGCGGCGCGCATCGGCCACCGTCCGGCCGAGCTCTCGGGCGGCGAGCAGCAGCGCGTCGCCATCGCCCGCGCCCTCGCCAACCAGCCGCAGCTGCTGCTGGCCGACGAGCCCACCGGCAACCTCGACGAGCATACCGCCGACGAGGTCTTCGGCCTGCTCCTGCGGCTGGTGCGCGACGCCGGCCTCGGCGCCCTCATCGCTACCCACAACACGGCGCTCGCCGCCCGCATGGACCGTCGCCTTACCCTGCACGAGGGCGTTGTCCAGGCGCTGTAATTCACCGGGGATGGGCGTACAATCGTTGTCGACGCGGCACCGCCCGTCGGCGGCGCCCGACCAAGCGCGGAGGACCGCCATGAAGGTCGAGGACATCCTCAAAACCAAGGGCCACCGTGTTGCGACGATGCGCCCGGAATCGGCCATCGACACCGTTGTTCACAGGATGCGGCTCGACCGCATCGGCGCCATTGTCATCAGCCGCGACGGCAGCACCATCGAAGGCATTCTGTCGGAGCGCGATATCGTCTACGGCCTCGTGGAGCACGGCGCCGGATTGCTGAAGATGACAGCAGCCGATGTGATGACGCACGAGGTCATCACCTGCCGTCTGCAGGACACCATCAAGGACGTCATGTCCAAGATGACCCACAGCCGCATCCGCCACGTTCCGGTTTTGGACGATGGCGAGTTGGCCGGCATCGTCAGCATCGGCGACGTGGTCAAATACCGCCTGGAGGAGGCGGAACTGGAGACGAACGTCCTGCGCGAGGCCTACATCGCCGCCCACTGATCGCGCCGCCGCCGCGGCGGCGGTGACTCCCAGGCGACTCTATGGAATCCTGCGGCCATGCCGCATGCCGATTTCGTCCACCTGCGCGTCCACTCCGCGTACTCGCTCTCGGAGGGCGCGATCAAGCTCAAGCAGCTGGTCGCGCTGTGCAAGGCGCAGGGCATGCCCGCGGTCGCGGTCACCGACACCGGCAACCTCTTCGGCGCCCTCGAGTTCGCGCTCGCCGCCCGCGACGCCGGCGTGCAGCCGATCATCGGCTGCCAGCTCGGCATTGCCCGCGAGGAGCAGGGCGGCGGCCTCAACGGCGCCAACCGCGCCGGCCACAAGCCGCCGCCGGACCAACTGGTGCTGCTGGCGCAGAGCGAGGCCGGCTACAAGAACCTGCTGAAGCTGTCGACCCGCGCCTATCTCGAAGGCGAGCCGGGCGAGGCGCCGCAGCTGCCGCTTGCCACCCTCGACGGGCAGAGCGACGGCCTGATCGCCCTCAGCGGCGGTCCGGCCGGCACCGTCGGGCGTCTGCTGGGCGACGGCCAGGACATGGCTGCCGACGCCGCCCTGCAGCGGCTGCAGTCGCTGTTCCCGGGCCGCCTCTATGTCGAGCTGATGCGCCACGGCCTGGCGGCGGAGGCGCGGATCGAGGAACGGCTGATCGATCTCGCCTATGCCCACGACCTGCCGTTGGTCGCCACCAACGAGGCCTTCTTTTCGGACCGCGCCATGTTCGAAGCGCATGACGCGCTGCTCTGCATCGCCGGCGGCACCTATGTGGGGGAGGAGCAGCGCCGTCGCCTCACGCCCGAGCACTACTTCAAGTCGGCCGCCGAGATGCGCGCCTTGTTCGCCGACCTGCCGGAGGCGGTGGACAACACGCTGGTGGTCGCGCGCCGCTGCGCCTTTATGCCGGCGGTGCGCCAGCCCATCCTGCCCGCCTTCCCCGTGGCCGCGGGCCGCACGGAGCCCGAGGAACTGCGCATGCGCGCCGCCGAGGGGCTGGAGCGTCGCCTGGAGGCTCAGGTCTACAGGCCTGACATGGATTCAGCGGCGCGCGCCCAGGCTGCCAAGCCCTATCGCCAGCGCCTCGAGTTCGAGCTCGGCGTCATCGAGCAGATGGGCTTTCCCGGCTACTTCCTGATCGTCGCCGATTTCATCCAGTGGGCGAAGGGGCAGGGGATCCCGGTCGGGCCCGGCCGCGGCTCCGGCGCCGGTTCGGTGGTGGCTTGGTCGCTCACGATCACGGATCTCGACCCCTTGCGCTGGGGCCTGCTGTTCGAGCGTTTCCTCAATCCCGAGCGCATCTCGATGCCGGACTTCGACATCGACTTCTGCGAAACGCGCCGCGACGAGGTCATCCGATACGTCCAGCAGAAATACGGCAGCGATCGCGTCGCCCAGATCATCACTTTCGGCACCTTGAAAGCGCGCGCCGTGCTGCGTGACGTCGGCCGCGTCCTGCAGATGCCCTATGGCCAGGTCGACCGCCTCTGCAAGATGGTGCCGAACAACCCGGCCAATCCGGTCACGCTGCAGCAGGCCATCGACCGCGATCCGATGTTCCAGCATCTGCGCGACGAGGATCCCTCGGTCGGTCGCCTGATCGACACCGCCCAGAAGCTCGAGGGCCTCTACCGCCACGCCTCTACGCACGCGGCCGGCGTCGTCATCGGCGACCGCCCGCTCGACGAGCTGGTGCCGCTCTACCGCGATCCGCGCTCCTCGCTGCCGGCCACCCAGTTCAACATGAAATATGTCGAGCAGGCCGGCCTGGTGAAGTTCGACTTCCTCGGCCTCAAGACTCTGACCGTGCTGGCGCTCGCCTGTGATCTCCTGAAACAGCGCGGCATTGATCTCGATCTCGCGGGCATCCCGCTCGACGACAAGAAGACCTACGAGATGCTCGGGCGGGCGGAGGCGACGGGCATATTCCAGCTCGAAGGTTCGGGCATGCGCGACGTGCTGCGCAAGCTGAAGCCCGACCGCTTCGAGGACATCATCGCCGTCGTCGCGCTCTACCGCCCCGGCCCCATGGACAACATCCCGCGCTACATCGCCTGCAAGCACGGCGAGGAGGAGCCGGACTATCTCTACCCCACGCTCGAAGGCATCCTGAAGGAGACCTTCGGCATCATGATCTACCAGGAGCAGGTGATCCAGATCGCGCAGACCCTGTCGGGCTACAGCCTGGGCGGCGCCGACCTGCTGCGCCGCGCCATGGGCAAGAAGATCAAGGCCGAGATGGACGCCCAGCGCAAGACGTTCATTGACGGCGCCGTCGCCCGCGGTGTGCCGGAACCCAAGGCGGCGCAGATCTTCGAGCAGGTCGACAAGTTCGCCGGCTACGGTTTCAACAAGAGCCATGCCGCCGCCTATGCCTTGGTCGCCTATCAGACGGCCTGGCTGAAGGCGAACTATCCGGTCGAGTTCTTCGCTGCCTCCATGACGCTCGACCTCGGCAACACCGACAAGCTCAACGTCTTCAAGCAGGAGCTCGACCGCCTGAAGATCAAGCTGCTGCCGCCCGACGTGAACCGCTCGCGCGCCACCTTTGCAGTCGAAGATGCGGGCGAGAGCCCGCTCTTCGCGCGCAACGGGAATGGCAGCACGCCCTTCTTTGGCGGCGCCATCCGCTACGCGCTCGCGGCGGTGAAGGGTGTGGGGCAGGGCGCCATGGACGGCCTCGTGAAGGCGCGGGAGGAGGGTGGTGCGTTCCGCGACCTCTTCGATTTTACCGCCCGCCTCGACGCTCAGCTGCTCAACAAGCGTCAGCTGGAGAACCTCGTTGCCGCCGGCGCCTTCGACTCGTTGAACCCCAACCGGCACCAGACCTTCGCCGCCATCGAGACCATCCTGCGCCACGCCCAGAGCGCGGCCAGCGAGCGCGACAGCCAACAAGTCAGCCTGTTCGGCAATCTCGAGCCCGCCGGCGGTCGCCGCTTCGCCCTGCCGGTGGTGCCGGACTGGCCGGCGCTCGAAAAGCTCGCCAAGGAGTTCGAGGCCATCGGCTTCTATCTGTCCGCGCACCCGCTCGACGCGTATGGTGCCTCGCTGAAGCGCCTCGGCGTCATCCGCTACGGCGATATCCCGAACTGGCTGGCGACCCGCCCGCCTTCCACCCGGGCCAAGCTCGCGGGTGTCGTGGTCAGCCGCCAGGAGCGCACCTCCGCCCGCGGCAACCGCTTCGCTTTCGTCCAGCTCTCGGACCAAAGCGGGATCTACGAGGCCACGGTATTCTCCGATCTGCTGGCCACGGCTCGCGATCAGCTGGAACCTGGCAAGACCGTCCTGCTCGCCGCCGATGTGCGTAGCGAGGAGGACTCGCTGCGGCTCACGGCCCAGCAGGTGCGTCCGCTGGACGAGGCGGTCGCCCATGCCGCCGCCGGCCTGCGGATCTTCCTCAAGGACCCGGCGCCGCTCTCGAGCGTGAAGCAGGTGATCCAGCGCCAAGGCCGCGGCCGCGGCAAGGTCAGCCTCGTCCTCGAGCTCGACCGCACCCGCGAGGTCGAAATGGCGCTGCCCGGCGAATGGTCCATCGCGCCCGGCACCCGTGCCGCCATCCGCGCCATCCCGGGCGTCGTCGAGGTGCAGGACGTCTGAGCGCTGGACATTGTCGACGTATCGTTAGAAATCCGAGGCGTTCGGGCGGCGCGCGACCGTGCCGGTCAGCGCCGCTCCGGCTCCGGCTGGTTCGGTCCAGAATCCCCCTAAACTTTTAATTAACCCACTCTTGCTAGCGTCCGCAGGATGGACATCCCTGTTTCCCTCGTCGATGGCCCGGTCGCGAACGCGCCCAGCCTGGACGCTGATGGCAAGCACGACGTGCTCGCACACATCGTCGACGCCATCACCAACCCGTTGTTCGTCAAGGACGAGCAGCATCGCCTCGTTGTTGTGAACGATGCGTTCTGCACGCTGCTCGGCCGCACGCGCGCCAACATTGTCGGGCGCACCGACTTCGATTTCGTCCCGGCCGAGGAGGCCCGGATCTACCAGGCCAAGGACAAGGTCGTCCTGGAGACCGGTGCTGCCGACGTGAACGAAGAGCCGCTCACCAACGCCGCGGGCAAGCAGCATTGGATTGTGACCCGCAAGTCGCTCATAACGACCCCGGACGGCAAGCGCTATGTAAACGGCGTGATCACGGACATCACCGAGCGCAAGCATATGGAGATCGAGCTGCGCGAGGCCAACGCCAACCTGAAGTCCGCCATGGACAAGCTGGCGAACAGCGAGCGCTTGGCGACGATCGGCCAGGTCGCCGCGACCGTCAGCCACGAGCTGCGCAATCCGCTCGGCGCCATCCGCAATTCGATGGCCCTCGTGCATCAACGCACCGCCGGCAAGCAACTCGGGGTCGAGCGCGCACTTGAGCGTGTCGATCGCAACATCCAGCGCTGCGCCGCCATCATCGGCGCGCTGCTCGAGTTCACCCACAAGAAGGACCTCGTGCGGTCGCCGACGGCGGTCGACGGCTGGCTCGGCCTCGTCCTGACCCACTATAAGCTGCCCGACGGCATCGCCCTCGCGCGCGAGCTGAACGCCGCCGGCGAGGTGGCGATCGACACCGAGCAGTTTCGGCAGGTGGTCGCGCATCTCGTCGACAATGCCGCCCAGGCCCTGACCGATCCAGCCTGGAACCCGCCGTCCGGCCATCATCGCCGCATCACCGTGCGCTCCGAGAGCGCTGGCCCGCATCTCCGCCTGTCCGTTGTCGACACCGGCCCGGGCATTCCCGCAGACGTCCTGCCGCGCATTTTCGAGCCGCTGTTCACGACGAAGAACTTTGGGGTCGGCCTCGGCCTGCCGACGGTCCGCCAGATCGTGGAACTGCACGGCGGCACGATCGACGTGGACAGCGCGGTCGACGTCGGCACCACCGTGACCATCTGGCTCCCGCGCCTCGCCGACGCCGCTTCGGCGCCCGCGCCCGCCTCCGGCCGCGAAGCCGCGGCTTAACCGGCCTCTTCTCGACGTTCGCGTCCTCTCCCGCGCAGGCGGCGCGGGCGCCCCTGTTCAGCGGCCACTTTCGCCGTCAAACCCCGGCGAACGAGTGTGCTATGTCAGTGCCGAGTTCAGGCACTTACCCGAAGGGGGTGACGGTGATCTACGAGATCTGCGTCGATTCAGTGGCTGGCGTTCGCGCCGCCAAGTCAGCAGGGGCAGACCGCGTCGAGCTGTGCGGCGACCTCCTGGAGGGCGGCACCACGCCGAGCCGCGGTATGATCCGCCAGGCGCGGACGGTCGCGGGCATCCGCCTGCATGTCATCATCCGGCCGCGCGGCGGCGACTTCCTGTTCGACGATGACGACTTCGCGATCATGCAGGCCGACATCGAGACAGCCAGGGTCGAGGGCGTCGACGGGGTCGTCATCGGCCTTCTGACCGCTGACGGCACGGTCGATGTCGAGCGGACGCGCGCGCTGATCGCGCAGGCTCGGCCGCTCGCTGTGACATTTCATCGCGCGTTCGACATGACGCCCGACCCGTTTGCGGCATTGGAGACGCTGGTCGGGCTCGGCGTCGACCGCGTGCTCACCTCCGGCCAGGAGGCGAGCGTATTGGAAGGGCTGCCGCTGATCGCCGAACTAGCCCGCCGTGCCGGCGACCGGATCATCGTGATGCCCGGCGGTGGCATCACCGCCCGCAATGTCGACCGTATCCTCGCCACGGCCAAGCCGCGCGAGATCCATTTCGCCGCGCTCGAGCCGGCACCCGGCGGCATGCGCTTTCGCCGCGAGCACGTCTTCATGGGCGGCGAGTTGCGCCCGCCGGAATACGACCGCCTCGTCACCTCGGCCGCGACCATTCGCGCGGTGATGACGAGGGCGGCGGGGCGACGGTAGTCTGTAAGGCGCCTCTACCCACTGCTTGTCATTCGCTTTCGCGGGGGTGACAACTGGGTTGGTGGGTTGCAAAGTGTCGGGCCGGTTAAGAAAACATGGCGATAGGAAAAGGCATGACGACCGAGGATCTGGCGAAGACCGAATCCGCCGCGACGCTGGCGGCACGCATCCGGCGCAAGGAGGTGTCGCCGGTCGAGGTGATGGACGCCGCCATCGCGCGCATCGAGGCGCACAACCCGCAGATCAACGCGCTCATCATCTTCGGGTTCGAGGAGGCGCGGCAGGCCGCCAAGGCGGCGGAGGCCGCGCTCATGCGCGGCGACAAGCTCGGCGCCTTCCATGGCGTGCCGATCGCCATGAAGGATTGTTTCGACTTCAAGCGCGGCTGGGTCACGACCTTCGGCGGCATCCGCGCCCTCAAGAACTACGTCGTCGACACCTGCTGCCCGTTCGTCGAGCGCATGGAGCAGGCCGGAGCGATCGTGGTCGGCAAGACCAACAGCCCGGTGTTCGGCTTCCGTGGGACCTGCGACAACTACATGTACGGCCCGTCGAAGAATCCCTTCGACCTCGCGAAGAACACCGGCGGCTCCTCCGGCGGCAGCGCCGGCGCGGTGGCGGCCGGCCTCCTGCCGCTCTGCGAAGGCACCGACGGCGGCGGGTCGATCCGCATCCCCTCGTCCTGGTGCGGCGTCTTCGGCTACAAGGCGAGCTTCGGGCGCGTGCCCTTCGTGTCGCGGCCAAACGCCTTCGGCGGCACCGCGCCCTTCCTCTTCGAGGGCCCGATCAGCCGGACCGTCGAGGATTCCGCCCTGGCGATGTCGGTGCTCGCAGGCTTCGATTCGCGCGACCCCTACAGCATCGAAGGCAAGGTGGACTTCATGGCCGCGCTGCGCGCCTCCATCGCCGGCAAGACCATCGGCTACACCCGCGACTACGGCATCTTCCCGGTCGAGCCGCGCGTCATCGCCGTGGTCGACAAGGCGGTCAAGGCCTTCGAGGAGGCCGGCGCGCGCGTCGAGGAGGTGAAGGTCGACATCCGGCGCTCGCAGCGCGAGCTGAGCGACGTCTGGTGCCGCTTCATCTCGGTGATGCAGGTGGCCGCGCTCGAAGGCTTCAAGCGCCAGGGCATCGACCTCATGCGCGACCATCACGACGACCTGCCGCCGGAGCTCTGGCACTGGGACGAGATCGGCCGGAACATGACGGCCGTTCAGTACCTCGCCGACCAGGCCGTGCGCAGCGAGGTGTTCGACGCCCTGCGCGCCGTGCTCGACCGCCACGATTTCCTGGTCTCTCCCACGCTGGCCTGCGTCGCCGTCGACAATGCGGCGGACGGAAATACCGTCGGGCCGAAGCAGATCAACGGCGAAGCCATCGACCCCCTGATCGGCTGGTGCATGACCTACCTGATCAACTTCCTGGGCTACCCGGCGGCCACGGTTCCGGCCGGGCTGGCCGACAACGGCTTGCCCATCGGCCTGCAGATCGTCGGCCGGCGCTATGCCGACGCCGACGTGTTCGCGGCCAGCGCGCAGTTCGAAAAGCTGCGCCCCTGGATGGACACTTACAAACGCTGCAAGCTCTGACGGATCACCACAGCGTGTAGCCGCCGTCGATCACGAAGGCGGCGCCGGTGACGTAGCTCGATGCCGGCGAGGCCAGATAGACCGCCAGCGGGCCGATCTCGTGCGGCTCGCCGGCACGCCCCATCGGCACGGCTCGCACGAAGGTCTCGATCACCTCCGGGTGCTTCTTCGCCCAGGCGACATTCGGCTCGGTCATGAACAGGCCGGGGCAGATGGCATTCACCGTGACGCCGCGCGGCGCCCAGTCGGCGGCCGCGGCGCGGGTGAAATGGATCAGCGCCGCCTTGGTCGTCTCGTAGAAGCGGCCGCCGATCCCGCGGTTGGCGATCATGCCGCTGATCGAGGCGATGTTGATCACGCGCCCCTGGCCGCGCGGGAGCATGGCCCCGCCGATGATCTTGGTGCAGAGGAAGCAATGGGTAAGATTGAGATCGACGAACTTCTGCCAGGTCGCCAGGTCCGTGTCCTCGATCGCCACGTCGAGATTGCGGCCGCCGACATTGTTCACGAGCACGTCGATCGGCCCCGCATCGGCGAGCACCCGTTTGCAGAGTTCCTCGCACAGCGCCGGCTGGGCGATATCGCCGGCAAAGGTCCAGGCCTGCCGCCCGCGCTCGCGCACCTCGGCGGCCGTCTTCGCCAGCGCGTCGGCGTCGCGCGCGTTCAGGACGATATCGGCGCCGGCCTCGGCCGCCGCCAGTGCAATCACCCGGCCGAAGCCGCGGCTGCCGCCAGTGATGAACAGGCGCTTGCCGTCGAGCCGGAAGCGATCGAGCACGTTCATGGGATCTGTCCAAGGGCCGTTGCCGTCCGTTCATATTAGTGGCTAACATGCCTCTGCCAACCGTCGATATCCAAAAGACCCGTACAGAGGGAGGTGACTGATGAGCGTACGCAAGGAGCAGGAATACCTCCTGCAGCAGGCAGCATTCGAACAGCTCCAGAAGGGGACCATCGACCGGCGCGAGTTTCTCACGCGCAGCCTGGTCGCCGGCCTCGGCCTGGCCGGCGTCGGCGCCGTGGCGAAGAGCGGCATGAGAGCGGCCTTGGCGGCCGACCGCCCGCTGACGCCGACCTTCTATCAGTGGATTCAGGATCTCCATCCCGCCATTCCCCAGGTGAACGCGAAGTTCCCGGGGATCAACTACCAGATCGCCCCGGTCGAGGGCTTCGGCATCGAGCGCTTCGTGGCCGAGGCCAAGAGCAAGCAGAGCACCTGGGACGTCTACGTCGGCCAGACGCCGTTCGTGGAAATGTCGCAGATGATCAAGGGCGACGTGATCGAGCCCTGGGACAACTACATCCCGAAGGAGGTGATCGACGACATCATCCCCTCGATCCGCGAGGAATGCACGATCGACGGCAAGCTCTATGGCTGGCCGTTCCTCCTGGACGTGATCGGCACGGGCTGGCATTCAGGCCTGACCGGCAAGGCCGGCGTGGCCGACGCCGCCCCCGCGACCTGGGACGAATTCCTGGCCAGCGCCAAGAAGATCGTCGATTCCCAGGCCGCCCCCTGGGGCGCCACCTTCGACGCCCACGGCTGGCGCTCGCTGGCTCCCGTCACCCACAGCATGAGCAGCAAGGTCTACACGTCGGAGGGTCTGTTCGACTTCACCAGCGAGCCTGCCATCGAGGCGCTGAAGCTGATGAAGCAGATCATGACCGTGGCGAATCCCGATATCCTGCTGGAGGGCGCGTCGGACGCCGGCGTCAACGGCACGCCCGACGAGGTCGCCTTCGCCACGCAGCGCGTCGGCCTCTACTTCAAATACTTCAACGCACCCCTGCGCATGGCCGCCAGCTGGGACGACCCGAAGCAGCTGCATCTGGGCCCGCTGCCGAAGTTCACCAACGGCGAGGGCTCGACCGTGTTCTGGACGACCGGCTGCGCGCTCTTCAAGTACGGCCAGAACAAGGAGAAGGCGGCCGAGTACATCAAGGCGCTGACCTACGACCAGCAGATCTGGAAGGACTCGATCGTCGGCACCCCGGGCGTCCATCCGGGACAGCTGCCGCCCTACAAGTCCTTCTACGCCGACTGGGCCGCCAACAAGCCGGACTGGCTGCCGGAGTTCGTCGGACTGGTCCGCGGTCAGCTCGACAAGGCCAAGGCCATCACCAACCACCTCTTCGGCTTGCAGCAGTTCGTGATCGGCAAGCCCATCTGGGAGACCTACCTGAAGGGCGAGGAAGCCGATCCGAAGGTCGCCATGCAGAAGGTCGTGGACGCGGTCCAGGCCGAGCTGAAGAAGGGCTAGTCGTCGGTTGCAGCGGGGATCGGGCGATCTGGCCGCCCCGGTCCCCGCGCGCACCACTCAGGCGCACTTGCTGAGTTTGTCACCCGCGCGAAGGCGGGGGGCCAGGGCGATCGACGAGTTCTGCGGCCCTGGATGCCCGCTTTCGCGGCAATGACGACGAGTGTTCCGAAGCTGAGACGCCTGCTGAATTGAGCGCATGGCACAGACGATTGCATCCGGCCCGATGAGCCTCCCGCGGCGCCACGGCGGGCAGATCACGCGCCTGCGCGAAGGCGCCGGCATGTGGCTGTTCCTGCTGCCGGCGGTCGCCTTCTTCGTCGGCTACCAGGTCTGGCCGATCATCCGCGTCCTCTGGATGAGCTTCACCGACTACCAGTTCCTCACGAACGAGCCGGCGAAGTGGGTCTGGTTCGACAACTACATCCAGGCGCTCGAAGACCCGCTGATGTGGGCGAGCCTGTGGCGCGCGGCCCTCTTCACGATCATGTTCCTGCCAGGGACGATCATCCTGCCGCTGCTGCTCGCCATCCTCATCGACCGCGTGACGAGCAAGCGCCTCGCCACGCTCTACCGAGTGGTTCTGCTCATTCCGGCCGTGATCCCCAGCACCCTCATCTTCGTGCTGTGGAAGTGGATGTACAACTACCAGGCCGGCCCGATAAACCACTTCCTCGTCAGCACGACCGGCTTGTTCACGCTGCAGAACGCGCCGCAGTGGCTGGGCGGCACGCCGCTCACCTTGCCCTCGATTGCGGTCATGGAGGTGTGGTGGGGCCTGGGCTACCACACCATCTTCTTCCTCGCCGGCCTGGCGGCGATCCCCAAGGACCTGCCGGAGGCCGCCCGCATCGACGGCGCCAGCGAATGGCAGGTGTTCTGGCACGTGACGCGCCCGCGCCTGGCCCCGATCATGATGATCCTCGTCGTCCTGCGGTTCGGCACGGCGATGGCCGTGATCGACGAGTATCTCATCTTCGGCGGCTTCAACCGGGCGTCCCCGACCTACACCTGGACGATCTTCATGTACGACCAGGCCTTCAAGACCGGCCTCTGGCGTCAGGGCTACGGGGCCGCCATCGGCATGATCGGCGCGGTGGCCATGATGATCGTCATGGCCTTCCTGCTGCGTATCTTCCGGCCGAAAGGCTGAGGCCGCATGACCGCCGAGGCCGTCCATCGCACCGCGGCATCGACCGCCCACGCCAGAGCGAAGCAGGGCTGGTTCAGCCGCAACCGCAGCGCCATCGTCCGGCACGGCGTGATCGACTTCTTCATGGTGATCATCCTGCTGCCGCTCGCCTGGGTGCTCATGATGTCGATCAAGTCGCTGCCCGACGCCATGCGCGGCGATTTCTGGCCGCGCAAGTTCGACTTCACGCACTACAGCTTCGTGTTCGAGCGGATCGTCAACCTGCCGATCAACCTGTTCAACAGCATCTACGTCACGGCCGGCACGGTGCTGATCACGACAGTCTGCGCCGTGCTCGCCGGCTATGCGCTCGTGCATCTGCGGCCGCGCGGCACCGGCGTGGTGGTGGCGGCGCTGCTGGTGTCGCTCTATTTCCCCGTGCGCGTCGTCTCGATCATCAGCATCTACGAGACCCAGAAGGCCCTCGGCCTGATCAACGACACCGCCGGCCTGATCCTCCCCTATGTCACGCTGCAGCTGGCCATCAGCATCCTGATCATGCGCAGCATGTTCCAGCTGGTGCCGCACGAGATGATCGAGGCCGCGAAGATCGACGGCGCCGGCCCCTGGCGCACGCTCTGGATGGTCGGCCTGCCGATGGTGCGTAACGGCCTGGTCGTCATCTTCATCGTCAACTTCGTCGCCGCCTGGGGTGAATACCTACTGTGCCTGACGCTGATCGACGACGAGGCGCGCCGCACCATGCCCGTCGTCCTCGCCGCCGCCCAGGGCGGGCAGGGGCAATGGGCCTGGCCGAACCTCGCCGCCGTCTACGTCATCGTCGTCACCCCCGGCATCCTCGCCTTCACCGCCGCCCAGAAGTTCTTCTTCAAGGGCCTGATGGAAGGCGCGCTGAAGGGGTAGCGTGGGGCGCGCGGCAAGCGCTGCCCGCGGCCTGACTACGTTGGCCTTCCTCACTTGTCATTGCCGGGCTTGACCCGGCAATCCATGGTGCAGTGGCTCAAGGGATGCCCGGCTCAAGGCCGGGCCATGACACCGAGCAGGTGGGCGCACTACCGCAGCGACTCGTTGAACTGCTCCAGTGCCTCTTCGCCCGGAATCAGCTCGCTGTCGCCGAGCTGGTTCAGCGGCTTCTCGACGACATTGAGATAGTCGTGCAGGTCGGTGGGCTCGGACTCCACATAGAGCACGCCGGTGACGATCTCGCCGGCCGACTGCGCCTCCTGCAGATACTTCATGGCGGCGATGCGGTCGTGCGGATCGTAGGTCTCGGCCAGCTTGCGCAAACGCAGCCGCGCGCCGTTGTGCTGCGCGATCTCCTCGACCGTGCCGGGCGCATAGTCCACCGTGATCTCCTCGCGGCCGACGATCACGTCGAGATGATTGACGGAGTCGTTGTGCTCGCGCACATAGTCGAAGCTCTTGGTCGAGCCCTCGTGGTTGTTGAAGGCCACGCAGGGCGAGATGCAGTCGATCAGGGCGGCTCCGTGATGCTGGATGGCGGCCTTGATCATCGGCACCAGCTGGCCCTTGTCGCCGGAGAAACTGCGGGCGACGAAGCTGGCGCCGAGCTGCATAGAGAGGCTCACCAGATCGATCGGCTCGTCGTAGTTCACCATGCCGCGCTTGCTCTTGGAGCCGCGGTCGGCGGTGGCCGAGAATTGGCCCTTGGTGAGGCCGTACACGCCATTGTTCTCGACGATGTAGGTCATGTTCACGCTGCGCCGGATGCAGTGGGCGAACTGGCCGAGCCCGATCGAGGCGGAATCGCCGTCGCCGGAGACGCCGAGATAGATGAGGTCGCGGTTGGCGAGGTTGGCGCCGGTCAGCACCGAAGGCATGCGGCCGTGCACGCTGTTGAAGCCATGGGAGCTGCCGAGGAAGTAGTTCGGGGTCTTCGAGGAGCAGCCGATGCCCGAGAGCTTGGCGATGCGGTGCGGCGGGATCTCCAGCTCGAAGCAGGCCTGGATGATCGCAGCGCTGATGGAGTCGTGGCCGCAGCCGGCGCACAGCGTGGAAACCGCGCCCTCGTAGTCGCGGCGCGTATAGCCCAGGCTGTTGGGCGCCAAGTGCGGGTGGTGAAAGGTCGGCTTGGTGATGTAGGTCATGCGATTACCTTGCGGAACGGCGCGACGTCGAGCGCTGCCAGCCGTCCCGCGATCTCCCGGATGATGAAGCGGGCGGTGATGGGCGTTCCGTCGTAGTGGAGAATGGGGATGAGCTTGTTCGGGTCGACGTTGCACTCGTTCATCAGCAGTGTGCGCATCTGGCCGTCGCGGTTCTGCTCGACCACGAACACCTTTTCATAGCGCGCCATGAACGCGGCGACCTCGTCGTGAAACGGGAAAGCGCGCAACCGCATGAGGTCGAGCATCGCGCCATGGTCCTCGAGCGCATCGAGCGCCTCTTCCATGGCCGGCGCGGTCGAGCCGTAGTAGATGACGCCGAAGCGCGCAGACCTGTGTGCGCGGCCCAGCACCGGCGCCGGCAGCAGCGTGCGCGCCGTGCGGAACTTCTTCAGCAGCCGCTGCATGTTCTCCACATAGGCGCCGCCTTCCTCGGTGTAGCGTGCGAAGGCGTCCTTGCTGCTGCCGCGCGTGAAGAAGGCGCCGCGCGTCGGGTGGGTGCCGGGATAGGTGCGGTAGGTTATGCCGTCGTCGTCGACGTCCAGATAGCGGCCGAACTCGCGCCCAGCCTCGAGGTCGTCGAAGTCCATGACCTTGCCGCGGTCCATCCGCCGTGAGTCGTTCCAGGTGAAGGGCGCGCTCAACCCCTCGTTCATGCCGATGTCGAGGTCGAGCATGACGAAGATCGGCGTCTGCAGCCGGTCGGCGAGGTCGAACGAGAGGGCGGCGAAGTCGAAGCATTCCTGCGGATCGGAGGGCAGCAGCAGGACGTGCTTGGTGTCGCCGTGGGAGGCGTAGGCGCAGGTGAGGATGTCTGACTGCTGCGTGCGCGTGGGCATGCCGGTCGAAGGGCCGCCGCGCTGGATGTCGAAGATGACCGCCGGCACCTCGGCAAAATAGGCGAGGCCGATGAATTCCTGCATCAAGGAGATGCCGGGACCGGAGGTGGTGGTGAAGGCGCGGGCACCGTTCCAGGCGGCGCCGATGACCATGCCGATGGAGGCGAGCTCGTCCTCGGCCTGGATAATCGCGGAGCGCGTCTTGCCCGTGACGGGATCGGTGCGGTAGCGCCGGCAGAAGCGCATGAAGGCCTCAGCCAGCGAGGTCGAGGGCGTGATCGGGTACCAGGCCGCCACGGTGGCGCCGCCATAGACGCAGCCGAGTGCCGCCGCGCTGTTGCCGTCGATGAAGATGCGGTCGCCGACGCCCCGCGTCCGCTTCAGCCGCAGGCCGAGCGGACATTTCAGCTGCTTCAGCACATAGTCGCGCCCGATATGGAGGGCGCGGTTGTTGGCATCGATCAGCTTGCCCTTGCCCTTGAACTGCTCGCCGATCAGCCGCTCGATTTCGGCCACGTCCATGTCGAGCAGGGCCGACAGCGCGCCCACGTACATGATGTTCTTGAACAGCTGGCGCTGACGCGCGTCGGTATATTCGCGGTTGCAGATCTCGGTCAGGGGCACGCCGACGATGTTGATGTCGTCACGCAGCTTCGACGGCGGCACCGGCCTGGTCGAGTCGTAGAACAGGTAGCCGCCGGGCTCGATGCTGGCGACGTCCTTGTCCCAGGTCTGCGGGTTCATGGCGACCATGAGATCCACGCCGCCGCGCCGGCCGAGATAGCCGATCTCCGACACGCGTACCTCGTACCAGGTCGGCAGGCCCTGGATGTTCGACGGGAAGATGTTGCGCGAGCTGATCGGCACGCCCATGCGCAGGATCGACTTGGCGAACAGCCGGTTGGCGCTTGCCGAGCCCGAGCCGTTCACGTTGGCGAACTTGACGACGAAGTCGTTGGTGCTTTCTAGCGGGCGTGGCATGGCTTGCCGGCCTGGGCCGTCTCCAGCAGGAATTTCTGCATGTCCCAGGCGCCGGTCGGGCAGCGCTCCGCGCACAGGCCGCAATGCAGGCAGACGTCCTCGTCCTTGGCCATGATGCGGCCGGTCTTCAG
>DATIXH010000229.1:0-6548 GCA_035518775.1 Candidatus Acidiferrum sp.
GAGCCACGAGCTGCGCACGCCGCTCAACGCCATCATCGGCTTCTCCGAGGTCCTGAAGCGCGAGCTGCTCGGGCCCCTCGGCCAGGAGCGCTACCGTGAGTACGCCAAAGACATCAACGAGAGCGGCGCCCACCTACTCAACCTGATCAGCGACATCCTCGAATATTCTAAGTCGGAGAGCGGCAAGCTGCGGTTGACCGAGAGCGAGGTCGATCTCAACCAGATGATCTCCAACGTAGTCCGCCAGCAGACCCCGCGCGCCGAGGTCGCCGGGGTATCGCTCCATCGCGAGGGCGCCGAGCAGGCCGTCCGCATGCGCGCCGACGAGCGCAAGCTGCGGCAGGTGCTCATGAACCTGGTGTCGAACGCCATCAAGTTCACGCCCATGGGCGGGGAGGTGCAGCTCGGGCTCGCGCGCGACGAGGAGGGAAACGTCCTCATCCGCGTCGTCGACACCGGCATCGGCATCGCGGCGGAGGACATGCCCAAGGTGTTCTCGGCCTTCGGCCAGATCGACAACGCCTGGTCGCGCCGCTACGAGGGCACCGGCCTCGGCATCCCCCTGGCCAAGGCCATGGTGGAGCTGCATGACGGCAGCCTGACGATTTCCAGCAACGTCGGCTCCGGCACGGTGGTCGTCGTCAAGCTGCCGCGCGAGCGCGTCCTGCGCGGCAACCTGCGCCTGGCCGCCACCAGCGGCTAGCCGCGCCCTCGCTCCCGCCTGCAGGAGAGCGCTGGAGCGAGGGCTTTGTCTTTGTACTCGGCTGTGCTGCTGGCCAACCCGTGCCGGCCCCGCTATCGTGCCGCCGTCGCGCGTCGCGAGCGGAGTCCCTCACAGCATGTTGTTTGCCGTCGTCCTCAAGTCCATCATCCGGTCGGGCCACCTCCGCCTCATCGATGGCGCCGGCCGCACCCACGACCTGGGCGACCGCACCCCGCCGCGCTGCACGATTCGCGTCGCCAGCCGTCGTCTCGACTACACGCTGGCGTTCAATCCGGCCCTGTCCGTCGGCGAAGCCTATATGGACGGAGAGCTGACGGTGGAGGAGGGCACGCTCTACGATTTCCTGGAGATCGCCGCGCGCAATTACGTCCATCTGCAGCGCAGCGCCTGGTACGTGCTGGTCAATACCGTCGCCCGCCGCCTGAAACAGTACAATCCGGTCGGTCGCGCCCGTCGCAACGTCGCTCACCACTACGATCTGTCGGACCAGCTCTACGATCTCTTTCTCGATCGTGATCGGCAGTATTCCTGCGCCTATTTCGCCGCCGAATCCGACAGCCTGGAGACCGCCCAGGAGAACAAGAAACGCCACATCGCCAGCAAGCTCATGCTCGATCGCCAGCGGCTCCGGGTGCTCGATATCGGCTCGGGCTGGGGCGGACTCGGGCTCTATCTGGCCCAGGAGGCCGGGGCCGACGTCACCGGCGTCACGCTCAGCGTCGAGCAGCACAAGGTGAGCCAGGCGCGCGCCGCCGACGCCGGCCTGGCCGAGCGCGTGCGCTTCCATCTGCGCGACTACCGGGAAGAGCAGGGCCGTTATGACCGCATCGTCTCCGTCGGCATGTTCGAGCATGTCGGCGTGCCGCACTACCGCGAGTTCTTCCAGAAGCTGAAGGATCTGCTGGCCGACGACGGCGTCGCCCTCCTGCATTCGATCGGCTCGATGGGCCCGCCGGGCGGCACCAACCCCTGGCTGCAGAAATACATCTTCCCCGGCGGCTATACGCCGGCGCTGTCGGAGGTGATGGAGGCGGTGCAGGCCGCCGGTCTGTGGGTGACCGACATCGAGATCCTGCGCCTGCACTATGCCGAGACCTTGCGCGCCTGGCGCCAGCGCTTCGCCGCCAACCGCGAGCGGGTGCGGGCGCTTTACGACGAGCGCTTCTGCCGGATGTGGGACTTCTATCTCACGGGCTGCGAGCTCAGCTTCCGCTATGGAGACCAGATGGTGTTCCAGATGCAGCTCGCCAAGCAGCAGCTCGCCGTGCCGCTGACCCGCGACTACATGGTGGACTGGGAACGCGCGCACCTGGCGGGCGGCCGCGCCCGCCTGCGCGCCGTGCGCTGATCAACCGCCCAGCGTTCGCGCCAGCTCGTCGACCGCGCGCTCGAGTTGCGGATCGGCGCCGGCGGCGTAGGGCAGGTCGAACGGCACCTCGATCGTCGGCGCTACGCCGCGGCCCTCGAGCCGCTCGCCGTCGACCGCGACGTCCGCGACCGGGAGCAGCAGCAGGCCACCGCTGTCGAGCAGGAAGGCCCGTGCCGCCAGCAGCGCGCCGGCGCTACGCGCGCCGATCACGAGACCGTAGCCGTACTTCTTGAAGCCGTAGGCCAGCACCTCCTTGCCGCTGCGCGTGCCGCCGTTGATCAGCAGCGCCACGGGCTTGCGCCATTTGGCGTTGATCACCGAAGTGCTGCCGCCGCGTTCGGTCGTGACCATGGTAGGGGCGCGCGCATTGAAGATGTCGAGATAGTCGGGCACGGCGCCGCCCCAGCCGTCGCGCAGGTCCCAGATCAGCGCGTCGGCGTCCTTGAGCGGACCGGTCGCGATCTGGTCGGCGAGCAGCTCCTGGTAGTCGTTGCGCGCATAGGACCAGACGTGGATGTAGCCGATGCGCACGCCGCCGCGCTCGATCACCTTCGTGCTCGCGCGCATCGCCCGCAGGAAGGCGTCGTTCGGCTCGATCCGCTCCGGTATCACCGTGAGATGCTGGGGCGCGCCGTCGCGGCTGCGGCGGATGGTGAGCGTCACCTTGCGGCCGCCCTTGTCCGCGAACGACTCGACCGGCGCGAACGGTGCATCATCGGCCGCGATCAGCTCGTCGCCGACCAGCAGCCCGGCCTTGTCTGCGGGTAGGCCGCCCAGCACGCCGCTCGCGAAGGTCTTGCCGTCGATCGTGCGCGTGAAGATGCCGATGCCGGTATAGGCGACCTTGCCGCCCGGAAACGCCGCCTCCAGCCGATGCCGCAATCCCCACGCGAAGATGTCCGCGAGATCGTAGTAGGCGGTGTCCGCCGGCGTGAAGTAGCCGGTATGGGAGGCCTGGAGTTCGGCCAGCATGCTGTTGATGACGTCCGCGCGCACGCGGTCCGTGGGGGCCGCCGCGGCGAGCGGCCGGTACTTGTCGCGGACCGCATCCCAGTCCAGGCCGTGCAGGCTGCGGTCATAGAACCGGTCCCGAACGGTCCGCCATACCTCGTCGAAGGCAGCGGTGGAATTGGTCGCGTCCGCCCCGGCATGGGCCGGAACCACCAGCGCCAGCGCGAAGAGCAATTGCACGAGAATCAGACGAGCTCGGGCCATCCTGCTGTCCTCGTTCGTCGAGCGGCGTCGGCCGCCGAATCAATATGGTCATGCCACACGGATTCGTCAGCGCGGCCGGCGCATTCGTGAGCAGTCACGAATGGAAACTACAGGCGCCGCGATGCGTCCGGCGCGTGATCTCGATCACAGATGCGTGATTGTCCGGCCCCGCCGGTGACCGCCGTCACTGCCAGGCGCCTGCCGGCCAGACAATCTCCTCCCCATCAGTCCGGGCGGGACCGACCGCAAGAGGCGGCCGCGGACGTGGGGAGGGGTCATGTCGGCGGAGCTGTTGCCGATTCTGCTGCAAGGCGTGTTGCTCGGCGTGGGCCTGTGCCTCACCCTGGGCCCGCAGAGCCTGTTCGTGCTGCGGCAGGGATTGCGCGGCGACCAGGCGCTCCAGGTCGCGGCCATCTGTGCGCTCTCCGATGTCGTCATGGTCGTCGCGGGTGCCAGCGGCTCCGGCGCCCTGCTTGCAGCCTTTCCGTCGGTGCGGAGTCTGGCCGCATGGGGCGGCGCCGCGCTTGTCGTGGCTTGCGGGGTCCTGCAGCTGATCGGCAGCGTCCTGCGGATCCACGAGCACCCCGCGCCGGGGCGCGCCGCGAAGGCCGCGTCTTGTGCGATCGCGCCGGCAATCATCCTAAGCCTGCTCAACCCGCAGGTCTATCTCGAGATGGTCGGCGTCGTCGGCGGCGCGGCGCTGCGCTTCGCAGAGGTCGAGCGCGTCGCCTTCGCCTGCGGCGTCATGCTGGTGTCGCCGCTCTGGTTCTTCGGCCTGGCGCTCGCCGGCCGCCGGGCGGCGGCGGTGATGCGGAGCCGGCGCGCCGCCGTGGCTCTCGATCTGGCGGCGGCATCGCTCATGCTCGGGCTCGGCACGGCCATGGCCCTGGCCGAATTCGGCGTGCGCTAACGAACGAGGTGATGGGATGAGACTCGGACTCTTCTGCTTGGCCTGTGCGGCTGCGGTCGCTGGGTGGGCGCAGCCGGGCGGCACCGAAGACACGGCGCGCGCGTCGGCGTCCGCCCAGGCGACGCTCCTGAGCGATGGCATCCTCGGCGTCTGGCAGAGCTTCGACGAGGCCGTCGCTTGGTTCCGCGCCCGCGCCGCGGCCGGCGATGCCGGCGCGCAATATGAGCTCGCCCATCTGCAGTTCGTCGGCCTGCTGCCGCAACGCACGGCCGGCGAGATGCTGGGCCTGCTGACCATGGCCGCCGAAGCCGGCAACGATCAAGCCGAGATCCTGCTCGCCCGCACCCGGGAATTCGGCTTCGAGGATGCGCCGCCGGACCTCGTGCAGGCGCTCAAATGGTATGCGCGCGCCGCCGCCACGGCCGACACGCCCGACCTGCGCGCGGCGGCGGCCGAGGCCTGCGAGCGCCTGCGCCCGCACCTGAGCGCGCCGCAGATCGCCGAGGCCGAGACCCTCGCCTCGCTATCCTGGTCGCAGGCACGTCCCCAATAGCTCTGGCCAGGCCGAGCCCTCCGAGCCGCTAGAACGCTGCGTCCCATCCCGCCACCGAAAAGCCCCTTCCGATGGAATAGGGCCCGGTGGCTGAATGTTCTCGTCGTGTCGACCGGCCAGACGTTAGGGAGCGACCATGGATCAGAGAATCATCGATCTCTATGACGAATACACCCACGCCCCGCTCGACCGGCGCGTCTTCCTCGAGCGCCTGGCGGCGATGACCGGCAGCGTCGCTGCCGCCACGGCCGTGCTGCCGTTCCTGGAAAACCGGGCGGTCGCGGCGGTCGTGGCGCCCGACGATGCACGGATCGCGACCTCGACCGTGAACTTCCCCGGCCAGGACAGCGCCATCAAAGGCTATCTCGCGAAGCCCGCTAGCGGCACGAAGTTCGGCGCCGTCATCGTCATCCACGAGAACCGGGGCCTCAACGCCCATATTGAGGACGTGACGCGGCGCCTTGCCGTCGCCGGCTTCCTCGCGATGGCGCCCGATCTGCTGTCGCCCCTCGGCGGGACGCCGAGCAACGAAGACCAGGCCCGCGACATGATCGGCAAGCTCGACATGAAGGCGACCGTGGCGAATGCCATGCAGGCCGTCGCGTTCCTGCGTGCCCATGCCGACGGGGACGGCAAGGTCGGCGCGGTCGGCTTCTGCTGGGGCGGCGGCATGGTGAACCAGCTGGCGGTTCACGACCCCTCGCTCGACGCCGCGGTCGCGTACTACGGCATGCAGCCCGATGCGGCCGACGTGCCGATGATCAAGGCACCGCTGCTGCTGCACTATGCCGGGCTCGACCAGCGCATCGACGCCGGCATCCCCGCCTACAAGGCCGCGCTCGACAAGGCCGGCGTGTCCTACCAGATCTTCATGTACGAGGGCGTCAACCACGCCTTCAACAACGACACCTCGGCCGAGCGCTACAACGCCGAGGCCGCGAAGCTGGCCTGGGAGCGCACGCTCACCTTCCTCGGCGAGAAGCTGAAGGCGTAGCGGGCGATCAACCGCCCGCAGCGTCGAACCCGCGTTTGTCGTCGCGGAGCACGACATAGATCGCGGGTATGACCAGAACCGTGAGGGCGGTGGAGGAGGCGAGGCCGAAGAGCAGGGAAATCGCGAGGCCCTGAAAGATCGGGTCCAGAAGAATGAAGGCGGCCCCGATCATCGCCGCGGCGGCGGTCAGGAAGATCGGCTTGAAGCGCACGGCGCCCGCGTCGATGAGACATTGGCGCAGCGATGCCCCCGCGCGCTGCCGGTGGCGGATGAAGTCCACCAGCAGGATGGAGTTGCGCACGATGATGCCGGCCAGCGCGATCATGCCGATCATGGACGTTGCAGTGAATTGCGCGCGCAGCAGCGCATGGCCGGGCATCACGCCGATGAGGGTGAGCGGAATCGGCGCCATGATGATGAGCGGTGTGAGATACGAGCGGAATTGCGCCACTACCAGCAGGTAGATCAGGATCAGTCCCACCGCATAGGCGAGGCCCATGTCGCGGAACGTCTCATAGGTCACCTGCCATTCGCCGTCCCATTTGAAGGAGTAGCCGCGATAGCGGTCCTGCGGCTGGTCGATGAAGTACTCGCTCAGTTTGCCGCCTTCGGGCAGTCTCATGCCGCTCACGCGGCTGCGCATCTGGAACATGCCGTAGAGCGGGCTGTCGAGGTGTCCAGCCATGTCGCCCAGCACATAAGCCACCGGCAGCAGATCTTTGTGATAGACGGTCTTCTCGCGCTGGGCCGGCGTGGCTTGCACCAGCTCGGACAAGGGGACCG
>DATIXH010000230.1:0-2141 GCA_035518775.1 Candidatus Acidiferrum sp.
CAGCATCGTGGGCGAGCGCGGCTCCCTGCTCTCCGGCGGCCAGCGCCAGCGCATCGCGGTGGCGCGGGCGCTCATCCACCGGCCGGCCCTGCTGATTCTCGACGAGGCGACGAGCGCGCTCGACCCCAACACCGAGGCCGCTATCTGCCGCAACCTCCAGGACCTCGTGGCCCAGACCGGCCTGTCCATCGTGGCCATCACGCACCAGTCGGCCTGGGTGGAGGCGGCCCACCGCGTTTACCATGTCGAGCGCGGCCAAGTGACGGAGGCGCCGCCGATCGCGGCGTCCTGAGCGCCGTGACGGCTGCACCAATCGGGGCAAACGGGTTGTCGGCCTGGGACCGATTTGATAAGAGGCGGCCCCTGAGCGGCGCGGCCGACATGCGATCCTGCCTCGACAAGACGTTCCATCGCAGATGACCCCGACTCCCACCAACAACGAGAACCTGCCGCAGCGGCCCGGAGGTTTCGCCTCGCTTCCCGAGGCGCTCGACTATGCAGCGCGCGGCAAGAGCGGATTGAATTTCCATTCGGCGCGAGGCGATCTGGTTCAGGCGCTGAGCTATGCCGAGTTGCGCGAGCGGGCCATCGAGGTGGCGCGCGGCCTCGTCAACGCGGGGCTCGCGCCGGAGTCGCGCGTGGTGCTGGTCGCGGACACCAACGCGGATTTTGCGATCCTGTTCTTCGCCTGCCAGTATGCCGGTCTGCTCGGCGTGCCCGTGTCTCTGCCCACGACGCTGGGCGGACATGAGGCCTATGTCGCGGGCCTGCGGCGGCAGCTGATCGGCTGCGGCGCTAGCGCCGCGGCGGCGCCCGCCGAGCTGCTGCCGTTCCTGCAGGAGGCCGCCGCTGGGCTCGACCTGTCGCTGATCGGGACGCCGACGAATTTCTACGATCTACCGAAGGGAAACGCCGATCCGCGCCCCTTCAAGCCGAGCGACCGCTGCTATCTGCAGTATTCCTCGGGAAGCACGCGCGCGCCTCTCGGCGTCGACATCCCGCAGCGCGTGCTGATGAGCAACTGCGATGCGATCGCCCGCCACGGATTGCAGTTGCGCGGCGGCGATCGGTGCACCTCCTGGCTGCCGCTCTATCACGACATGGGACTCGTCGGCTTCATGCTGACGCCGCTGGTTTGCCAGCTTTCGGTCGACTATCTGACGACGCGCGATTTCGCCCGCCGAGCCCTGCTCTGGCTGACCCTGATTTCGCGCAACGGGGGGACGCTCTCCTACAGCCCGTCCTTCGGCTATGACCTGTGCGCGCGCCGGGCCGGCAACGGCAACCAGCTCGACATCGACCTCAGCAGCTGGCGCGGGGCCGGCATCGGCGGCGATATGGTGCAACCCGCCGTGCTCCAGCGTTTCGCCGAGACCTTCGCGCCTTACGGCTTCCGCGAGACCGCGTTCGTGCCGAGCTACGGCATGGCCGAGACGACGCTGGCCGTCAGCTTTGCGCCGCTCGATAGGGGCATTCGAGTCGATATCGTCGATCGCCAGCGCATGGCGGACGAGCATGCCGCCGTACCCGCGAGCGACGACCATCCCGAGCGCGCCCGCGGGTTCGTCGCCTGCGGAGCCCCGCTGCCCGGCCACAGCGCCGAGGTGCGCGACGAGAGCGGACGCGTGCTGCCCGAGCGCCGCATCGGGCGCATCTTCGTGAAAGGGCCGAGTGTGATGGCCGGCTATTTCGAGCAGCCGGAGGCGACCGCGCGCGTGCTCGACGCGCAGGGCTGGCTTGATACCGGCGATCTCGGCTACCTGCTCGAGGGGCAGCTCGTGATCACCGGCCGCGCCAAGGACCTCATTATCGTCAAGGGCCGCAACATCTGGCCGCAGGACCTGGAGTGGGCGGTGGAGGAGTTGCCCGGTCTTCGCCGCGGCGACGCGGCCGCCTTCTCCGTAGAGGGCGCGGACGAGGGTGAGGACGTGATCCTGCTGGTGCAGTGCCGCACGACCGACGCGGAGGCGCGGGGCGCGCTCGTGCGCGCCGTGCAAGGTATCGTGCAGCGTACCGCCGCCATCGAGTGCAAGGTGAAGCTGATCGATCCCAAGGGCCTGCCGCAGACCTCCTCGGGCAAGCTCAGCCGCTCGCGCGCCAAGACCAACTACATCGCCGGAGTCTACGGACCGCCGGTTCCC
>DATIXH010000231.1:0-10586 GCA_035518775.1 Candidatus Acidiferrum sp.
ACCGACGGCTGTGGCGCGGCGAGCCCTGAAGCGAACATCGCCACGGCGGCCTTGCGCTTTTGGTCCGGCTGCGCCAACTAGTCGGAGGACGCCACCGGCGAGCGAGCGACCCATGCCCCCGAGAAAGAAATCCGTGAAGCGAAAGACCTCTGCGCGCAAGCGCGCGCGGCCGACCGCGAAGGCGGCTCCACGAAAGAAGGTGGCCGCGAAGAAGGCTCCCTTGCCCAAGAGAAAGCCGGCGCCCAAGGCCGCCAAGCCGAAGCCTCGCCGGCCTGCGAAGACCGCTGCGAAGAAGCCCAGCGCTCCGCGGCGCGGGAATGGCGCGACCGCCACGCCGGCCCTGTCCCTGATCGATGGGCTGATCCAGCAGGCACGCACGGCCGGCGCCGACGCCGCGGACGCCGTGCTGGTCGAGAGCGCTGCCCTTGCCGTTGCCCAGCGGCTGGGAAAGCCGGAGAAGCTGGAGCGCGCCGAGAGCCGCGATCTCGGTCTGCGCGTCTTCATCGGCAAGCGGCAGGCGATCGTCTCGACCACCGATACCGCGCCGGCCATGCTGAAGGAGCTGGTCGAGCGCGCCATCGCCATGGCGCGAACCGTCCCGGAAGATCCCTATTGCGGTCTCGCCGACCCTCGCGACCTCGCCCGCCAGATCCCGGCCATCGACCTGTGCGACGACGCCGAGCCGACGGCCGCCGCCCTGAAGGAAAGCGCGCGCGCCGCCGAGGAATCGGCGCTCGCTGTAAAGGGCGTGACCAACTCGGAGGGGGCCGACGCCGGCTGGAGTCGCGGCACGGTCACCCTGGCCGCGTCGAACGGCTTCCATGGCAGCTATGCCCGGTCGCACTACAGCGTCGGGGCCGCCGTTCTGGCCGGCGAAGGCACCGGCATGGAGCGCGACTACGATCATGCGTCCGCCGTCTACGGCCGCGACCTCGAGGACGCCGCCGCCGTCGGCCGGCGGGCCGGTGAACGGGCGGTGAAGCGGCTCAACGCGCGCAAGGCGGCGACGGCGCGGGTGCCGATCGTCTACGATCCCCGCGTCTCGCGTGGGCTGCTCGGCCACCTGGCGGGCGCCATCAACGGCGCCGCGATCGCGCGCGGCACCAGCTTCCTGAAGGACAAGCTGGGTCAGCGCATCTTCGGCTCGGACATCACGATCATCGACGATCCGCACCGGCCGCGCGGGCTCAACTCCAAGCCGTTCGACGGCGAGGGCATCGCCAACCGCAAGCGGGCCATCGTCGAGGACGGCGTGCTGACGACCTGGGTGCTCGATCTGCGCTCGGCGCGCCAGCTCGGCCTCAAGAGCACGGGACATGCGGCCCGCGGCACCTCCTCGCCGCCCTCGCCGTCGCTGACCAACCTCTACATGGCGGCGGGCAAGATGACGCCGGAGGAGATGATCGGCGGCATCTTCTCAGGCTTCTATGTGACGGAGCTGATGGGCATGGGCGTTAACGGCGTCACGGGCGACTACAGCCGCGGCGCCGCCGGCTTCTGGATCGAGCATGGCGAACTCGCCTATCCCGTCAGCGAAGTAACCATCGCCGGCAACCTCAACGACATGTTCCTCAACCTCACGCCTGCCAACGACCTGGTGTTCCGGTACGGCAGCGACGCACCCACGATCCGCGTCGACGGCATGACGGTGGCGGGGACCTGAGGCGCCGGATCATGGGGGACAAGGCAATGCTGCTGTTGACGATCTTCCTGCGCCACGACCAATCGAAGAACCTCGATCAGATCCAGGCGCATTTGAAGGAGACCGGCTTCTATCGGAGCTTCCCGCCGGAGGGCATCGAGGTCGTGTCCTGGACCGTGATGATGGGCGTCGGCCAGGTGGTCACGCTGCGCCTGCCGGCCGAGCGCCTGCGCGAGGTCAACCGCATGATCGAGGAGAAGGCCTGGGGCGCCTTCCGCACCGAGTTCTATCCGACCTACGATTTCGTCCCCGTCTGGCAGACGCTGCGCAAGCAGACCTAACCCGCGCGCCGGCGCTGGTCGGGGCGCAGAAGCTCGCTCCAGACGCGCGGTGACAGCAGCCCGCGGCGGTGGAAGTAGATGCTCTGCGCCAGCGCTCGCAGGGGCGGGGTGCCGAGGCCGACGTCGATCAGCCAGTTGGGCGGGCCGAGGTCGAACAGCTGGCGCAGTCGGCGCTTCCAGAGGAAGCGTGGATAGCTGCCCGCGAGAACATGGTGCGGCGCCTGCGCTCCTTCGAACAGATGATCGGCGATGGCGTGGCCGGCGCGCCAGCCCGACTCGAGCGCGGTGTGGATGCCGCCGGCGGTGAGCGGGGAGACGATGCCGGCGGCGTCGCCGATCAGCAGCATGCGCTCGCCGCCGAAAGGCGCCACGCGGCCACCGACCGGGATAAGGCCGCCGCGCCGACCGATGACGCGGGCGCTGCCGAGATCGAACAGGTGCGCCAGCCTAGCCATGAAGCCGCCAAGGTCTGGGCGCGCTGGTTGGCGGCAGGCGAGGCCGACCTGCGCCACGCCGCCGACGCCGATGAAGGCCCACCCGATGTAGCCGGGCATCAGCCGGCTATCGAGGAAGCAATGCAGGCGGTCGGGGTCGAGGCCGCGCAGCCCCAGCACCTCGGCCTCCACGCCCAGCAGGAAGTCGCGGTTGCTGCCGAGGCCGAGATGGCGCGCGACCGCCGAGCGCGGCCCGTCCGCGCCGACCAGGAAGCGGGTCCATACGCCGCAGTCCGGCAGCTCCAGCCGGTCCTCGCGTCGGCTGGCGCCGCGGAACGGGGTGCCGTAGCGCAGCTGCGCGCCGGCCTTGCCGGCCTCGCGCGCCAGCCAGGTCATCAGGCGCGGCGTGTCGGTGGCGAGGAAGTAGTAGCCCGGCGATTCCAGGTCGATCGCGGAGAGCGAGGGGCCGTAGAGCCGCACCCCGCGGATGCGGCGCGTGAGCCGCGGCGGCGCTTCCAGCCGCTCCGCCACCTCCTTGACCAGCAGGCCGGTGGTGTGGATGCGGCGGCCGGGCGCCGGCTGGCGCTCAAGGACGACCGTGTGCAGCCCGCGCAGGGCCGCCGACCGGGCGCAGACCAGCCCGGCGAAGCCGCCGCCGACGATCGCCAGGTCATAGCCCTTGACCATGTCTGCTCCTGCTGCCCTGCCGCAGTGTCGCCCGCCGGCATGGCGAAAGGGAAGCCGCGGCGTGGCGCAATCAAGGCAGGGGTGCGCGTCCGGACTCCGGCGGCACGATGAGACGGAGCGCCTGCGGGGCAATCTCGATGCGCACGGGCAGGCGTGCGATGATGTCGCCGTCACCCTGCACGGGATCGCCGGCCGGACCGTCGATGGTTACGGAACGGCCGCGCAGGATGCGGAAATCGGCCAGCCGCGGCAGGCGGCCGAGCGCCAATGCGACGGCGTAACGGACCGCGTTCCAGCGGCCGCCGCGCTCGAACAGGCAGACATGGAACTCCGGCTGGTCGAGGCGCGCGTCGGGGGCGCAGACATAGCGGCCGGCATAGAAGTGGCCCTTGGCGACGATGACCGAGGCGGCGTCGTAGGTCTGGCCGTCGACGGTCACACGGTAGCGCGGGAACGAAAAACGCGAGAGCTGGCGCAGCGATTCCAGGACGTAGGCACCCTTGCCGAGCAGGCGCTTCACCCGTGGGTTGACGTTGGCGACGACATGGGCGTCGAAACCGGCGCCGGCCATGGCCGTGAAGCAGCGGCCGTTGGCCACGCCGACATAGGCGCGCACGGCGGCGCCGCCGGCGATCGTGCGCGCCACGGCGGCCGGCGCGGCGGCGAGGCCGATCTCGTTGGCCAGGACGTTGGCGGTGCCGAGCGGCACCAGCGCCAGGGGCGACGCCTCTTCGCCGCCGTTGGCCAGGAGTCCGTTCACCGCCTCGTTGATGGTGCCGTCGCCGCCCGCGATCACCAGTAGGTCCCGTTCCCGCCGCGGACCGCCGAAGGCGCGCGCGATTGTCTCCGCGTCGCCGCGGGCGGTCGTGGCCTGCACGTCGACCTCGCAGCCGGAGTCACGCAGCAGCTTCACCGTCTCGTTCAAGCGGGCGCGGCGACGGCAGCCGGCGGTCGGATTGAAGACCACGGTCATGCGACGCGCGCGTTGCACGGCTGAGGATGATGCTTGCATGTCGGGCTGCAGCGCGATGGTTTTGCTGAAGGTCACGGGAAGATGTGGGGCCGGCGACACTAGCGTGACTATTCAAGGACTGACTAGTTAAGGTTTCGTGAATTCTTTGTTTTTACACCAGATTTCAACGCGAGGCGATTGATTCTACCCAAGATGTTGGGGTAGGTGCGCATTTGATCCTGTGGATAACTCGCGGAGGTATGCCGCTTACACCATGACGGAATCGATCGCAGTGAACCGCTACCGCGCGATCTGGATCTCGGACGTGCATCTGGGGACGCGCGGATGCAAGGCGGAGTTTCTCCTCGATTTCTTGAAGCATACTGAATCCGAGTACCTCTACCTCGTCGGCGACATCATCGACTGCTGGCGCCTGCGCCGCAGCTGGTACTGGGCGCAGAGCCACAACGATTTCGTGCAGAAGGTGCTGCGCAAGGCGCGCAAGGGCACGCATGTGGTCTACGTGCCGGGCAACCATGACGAGCCGCTGCGCGACTACACGGACATGCAGTTCGGCGGCGTCACCGTGGTGAACGAGGCGATCCACGAGACGGCCGACGGCCGCCGCTTCCTGATCCTGCATGGCGACGCCTTCGACGGCATCGTGCGCTACGCCCGCTGGCTCGCATTCCTGGGCGACCGCGCCTACACGATCCTGCTGGTGGTGAACCACTGGTACAACGTCACGCGGCATCTGCTCGGCTATCCCTACTGGTCGCTCTCCGCGCACCTGAAGCAGAAGGTCAAGAACGCGGTCGAATACATCAGCAACTTCGAGCACGCGGTCGCCGAGGAGGCGAAGAAGCGCGGCGTCGACGGCGTGATCTGCGGCCACATCCACAAGGCGGAGATGCGGCAGATCGGTCCGGTGCTCTACTGCAACGACGGCGACTGGGTGGAGAGCTGCACGGCGCTGGTCGAGCATCGCGACGGCCGGCTGGAGATCATCGACTGGCCGGTGGTGCGCAAGCTTTCGATGCTGCACGTCCATCAGAACCTCGTCCCCGCCGAGTAGATGCGCATCCTCATCGTCACCGACGCCTGGGCGCCGCAGATCAACGGCGTCGTGCGGACCCTGACGCGCACCCGGCAGGAGGTCGAGGCCCTCGGGCACGAGGTGCGCATCATCTCGCCCGACTTGTTCGCCAACCTGCCCTGCCCGACCTACCCGGAGATCCGCCTGGCGGTGCTGCCGGGACGGCGGCTGCCGGGCATGATCGACGCCTTCCAGCCCTGCGCCATCCACATCGCGACGGAGGGACCGTTGGGACAAGCCGCCCGCCGCTACTGCATCAAGCGCCGCCTGCCCTTCACGACCGCCTACCACACGCGCTTCCCCGAATACATCAAGGCGCGCACCAAGATTCCGGTCGGCGCCACCTATCGGCTGATGCGCCGCTTCCACCGGCCGGCGGCGGGGGTGATGGTGGCCACGGGCTCGATGGAGCGGGAGCTGGCAGGGCGCGGCTTCCGCAACCTGCGGCGCTGGACGCGCGGCGTCGACACCACGCTGTTCCGGCCGGGTGACAAGCACCTGCTCGACCTGCCGCGCCCGATCCACCTCTATGTCGGCCGGGTGGCGGTGGAGAAGAACATCGAGGACTTCCTGAGGCTGGATCTGGCGGGCAGCAAGCTGGTGGTCGGCGACGGGCCGCTGCTGCCGGAGCTGCGGCGCAGATATCCGCAGGCCCGCTTCGTCGGCGCCAAGGTGGGCGAGGAGCTGGCGGCCCACTATGCGGCGGCCGACGTGTTCGTGTTCCCCAGCCGCACCGATACCTTCGGGCTGGTGCTGCTGGAGGCGCTGGCCTCGGGCGTGCCGGTCGCCGCCTATCCGGTGCCGGGGCCGCTCGACATCGTCGACGGCACGGGCGTGGGCGTGCTCGACACCGATCTCGCGACGGCGGCGCGCCAGGCGATCACGATCTCGCCCGAGCGCTGCCGGGAAGTGGCGCTGCAATATTCCTGGCGCGCCTCGGCCGAGCAGTTCGTCCACAACCTGCAGCCCTTCTGCTGACCATCAACTCGGCATCGGCGGCACGAGCAGCTGGGCATCGATGGGGGTGCTGAAGAGGAACATGCCCCAGTGCAGATGCGGCCCGGTGGCGCGGCCGGTGGCGCCGAGGTTGCCGACATAGCCGCCCTTGGCGAGCCTGTCGCCCTCCTTCACCGCCACCTTGTCCATGTGGGCGAAGAGCGAGGCGAGGCCGTGGCCGTGGTCGATGATGATGGTGCCGCCGGTGAAGAAGAGGTCGCGATCGGCGAGCGACACGATGCCGCCGGCCGGCGCCTTCAGCGGGGTGCCGCGGGGCGCCGCGATATCGACCCCGAAATGCGGCGCGCGCGGCTGGCCGTTGAGGATGCGCTGGCTGCCGTAGACCCCGCTGATCGGGCCGACCGCCGGCCAATCGAACGGCTCGAAGGCATAGGGCAGGTCGGTGTCGCGGGCGCGGGCGGCGTTGATGCGGACCTGCTCGGCCTTGATGCGCTTCAGCTCCTCGGCGTTGGGTTCGACCTGGTTCTTGGGCAGGTTGTCGATGCGCTGGATGTCGAACTTGCGCTGGGTGATCGCCAGCTCCTGAGTTTCGGTCTTGCCATCCGGGCGAGTGATGGCGAGGGTGGCGTGCGGCGCCTGATCCCGGGAGAAGCCCAGCAGGAAGCGGCCGTCGCCGGCGATCGGCATATGCTGCTTGTCGAGCGCGACGCGGCTGCCGGGCTCGGTGCGGCCGAAGGCGAGGCCGCCCTGGGTGAGGTGGCCGTCGAGCTCGATGGCGGCCTTCGCCCGGCGCACGAGGCCGGCGCCGGCGAGGAGCGGCAGCAGCGCCATCAGGGTGCGGCGGGAGAGCGTCACAGCAGATTTCCCTGTCGCGGATCGGGCTTCTTCTTCGAGGCGCGCGGGCGCTGCTTGTCGGCGCGGCCGCCGGCCGTGACTGCCACGTCGCCGTCGCCGAACTGGATGCTCAGGCCGGCGCCGGGGGTCACCTTGGCGGCGCTCGTCACGGGGCGGTCGGCGGCGTCGCGCACCAGGGCGAAGCCGCGCGCCAGCACGTTCTCGTAGGAATAGCTGTCGAGCAGGTCGCCGAGTGACTCGATCTGCAGCAGGCCGCGGGCAATGCGCTGCTCGATGGCGTCGCGGCGCAGGTGGGCCGCGGCACGCTCGAAGGCGTGCTGCCGGTGCGTCAGCAGAGCACGCATGCATTGGGTGAGCGCGGCGGCTCCGTGCTCGAGCTTGAGGTGGGCCTGGGCGAGCTGCTGCTTGGGCGTCGGCAGGCCGGCGGCGAGGCGGGCGAGGCGGTCCGAGCGGCTGCTGAAGTAGGCGCGGGGCGCGTTGAGCAGGCGCTCGATCCAGCCGTCGAGACGCTGGGTCATCTCCTCGGAGAGGCGGGTGAGCGCGCGGACGAGGCGGCGGCCGTGATCGCTGACCTCGTCGCGCAGCTGGCTGCGCACGGGCACGGCCATCTCGGCGGCCGCGGTGGGCGTGGGCGCGCGGCGGTCGGCGGCGAAGTCGATGAGGGTGGTGTCGGTCTCGTGGCCGACGGCGGAGATGAGGGGAATGGCACTGGCGGCGGCGGCGCGCACCACCGCCTCGTCGTTGAAGGGCATGAGGTCTTCGAGGCTGCCACCGCCGCGGGCGACGATGAGGACGTCGGGGCGGGGAACCTTTCCGCCAGCGGGCAGCTCGTTGAAGCCCTTGATGGCGGTGACGACCTGGGCGGCCGCGTCGTCGCCCTGGACCTTCACCGGCCACAGGATCACGCGGCGCGGGAAGCGGTCAGCCAAGCGGTGCAGGATGTCGCGGATGACGGCACCGGTCGGCGAGGTGATGACGCCGATGACCTCCGGAAGGTAGGGCAGCGGCTTCTTGCGGGCAGCGTCGAACAGGCCCTCGGCGGCCAGGCGCTTGCGGCGGTCCTCCAGCATCTTGAGGAGCGCACCCTCGCCGGCCAGCTCCACCGAATCGATCACGATCTGGTACTTGGAGCTGCCGGGGTAGCTGCTGACGCGGCCGGTGACGATCACCTCCATGCCGTGCTCGATCCGCAGCTTCAGGCGGCCGACGGTGGCGCGCCAGGCGCAGGCGTCGATGACGGCGTTCTCGTCCTTCAGGCTGAAATAGAGGTGGCCGGAGCCGTGATAGTTCGGCTTCGAGACCTCGCCGCGCACCCGCACCCGCTCGAAGGTGCCCTCGAGGGTGCGCTTCACCGCCGCGCTGATCTCGCTGACGGTGAACTCCGGCAGGTTGTGGATGGCGGGGGCGGGGGCGGCCATGGGTCGAGGCATTATAGGGGAGACGGGCAGGCTCGTGGAATCTAGGCGATGGACCCCATGCCCAGCGGGCGGGCGTAGGTCAAGCCGCCGATGGACGCGGAGGAGCGCAGGCGCTCGCGGCGGGAAGGGCGGACCGAATCCGAGCGATGGACCCCATGCCCAACGGAGGATCGGGCGGCAGGAAGGTCAACCGCAGAGACGCAGAGACGCAGAGACGCAGAGAGGCCGAGTTCGGCATGCTCGGGCGTGCGATGCCATCGGCGAGGGAATGATGGCGCGAGCTTCGCTTGCGCAAGGGATTCGATAGCGCATTCCGAGCTGAGCCCTCTCCGCGGCTACGGCATCTCGGCGCCTCTGCGTCTCTGCGGTTCACCTTTGCGACCGATGAGCCGGACACCGACGCATTCGAACGATGGACCCCGTGTCCAGCGGAGATGTGCGTTCCGGTCAGGATCGTCCGCATGCGGCGGAGCTGGGCGCGGGCGGCGCGGCGCAGGGCCGCGACCTCGGCGGAGCGACCACCGTGCTTCCAGCGGGCGCGGCGGCTGCGGGCGAGGCCGGCGGACGTGCGCGGGCCGGTGCTGAGGCCGCCATGGAGGCGGCAGCGGCCGTTGCGCATGGCCGGCTGGCGGCACTCGCCGCCGCAGCGGGTGTGGGCGCCGCAGCGGGGCGCGGCCAGGAAATCGCCGGAGGGGTTGCCGTTCTTCAGTCGGCCGCGGCGGATGTGCGGCGACGAATTCAAGCGATCGACCCCATGTCCAGCGGGATGTGGCGCGGTGGTAGACGATATGATGATGTGGGTCATGTGAGAATTGTTCTTGATACGTTACGGGAACACACTATACTCGACCACGCTGTGCCTTGTCAAAGATTCCTGTCTGCGGAGGACACCGTCGACGACATACAAACTATTGATTTTACGCGATTATAAGCAACAGTGGTTGCGCAAAGGACGCCGCCTACCCGGGCCGCTCGAGGTGTGCCTGCCGCATGACACTGGAAACTGGCTTCGCTGAGCGATGATCATCCCACCCGGAGGGTTCTCATGGCCGAAGTGTTGCTGTTCCACCACGCGCAGGGGCTCACCCGCGGCGTGCGCGCCTTCGCCGACGAGCTGCGGGCCGCCGGGCACACGGTGCACGCGCCTGACCTGTTCGAGGGGCGCACGTTCCCGAGCATCGACGAGGGCCTCGCCTATATCCGCGGGGTCGGGTTCGAGGAGATGCGGGAGCGCGGCGTGCGCCTCGCCGACGCCCTGCCGCCCGCGCTCGTCTATGCCGGGTTCTCGTTCGGCGTGCTGCCGGCGCAGAAGCTCGCGCAGACCCGGCTTGGCGCCCGCGGCGCCCTGCTCTTCTATTCCTGCCTGCCGATCAGCGGCGAATGGGCCTTCGGACCCTGGCCGGACGGCGTGCCCGTGCAGATCCACGGCATGGACAACGATCCATACTTCGTCGGCGAGGGCGACATCGTCGCTGCCCGCGAGATCGTGGAGAAGGTCAGGGACGCGGAGCTCTTCCTCTACCCCGGCGACCAGCACTATTTCGCCGACAGCTCGCTCCCGTCCTACGACGCGGCCGCGACCGCGCTGCTCACGCGGCGTGTGCTCGCGTTCCTCCGCCGCGTCTGACCCATGGCGGCGAACCCGGTCATACGCTGGCTGCTCGAGTCCGACCCTTCGATCCGCTGGCAGGCGATGCGCGACCTGACCGACGCGCCCGCGGACGCGGTTGCGGCCGAGCGGGCGAGGGTCGCGAGCGAAGGCGCGGGGGCGCGGCTGCTCGGCCTCCAGGCGCCCGACGGGCGGTGGGGCGGCGCGGCGTGGAATCGCGGGTGGGACTCCACGATGCACGTCCTGACGCTCCTGCGGGAGATGGGTCTCGATCCCGCCGGTGACGCGGCACGGCGCGCGGTGGGCCGCGTGCGCGAGCGCGTGACGTGGCGGGGGTGCGGTCCGCCCGAAGCGGACGACAATCCCTTCTTCGCCGGCGAAACCGAGCCTTGCATCAACGGGCAGGTGGCGGCGAGCGGCGCCTACTTCGGCCAGGACATCCGGGGCCTCGTCGACCGGCTGCTCGGCGAGCAGCTGGCCGACGGCGGCTGGAACTGCGAGGCGCCCGGCTCGGCGCGGTCGTCGTTCAACACCACGATCTGCGTGCTGGAGGCGCTGCTCGAGCACGAACGGGCGGGCGGCGGCAGCCCGGCGG
>DATIXH010000232.1:0-3078 GCA_035518775.1 Candidatus Acidiferrum sp.
TGAGCTGAGCCACCCGCTCCACGGCGCGGTCCGCGGCCTCCAGGGCGGCGCGGCAGCTGGCGCCGTCGTCGCCCTGGTTGAAGATCGCCAGCATCCCGTCGCCCATGAACTTCAGCACGTGTCCGCCATGCTCGTCGATGGTCGTCACCATGCACTCGAAATACTCGTGCATGAGCGCCAGCAATTCGTCCCGCGGCATCGTGTCCGAGAGCTTGGTGAAGCCCTGCAGATCGCAGAACCACAGCGCCGCCCGGATAGTCTCGCCGGCGCCCCGCTCGATCGTGCCGCCGAGCACGCGCTGCCCGGCGTCCTTGCCGAGATAGGTCTCGATGACGCTGCTGGCGATCCGGTGGGTCGCGGTCGCCTTCACCGCCAGCGCCAGCGGCGGCATCAGCCGCTCGATCGCCGCCAGTTGCCCCTCGGCGAATCCCTCGGCGGCGTCGGTCAGCCAGGAGGTGAGCACGCGGTCCGCCGGCCCCAGCCGGTGCGAGGCGCCGAAGATTGCCTGCAGCGCGAAATAGTCGGTGCCGCCCTGCGCGCGGAAACGCTCGAGCATCGGAAACTCGCCGAGATTGTCGCCGGCGACGAGCCGCTTGCGCCAGCTCGGCACCCCGCTCGTCATCATGTATTCGAAGGGCGTGCGCGCATAGTCGCGCCCGGCCGCCGCCACGTTGCGCGCCCAGTCCTCCTCGACCGCCCCGCCCTCTCCGCGCTGCCAGATGAAGAGATGCCCGCCGATGACCGGATGCAGGGTCGGCTGGCAGATGTTCACCCGCAGCAGCGGCAGCCCGTCGGCGCTGAGCCGCGCGCACAGGACATCGAGGACTGTCGTCTCACCCGTCCCCTGCAGCCCCTGCGCGACGATCCACTCGGAGAGCGGCTGTGCATTCCCGGCGTCCATTGCCGGCAGCATAGGCGAGAACAGGCGCCCAAGCGACTTCATTGCGTCGGCGTGTCCCGCTTGCCCTTGCGAAGCTCGGCACCGATGTTCCAGACGATCGCCGCCAGCACCAGGCCGCCGCCGATGAAGGTCTCGCGCGCCGGCACCTCGGCGAAGAAGATCCAGACCCAGAGCGGCGCCATCGGCACTTCGCTGGCGCTCAGCAGCGCTGCCTGGGCGGCGGGCAACCGGCGCGCACCCATCGTGTAGAGGCCGAGGCCGCCGCCCTGCGTCACGATTCCGAAGGCCGCCAGCCAGCCGATCTCGGCAAACGAGATCGTAGAGGGGTCGCGGATGCAAAGCGCCACCAGCGCCATCAGGAAGCCCGAGATGGCGACTGACTCCAACATCGGCGCCTCGCGATGGCGGCGCATGAGCACGGTCATGAGCGCGAAGTCAGCGGTGAAGCCGAGCGCCGCGAGGTCGCCCGACAGGTGTCCCCCGCCGCCGATCGCGACCGTCCCGCCTACGGTGATGGCGACGCCGGCGCCGGCGATCAGGCTGCCGATCAAGGTGCGCCGGTGCACGCGCTCCCGGAACCAGAGCCAGGCAAAGAGGGCGGAGAAGAAGGGCAGCGTGGCGTAGATGACGGTGACGTTGGCGATGGTGGTGTTCTGCAGCGAATAGACGAAGCCCGCCATGCCGATGCCGTTCAGGATCATCATGGCGATGCCGGCCGGCACGAAGGCGCGCCGCCAATCGAAGACAAGACGCCGTCTCTCGATGAGCGCCAGAGCCACGATCGACAAGGCGCCGAAGGCGCTGCGCCAGGACAGCACGACCCAGATGTCGACCGGCACCATGCGCGCAAAAAAACCGGCGGTGCTCCAGGCGACGGCGGACGTCAGCACCAGGGCGATGCCGATCGCGGTGTTTCGCTCAGCGGTGGGAGCCGTCGAGTCCTCGGGTCCGGCCGCGCCGGTGGGGTTGGTCATGGATCTGCAGGGAAGGTCCAGGCAATTCGCTGATATGACAGGTCGTCACCCGAACGCCGCCGCCCGCTTCGCCGTCTCCGGATCGAGGAAGCCGCGGATCGTCGCCTCGGTCTCCGCCGCCATCGCCGCCTCCAGCCCCTTGCCGCTCTGGCGCGCCAGGATGTGCCGGAGATCGCGCACCGGGCCGGGCGGCAGGGCGGCGATGCGGCGGGCAAGGGCGAGCGCCTCCGGCATCAACGCTGCATCCGGCACGACCCGATAGACCAGGCCCCACGCATGCGCCTGCGCCGCGTCGAAGCGCTCGCCCAGCATGATCAGCTCGCGCGCCCGCTGCAGCCCGACGAGCCGCGGCAGCAGCTCGGTCACGCCGCCGGTCACGAACACGCCGAGCGCGATCTCCGGAAAGAAGAAGCGCGCGCCCTCGGCGGCGATCGCGAAATCGCAGTTGATCACCCACTCGAGCCCGCCGCCCGCGGCCCAGCCGCGCACCGCGCCGATCACCGGCGTGTCGCCGAGCAGCATCGCCCGCGTCACGTCCTGGATGCGCTCGATATAGGCGCGGGTCGTCGCCGCGTCCTTCGACTGCGAGCCGAACTCCCTGAGGTCGTCGCCGGCGCAGAAGGCGCGGCCGGCGCCGGTGAGCACGACCGCGCGGATGGCGGGATCGCGGTCGGCCGCCTGCAGCGCCGCGATCAGGTCCTCCAGCAGCTCCGGCGTGATCGCGTTCAGCCGCTGCGGCCGGTTGAGCGAGAGCACGCGCACGCCGTCGCCGGCCTCCTCCGTCAGCACCGTTCCCGTCATGCCCGTTCCTTTCTGATCACCCGGCGCGTCTTGCCCGCCGTCCGCGGCAGCGTGGCGAACGGCACCAGCGCCACGCGCGCGCTCACGCCGATCGCGCGCTTGATCGCCGCCGCTACCGCCTCGCCCAGCCCCTCCGGCGCGGCGCCCGCGAGCCGCTCCGCCAGCTCCGCCTCGACCGGCAGGATATCGTAAGGCCCGCCGCCCTCCAGCACGATGCGGTATTCGCCCGAGAGCGCGTCGAAGCCGTTGAGCACCGCGGCTACCTGCGCCGGAAAGGCATTGATGCCGCGCACGACCACCATGTCGTCGCTGCGCCCGACGACGCGGAAGCGCGGCGCCGTGCGCCCGCAGGCGCAGCGTCCGGTCCCCGTCAGCAGGACGATGTCGCCGGTGCGGAAGCGC
>DATIXH010000233.1:0-6346 GCA_035518775.1 Candidatus Acidiferrum sp.
GTGCGTCGCCCGCGTCGGAGTCGTGGCCGTCAGCAGAAGGAGTACGATCCAGCATCCGCGCTATCCATCGGCCGGGCGCGAGCGATCTGGACCGTTCAATCCAACACACCGGATATTCGATCCAGTGTTCGCGCGATGAACAGGCGGATTTTAGGAATTAGAGATTAAGTGAGTCCTAGCGACGTTAAGAAGACTCTGGTTAACGATGTGGCCAGCTGAAATAATCGACGCGACATACTGTTGCAGTCGCAGGATGCAGCCAAGGAATATATGCTTTACGGTCGGTTAACCACGCGCCACTGTCTACTCTTCCGCAAACTCAATCTCCGCTAGACCCCGCAAAGACAGCGCCGGCCGCAGCCGCTCGACCGCGGCCGTGCGGGCGGTGAAGAGGGCGTGATATCGCGGTGCCGCCCCGGCGGGCGCGAAGACCGTGACGCCGTCGAGCAGCGAGGCGACGCGGCGGGCGATGGCCTCGCCGGAGTCGATCCAGCGCAGCGGTCTCGGCGCGGCGGTGGTTAGCTCCGCGACCAGCAGCGGGAAATGCGTGCAGGCCAGGACGACGGTGTCGAGGCGGTCCCCGCCGGGCTGGTCGATCAGCCCGGCGAGAGCCTGCCTGATGGCGGCAGGCGCGACCGGTTCGCCGCGCAGCTTCCGCTCCGCCAGCTCGACGAGCTCCGCGGAGCCGTGCCGCAACACCGTGCAGTCGGCGGCGAACTCGTCGATGAGCGCCTGCGTGTACTGGCGTCGCACGGTGCCGGGCGTTCCGAGCAAGCCGATGACGCGGGTGACGCTGACCTGCGCTGCTGGCTTGATCGCCGGCACCGTGCCGACGATGGGCACCGGCAGGGCGTTGCGCACCGCCGGCAGCGCGACCGTGCTGGCGGTGTTGCAGGCGATGACGATCAGGTCGGGTTGGTACCGCGCGGCGAGCCGGACGAGCAGGTCGCGCACGCGGGCGACGAGGACGGTCTCCTCCTTGGTCCCGTAGGGAAAATAGGCGTTGTCGGCGACATAGACGAGCCGGAGGCCGGGCAGGGAAGCGGCGATGCAGTCGAACACGCTGAGCCCGCCGACGCCGGAATCGAAGACGATGGCCGTGGCCATCAATTCACCAGCAGCTCCGGCGGCAGCTGCTTGACGAGCAATCGCCGGAAGATCATCTGATCGTCCGCATTGAGGAGCGAGAAGACGTTGTGCTCGTCGGTGACGACGAGTCCGGGATCGATGTCCGTGACGGCGGTGCGGCTGCGCAAGGTCGCGGCCAGCGACTCCTGGAGATCGGGTGGCACATCCGTGATCTTGATCGATGTTGGTGCGCGCGGCGACGGCATGGCGACGAGATAGTTGTTGAGATCCGGCTCTCCCTCCGTCTCCGGTGGGCGGAACGCCACGATGTGCGGGAAGGCCGACGCGACGGTAGCGAGCAGGCTGCGATAGTTGGGCGCCGCGCGATCGAGCGCGAAGGCGTTCATCACGACGATACCGTCCGGCGTCACGCATTGCCGGAGATCGCGGAAGAAATCCGCCGACAGCAGGTAGTCGGGCGTGCCGTCGCCGTGGAAGAGATCGATGACCGCGAGGTCATAGCGCTCCCGGCAGGCGCGCACATAGGTGCGGGCGTCGCTGACATGGGCGACCCAGCCGGACTCGGCCGCGATGTGCTCGCGCATGGCCGTCAGCATGTCCGGGTTGATGTCGACGGCGTCGACGGTGAAGCCGCGCTCAGTCAGGGCCCGCGGCACGGCGCCGGCGCCGAGTCCGAGCACGAGCACGCGTTGGGCGTCCGGCGCATAGGCGGCGGCCAGCGCCTCCAGCATGTAGGTGTATTCGCTGTAGGAGCGGCGGTCGGGCAGCAGCCGGTTCTGCACGAGGCCGTCGGTCAGGAACAGGATCAGATAGCGTTCAGGGTCGGCGCGGGCGGCAAACTCGACGACCTTCAGATCGCCGAAGACCGAGCTGTATTCGGCGCGCAGCCGGAAGCGGTAGTCGCCCGCGAACAGGTCCCGCGTCTTGCCGAGATAGAGCGATGCCAGCGCGAACAGGCCGCCGGCCAGGATGAGACCCACCGCCGCCGCCGCGACCAGACCGCGCCGCTGGCGCGGCGCACCGGCAGAGGCCGCACCCAGGACGGGCAGGGCGGCCAGCAGGATCGCCAGCAGCAGCAGGCTCCGGAAGTTGGTGACGTTGGGGATCAGCAGGAACGCCGTCGCGGCGACGCCGGCCACCGATCCGAGCGTGCTGACGAAGAACACGCCGCCGGCGCCGGCATCGCCCGCTGCTGCCGGCCGGATCGCGATCAGCAGCGGGTTCATCGCCGAGAGCACCACGAGCGGAACCGCCAGCAGGACAGTCGCCGCCAGGATGCTGCCGAACACCAGGTCGATGCCGGCGAGCCAGGGGAACAGCCAGGGATAGACCAGGCAGGCGGCGACGATGGCGAGCGCGGAGATCGCCGGCGCCGCGAAGAAGGCGAAATGCCGGCGCGCCTCGTCGGCGTGGCGCGTCAGCCGGCCGCCGGCATAGTAGCCGATGGCGAGGAACGCCAGCGTGATCGAGAGAATGCTCGACCAGATGTAGAGGCTGACGCCGAAGTAGGGTGTGAGCACCCGCGAGGACAACAACTCGAGCGCGAGCGTGGCGGCGCCCGTCAAGAAGATGATGAGGTAGCTCAGAGGCAAGCCCCTTGCCGCGCCGCCGACTCAGTCGCCGTAGACGAACGGCTTCTTAGTAAAGAGCCGGCGCACCATCGGTTCGAAGGCGCTCAGAGGCATGGTGTCGTAAGCGGGATCGAACGACATCTGGTCCCACTTCTCGCAGAACATGTGGGTGCGCTCGAAATGCGGGTGGCCGCGGAACTTCTCGAACGCGAAGCGGTCGCGGCCGATGTGATGGTAATAGTAGTAGCCCTGGAATACCGGGTGATGCCGTACCGCCCAGTGGTTCGCCTCGGAGACGTAGGGCTTCAGCACGGCGGCGGCGAGGTCGCCATGATTCTCGGGCGCCAGCAGATCGCCGATGTCGTGCAGCAGCGCGACGACCACGGTCTCCTCGTCGGCGCCGTCGCGGAACGCGCGCGTCGCCGTCTGCAGCGAATGTTCGAAGCGGTCGATCTGGTAGCCGAGCTTGTCGCCCTGCAGCTTCGTCAGCGCGCCCAGCACGTTGTCGGGCAACTCGTCGTAGCAGACTTTGAACTTGCCCTCGAGGAACTGGTACTCCTCGTAGGTGCCTTGATCCATGCGGGTGAAGGTGACCGTGCCGTCCATGATGCGACCTTGCAGACCATGAGTGTCGTGCATTCTCTGGCATTTTCGCGAGGAATGCCAGGGCGCCGGCCGCCACCAATCCGGTTTCGACGCCCGTCTTTCTGCGATATGGTTGCGACTGCCGACACTAGCGCGGGAGCGTGATGGCTGAATCTTTCGTCTCGCAAGCCGAAGCCTTTCGTGCCGCCGAGCATGCCGGCTGGCAATCGAAGGTGGCCGCCTATGATCGCTACTGGTCGCCGCTCTCGCTGGAGTTGGGCGAGCGGCTGCTCGATGCGGCCGGCGTTGGCCGCGGTACGCGGCTGCTCGACGTGGCCTGCGGACCAGGCCGCCTGACGGCGGCCGCGGCGGCACGCGGGGCCGAGGTGGCCGGCGTCGACTTCTCGGACCGCATGATCGAGCGGGCGCGTCGGCTGTTCCCGGCACTCGATTTCCGCGTCGGCGATGCTGAGGCCCTGCCGTTTCCCGACGAGTCCGCCGACGCCGTGGTGGTCAATTTCGGTGTCCTGCATTTCGCCCGCCCCGATTACGCCATGGTCGAGGCCTGCCGGGTGCTGAAGCCCGGCGGCACGTTGGCGTTCACGCTGTGGGCCGGCCCCGCCGAGCATGCCGGGATGCGCATCATGTTCGATGCCATCGAGGAACACGGCCGCATCGACGCTGCGATTCCCGAGGGGCCGCCGCAGTTCCTGTTCGTCGAGCCGGCGGCCTGCGCCACGCTGCTGACGACCGCCGGGTTCGAGCGCGCCAGCATCAGCCACAAGCTTGTGCGCGGCACTTGGCGCCTGCCGGCGCCCGACGGTCTGTTTTCGGCCTTCTCTGAGGGAGCCGTCCGCATCGCCCTGCTGCTGGCGGCGCAGACGCCGACGGCCCTCTCCGCAATACGCTCCGCGGTCAGCGGCGCCTGCCTGTGCTACGCGGCCGGCCCGGATCTCCGCGTCCCCGTCGCCGCCATGGTCGTGACCGCTCGTCGGTCGTAACAGACTGAACTGCCTATATTTTTCATCACCGACCGAGCCGTCGGCCCGCGCCGCGGCGTTTTCCGCGCGGGCGGCGGAACTTTTCTCTGTGCGCCGGGTTGGTGCGTTCGGGTGGAGAGGGATCACGAGTCCTATGGTTCGCGGCGGACCCTTTGTGGGCGGGGAAAAGGGCGAAGCGCTGGGCCGCTCAAAAGAGCCGCACTACCGCCATGCCTGCAACCCTGATCGCATAGCTCGCACGTCTCGTCCGGCGTCTGGACGGCAGCGGCAGGCTCGTCGCTGGACGATCCGGCAAAGAACCACCGGGAGCGCTCGCGCTTACCGGCCCTTGGCTTCACTGCAACTCAGGCCTCTGGGAGCATCACGATGCAGCCGAACGGCGACAGTGCCGGCGAATTGACGGGTCAAACGGTCGGTGCGCGCCAGTCCGGCGGCGCAACGCGTTCCAACGGCGCCGACGACGGCTCGACGGCCGACTTGCGCGACCTGCTTGAGGCCTTGCAGGCGGTTCGGGTCGGGGACTTCTCCGTGCGGCTTCCCGGCGACCGCACCGGGCTCATGGGCAAGATCGCCGATACCTTCAACGACATCGTGGCGGCCAATCAGCGTATGGCGCAGCAGCTCGAGCGCGTCGGCCAGGTGGTCGGTCGGGAAGGCAAGACCCGCCAGCGCGTGAAGTTCGGATTGTCGAGCGGCTCCTGGACCGAGATGGAGGAGTCCGTCAATACCCTGATCGACGACCTCTTGTGGCCGACGACGGAGGTGACGCGGGCGATCGCGGCCGTGGCCCAGGGCGACCTGTTGCAGACCGTGCCGCTCGATGTCGACGGCCGCCCGTTGAAGGGCGAGTTCCTGCGCTCCGCTAACATCGTCAACCGGATGATCAAGCAGCTGAGCGTGTTCACCTCCGAGGTGACGCGCGTGGCGCGCGAGGTCGGCACCGACGGCAAGCTCGGCGGCCAGGCCAAGGTGCGGGAGGTCACGGGGGTCTGGAAGGACCTGACCGAGAGCGTCAACTCGATGGCCAGCAACCTGACCGCCCAGGTCCGCAACATCGCGGAGGTGACGACCGCGGTGGCGAAGGGGGATCTCTCGAAGAAGATCACGGTGGACGTGAAGGGCGAGATCCTGGAGCTGAAGAGCACGATCAACACGATGGTGGACCAGCTGAACGCGTTCGCCTCGGAAGTGTCGCGGGTAGCGCGCGAGGTGGGCACCGACGGCAAGCTCGGGGGCCAGGCGCAGGTGCCGGGGGTGGCGGGCACGTGGAAGGACCTGACCGACAACGTGAACCTGATGGCGGCGAACCTCACCAACCAGGTGCGCGGGATCGCGCGGGTGGTGACGGCGGCAGCGAAAGGCGATCTCACGCGCAAGGTGGTGTTCGAGGCGAAGGGCGAAATCGCGGCGCTCGCGGACACCATAAACGGCATGATCGATACCCTCGCGACGTTCGGCGACCAGGTCACCAACGTGGCGCGCGAGGTGGGCATCGAGGGCAAGCTCGGCGGGCAAGCCAAGGTGCCAGGCGCCGCGGGTTTGTGGCGCGACCTTACCGACAACGTCAATCAGCTGGCGGCGAACCTCACCGGCCAGGTGCGTGCGATCGCGGAAGTGGCGACCGCCGTGACCAAGGGCGATCTGACGCGGTCGATCATGGTCGAGGCGCAGGGCGAGGTGGCGGCGTTGAAGGACAACATCAACGAAATGATCGGCAACCTCAAGGACACCACGCTCAAGAACACGGAGCAGAACTGGCTCAAGACGAACCTGGCGAATTTCACGCGCATGCTGCAGGGACACCGCGACCTCTTCGCGGTATCCAGGCTGGTGCTGTCCGAGCTGGCGCCTCTCGTTCACGCGCAGCAGGCGGTGTTTTACATGCGCACCGAACGCGCCGGAGAGCCTTGCCTCGAACTGCTCGCGAGCTATGCGCACAAGCCGAGCGAGAACCTGCCCGGGACGTTGCGCATGGGTGAAGGCCTGGTGGGGCAGTGCGCGCAGGACAAGAAGCGGATACTTCTCGCGGACGTGCCGCACGACTACCTCCGCGTAGGCTCGGTCCTGGGGTCGGTCAAGCCGCTCAGCGTCATCGTCCTG
>DATIXH010000234.1:0-2584 GCA_035518775.1 Candidatus Acidiferrum sp.
CCCGAGGGAACGGATGGGTTTTTTGGATTGAGGGTCGGCTCACTGCGCCAGCGCGACTCGCTGATTCCCCAGGCCCAGTATTGGCGACGTTCTGCACAGGCGTGGGTCGATCGCATATCGACCATACCGGCGCCCGGCGGCGATTGATCCTGAGGGCCGAACGCCTCATTCCGTGAGCTGGCGTCGCAGTTCGGCGTCCAGCGCGTTCAGCTCCGCGTCGCGATCGGCCTCGGACTGCTTGACGAGCATGCAGGGGTGGCCGTCCGTCCCGCTGGCGCAGGCGTAGCGGCGTTGCTGATCGATGGTCTTCGCCCACTTGTCCTCGATCTGCTTGCGCCGTGCCGCGAAGTCCGCGGCGATCGTCTGGCATTGCTCCGGAGTCTTGCCGGCACAAGATGGCGTGGCTGCGGGCGGCGACGCCTTCGCCACGACGGTGCTCGCCGGCGGCTGGCACTGCTCCGGCGTCTTGCCGGCGCAGGATGGCGTGGCTGCGGGCTGCGTCGCCTTCGGCGCGACGGTGCTCGCCGACGGCGACAGCAGATCGGACAGGTCCATCACGCGGTAGTTGGCCTCGATGTCGTCGCCGACCGCAAAGATGCGGCACCCCAGACCGCCGGCCTTGGCGCAGGCCTGCATCGCCAGATCGCGCGCGCTCGGATTCATGTAGCAGCGGTAATCGGGGCAGTAGCTATAGCCCATGTGGCGTCCATCGGCCGAGACGGCCATGGCCCGCGGCGGTTTCAGGCCCTGATACGTGCCGTTGTAGAATTCCATGACCTTCGGCAATACCAGAAGGACATCGTCCGCGCTCGCCGGCAGCACCGTGACGGTAGCCAGGACGAACGCCGCGCATAGTGCACTACGCATGTCATCCTCCACGCTCACGCAGGTTGGTACGCATGTACCCGGTTCTTTTGGCCGGCGAGGCGATGGAGCCGTTCAGCCGGCGTCTAATAGTGCGCCTGTCGCGTGCTCCTGTCTCCTCCCAAATAGAGGGGGCGTGACCGTGCATTCGATCGGCGCACCGCTACCGCTCAGCTGGCACCTTTTTCTTTGGCGTCACCGTGCTTGCTCGGAGGGCGGCGGCGAGGACGCCAGAGCAATAGGGCCCGGCGGATCCTATGTGATCCAGATCACAGATTTGATCATGCCTCAGATCGAAGATCACAAACGACAGGCGGCCGCTGTCAGTGTGGGGCAAATGGACACGTACACGGGTCGCGTTCAGAAAAGATGCGACCGGCAAGGTCGTCTGCGCCGTTCTCAATCCCGGTCGATGGCAGCAGAATGGCGAGGGTTTCTGAATAGGCGCCGTCGATTTCTGATGACGTTGGCTGGTCGACCATGAGTCTCGGGACGATCGTCGTCGTTGTCATCGTCGGCCTGGCCGCGCTGTTTGCCGTGAGCCGCATGCTCGGCGTCGAGGTCCACCGGCGCGAGCCCGAAAGGGAATTCGCGCCAGGAAAGCGGCTGAAGCTCGTTCGCAAGATAACCCGTCGGGAATGCCCGTGGCTCCGTCGCGATATGCCTGCCGGAACGATCGTCTTCGAATATCGAGGACCGACGTATGGCCTGAAGGAGTACGAGGAACTGATCTTCGTCTCACACGATGGCGGCACGCCGTTCTTTCAGCTGCCGCTCGATGGCTTGGTGCAGACGGACGACAGTCCGCCTGGTCGTGACTGATCCCGCTGACGCGCTGCATACCACTTTGGTGGCCACCAGTCCCCCTGCCGGCAGCCCCGGATTGCCCATGGCTGCGCTTGGGCGCAAGATCGGCCCAGTCGGGCCGGTCATCCTGATAATGTCGGTTGATCCCAGAAGTGCCCGCTTGTCGCTGCGAGGGGGACACCAAGCCATGGCCAAGCGGGCGAGAGCCGGGCGGCTGCGCATTCATGTCGAGAACTCCCCGAGCCATGCCGCGGTCTACCACATCACGCCGGCGCTGCTCGGCCGTCGGCTGAGGCGGAGCCCCGGCCTCGCCGGCCGCATCGCCGTCACCTACGGCCAGGATCCCGCCCGCCTCGATCAGGCGCTGGCGGAGGCCGAGGTCCTGGTGGTCGGCAGCTTCGATGCGACCGGCCTCGCGCATCGCGCCCCTGATCTGCGCTGGATCCAGTCGACCAATGCCGGGGTCGAGAAGCTGGCGCCGGTGCTGCCGGAGAGCGTGATGCTGACCAACGCCAGCGGCGTGCACGGCCCCAAGGCGGGCGAGTACGCGATGACCGCGCTCCTGATGCTCAATCACCGCGTGCCGCATTTCGTGACGGCGCAGCGGGCGGGGCGCTGGGAGCAAGACTTCACCACGCCGATCGCCGGCAAGACGGTGCTGATCCTCGGCGTCGGCGCGATCGGCGCGGCGGCGGCCCGCCTCGCCCGCCGCTTCGGCCTCCGGGTCCTCGGCGTCAGCCGGTCGGGCAAGGGCAACCCCGCGGTCGACCGCATGTACCGGCCGGCGGCGCTGCGGCGGGCGCTGCCCGCGGCCGACTTCGTGCTGGTCACCCTGCCGCTCACGCCCGAGACGAGAGGCCTCCTCGGCCGTGCCGAGCTCGACCTGCTGCCGCGCCACGCCGGCATCGTCAAT
>DATIXH010000235.1:0-3489 GCA_035518775.1 Candidatus Acidiferrum sp.
CCGGCGGCTGCCGGCGCCAGGCCGCCGCCTGGGCGGCAAGCGCGCGGTTGCGGCGCTCGGCCGGGTCGATGCATCCCTCCGCAGACAGGATCGCCGGCCATTGCTCCGTGAGCACCGAGAGGAAGCGCAGGGTGAGCTGCCAGTGGCCGGCATAGTCCGCGGGCACGAGATCGTGCAGGCGATCGAAGGACAGCTGCTCGGTCTGCACCTGGTCCAGCAGCCGCGCCAGCTCCGCCGCCAGGCGGGCCGCCTGGTCGACGGTCATCGGCGATCCGCCGGCGCGGCCGGCGGCCTGCACCGCCTGGGCCAGCAGGAGCTGGCGACGGAGCGCCGGGACGGCCGGCGGCAGATCGGCCAGCTCGGGCGCGCTCTCGCTCGCCGTCGCCTCGTCGCCGCCGGCGAGCAGCGCCTCGTCGGCATCGAGGTCGCCCAGGGGCAGCGTGCGCGGAAGCAGGAGCGGGCGGCCGTCGGACTGGCGCAGGAAGGCCTCGTCGAGAGCGCGCCGGGCGCGGCGCGTCGGCAGCAGGATGGTGTAGCGCGCGAGCGTCAGGGGGTCGCCCGCTGTCTCCGCGAGCAGGCCGGCGGCGAGGGCGTCGACGAAGGAGACACCCGGGGGGATGGTGAAGAGGCGGGCCGCCCGATCGGCCACGGCCGGTGCGCCCGTCAGTAGAGCTGGTCGCCGCCGCCGCGGGCGATGCGCGCCTCGACCTCGGCCAGCTGCTTGACCGTGCTGACATGGAACCACTCGCCGTCATGGCGGATGCCGTAGAGGCGGCCGGCCTCAATGGCGCGGTCATAGAGCACGTTCAGCGAGAAGGCGCCGTCGGGCGCGCCCGCGAACAGGCGCGGATGCAGGATCTGGATGCCGGCATAGACGAACGGCGCCACCTCCCACTCGCGCCTCCGGCGCACGCGGCCGACCTGATCGATGAAGAAGTCGCCGGGGCCGTCATAGCCGATGGCGGAGGTCGTGGGCTGCAGCAGCAGCAGGCCGTCCATCTCCGCGTCGTTCCAGACTTCGGCCAGGCGGACCAGCGCGTCGGTCTTGCCGTTGAGCCAAATGATCTTGCCGTTGATGGCGTAGAACGGCTCTGACCCCAATAACGGCAGGGCCTTCTTGATGCCGCCGCCGGTTTCCAGGATCTCGTGCTCGCGCGAGAAGATGATGCGGACGTCCTTGCGCGCGCCGACGTGGGACTCGATCACCTCGGGCAGATGGTGGGTGTTGACCACGATGTCCCGCACGCCGATAGCGGCGAGGCGGTCGATCACGGTGTCGATCATCGGCTTGCCGGCGACCCGGACCATCGGCTTGGGCACGGTGTCGGTGAGCGGGCGGAGCCGGGTGCCGAAGCCGGCCGCAAGAACCATCGCGCGCGGCGGGATGGCTGCCGACGAACGGACGGCGTTGTTCGGCGTCTTTGTCTTCTCCTCCACGAGCTGGGTCAGGCGCGTGCGCTGGACCGGCGTGAGCGTCACATGGGCGACGCGCGCGAGCAGCGTTTCGTCGAGCTGAGCGGCGCGCCGCGCTCTGGCGGGTATATGGCGATCGAACCAGCCGCGCACAAGCGCCAGGGCCGGATGGGCGAGATCGCTCTCCACGTGCTTCCAGGCGCGCGGGATGTGCTGGAGATAGCTCGATTTGCCGTCGCGCAGGAGCAGGCGGGTGAAGGTGCCGAGGATGCGGGTGTTGCGCTGGGCGCCGATGATGGCGTAGCTCGCATCGAAGGCCTGGCGATCCAGATTGGGAAAGGCGGCGAGGTAGCGCTCGCGCATGGCGGCGACGAGCGACGGCTTTATGTCGCGGCGAACGTCCTGGAGCAGGGAGACCAGGTCGAAGGGCCGCGGCGCCACCAGCGCGTCCTGGAAATCGAGCAGGCCGCAGGCGCCGACGCCCGTGCGGTCCGGCAGCAGCATGAGGTTGTCGACGTGGTAGTCGAAGAGCACCAGCGTGTCCGGCATCTGGTGGCGCTTCGGCAGCACCGCGCGCCAGGCCGCGAGGTAGCTCTCGCGCAGCTCCGCCGTGACCGGGCCTTCCTGCGTGGCGGGCCAGTACCAGTCCAACAGCAGCGAGACCTCGCGGAGCGCGCGGGCGTCATCGAACTGGGGCAGGCCGGAATGGCGGGAGGGCGCGAACTTGCGGTGCAGGTCGATGAGAACGTCGACGGCGAGGGCGTAGAGCTTGGCCTCGTCGTGGCCGCGGGCGAAGAGGCGGGTGTAGGTGTCGTCGCCGAAGTCCTCCAGCAGCAGCAGGCCGTGCTCGGCGTCGGCGGCGAAGATGCGGGGCGCGCTGTAGCCCATGTTGCGCAGCAGCTCGGCGACGGCGGCATAGGGGCGCACGTCCTCGACCGGGGGCGGGGCGTCCATCAGCACGGCGCGCTTGCCGGCCATCTCCAGCCGGTCGTAGTGGCGGAAGGAGGCGTCGCCGGCGAGGCGGCCGCGCTCGGCCTTGCCCCAGCCATGGGCCGCCAGGAAGCGGGCGATGCGGGACTCGCGGTCGGCGGGGGCGGCGTCAGGCATCGGGAAGCAGCCCGGCGAGGCGGTCGGCCCAGTTGCCGCGGCCGACGAGGCGGGCGGCGCGGGCGTTCGGCGAGTCCGCGAAAGACAAATGCAGGTCGAGGCGCTGGTCCGGCAGCAGGATCGCCGCGCGGTCGGGCCATTCGATCAGGCTGATGCCCTCGCACAGGGCCTCCTCGAGGCCGAGCTCGTAGGCCTCGTCGGCGTTTTTCAGGCGATAGAGGTCGAAGTGCCAGATCGGGCCGGCAGCTGACTCGTAGGTCTGCACCAAGGTAAAGGTGGGGCTCGGCACGTCCTCGCGCTCGCCGGTGAGGGCATCGACAAAGGCGCGGGCGAAACGGGTCTTGCCGACGCCGAGGTCGCCCGCCAGGGCGATCACATCCCCTGCCCTAGCGACCGCCGCGAGGCGCTGCGCCAGCGCCACCGTCGCCGCTTCGTCCGCCAAGCTTGCCACCCGCTCCACCTGCCTGCCGGCCGCCGCCTCCATGCCGGAGGGTTGTAGCCGGACGGCCTTGCGTGGTCCACCGGAAGCCATCATCTTAGCCACCGCCCAGATTGGAATTGATCCACATTTGCCCGCATGACCTCAGCGACTCATACGACCGACGTGGTGATCATCGGGGCCGGGCCGGTCGGCCTCTTTGCCGTGTTCGAGTGCGGGATGCTGAAGATGCGCTGCCATGTGGTCGACGCGCTCGACACGACGGGCGGGCAGTGCGCGGCGCTCTATCCGGAGAAGCCGATCTTCGACATCCCGGCCTATCCGCGCATCGACGCGGCCGACCTCATCCGCAAGCTCGAGGAGCAGGTGGCGCCCTTCCACCCGACCTACCACCTGGGGCAGCAGGTGGAGAGCCTGACGCCGGCCGCGGGCGGCTGGGAGGTGGCCACGACGGCGGGCACGCGCATCGCCTGCAAGGCGGTGGTGATCGCCGCCGGGGTCGGCGCCTTCGGGCCGAACCGGCCGCCGCT
>DATIXH010000236.1:0-13701 GCA_035518775.1 Candidatus Acidiferrum sp.
GTACACCTACGAGGGCTTCAACAACGCGTTCGTGCCGGCGGTCGAAGGCATCGCGCGGGAGATCGCCGCCGACGGCTGGATCTTGGGGCCGCAATCGCAGATCGCCAACAACGACGCGACCATCGCCAGCGTCACGCGCGATGTGGTCTCGATCTATGTGAACGACTACAAGGCGCAATGGACGGAGCTGCTCGGAAAGATCGGGCTGGCCACGCCGAAGAGCAAGCCGGAGGCCGCGGCCCTCTTCAACATCCTGTCCGGGCCGACCTCGCCGCTCAAGAGCCTGCTGCTGGAAATCACCCGCCAGACGACATTGACCGCGCCGCCGCAGCCCGCGGGCGGGGCCACGGAGTCGCAGATAGCACAGGCGGCCAAGACCGAAGGTCAGCAGCAACTCTCGATGGCCCTGAACTCCGCGGGCCGGCTCGGCCAGATGATGGAGAGGATGCGGAAAAATCTCGGCAACAGCGGCGGCGGAAGCAGTGGCGGAACGCCCGAAGTGCCGCCCGAACAGAACGTCGAAGACAGCTTCAAGTTCCTGCACGACTACGTCAACGGAAGTCCGGCTCCGATCGATGAAATGATCAAGGCGATGAATGCCGTCTTCCTGGCCCTCAACAATGCGTTGAATCAGTTCGTGCCGGGCTCGGGTCCCGACACGGCGCTGCAGTCGGCGCTCCAGCAACTGCGGGCCGCCGCCGGCCGGGCGCCGGCGTCGATCGCCACCCAGGTTACGGGCGTGGCCGATACGGTCGAGAACCAGGACAAGCGCGCCGTGAGCGGCAATCTGAACGAAGCGTACCAGGCCGCCGTCGTCCCGCTTTGCAGCCGGATGATCGGAAGTCGCTATCCGATGGTTGCCGACAGCAGCGCCGACGTGACGCTGGACGACTTTGGGCGCCTCTTTTCAGCCGGCGGCGTGATGGATGGGTTCTTCAACGCCAACCTGGCGCAGTACGTCGATATGTCCGGCCGATCCTGGAAGGCGCAGGGCGGCCTCTCGATTTCCCCCGGCGCGCTCGAGCAATTCCGGATCGCCCGCCTGTTCCGCGATTCCATGTTTGCTGCCGGAAACACGCCGTCGGCGCGCTTCGAGATCACGCCGATCAGCCTCGACAACGCGGCGACCCAGGTGCTGCTGGAATTCGGCGGGCAGTCCGTCACCTACAACCACGGTCCGCAGGTGCCGGTCCAGATGCAGTGGCCGGGTCCCGGACCGAGCGGGGCGCGGATCTCGTTTCAGCAACCCGGCGCGCCCGATGCTTCCATCAACAAACCGGGGCCCTGGGCGCTGTTCCGCCTGTTCGATGAAGGTCAGATCGCGCCCGGAGCCGACACGTTCATGATCACATTCTCCGTCGGTGGACATACCGCAACCTTCCAGGTTCGCCCCGGCAGCGCCTTCAATCCCTTCAGCCTGAACGAGCTGCACAAGTTCCGCTGCCCGGGAAAGATCTGATGGCCAACACCGCCGAGGCGGCCCCCGGATATCACGGCAAGCTGCCGGCCAAGGGCGACTTCATCACCCGGCGCCTGCCGCGCGGCTTCCTGGATCCGTGGGACGGCTGGCTGCAGGACGTCATCGGGGGCAGCAAAGCCCGTATGGGCGAGGCATGGCTCGACGCCTATCTCACCAGCCCGATTTGGCGGTTCGCATTGTCCGCCGGCCTGTGCGGCGAGACCGCCGCGGCCGGTGTCGTGATGCCGAGCGTCGACCGCGTCGGCCGCTACTTCCCGCTGACGATCGTGGCCCTGCTGGCCAACGGCGTCGACCTGCTGAGCGTGCCGGTCGGCGCGGCCGCCTGGTTCGGCAAGGCCGAGGATCTCGTGCGGTCCGCGCTTGCGGACGCCTTCGATTTCGAGGGCTTCGATGCCCAGGTCGCCGCCCTCGGCGCCGTCGCCAGCGAGCCCGGAGCGGCTGCGGCCACCAGCGTCGTGGAGGGCGAGGCCGGCCTGCGGGTCGCCATTCCGTCGGCGGACGCAGTCGAGCAGGCCTATCGCGGGTTGGCAGCACGCTTGATCGGGGCGGCCTGCCCCCGCTGCAGCCTGTGGTGGACGGCGGGGTCCGAGGACAGCGGGGCCACGTTCATAGCCTGCAAGGGCCTGCCCTCGCCCGAAGGCTTCGCGGCCTTCCTTGATGGCCGCTGGAGCGCCTGGGGCTGGGATGGCGGCCCGTCCGGCGCGCTTCCTGAAGTCGCGGCGGCCTCGTGAGCGAGCTGGCCTCCGCCGCGGTCCCGCAGTTCCACCTGGTTTCCGGGGCTGCCACTCATGTGGGCTGCGTCCGCAAGCTGAACGAGGATTCCTACCTCGACCGCGCCGACCTCGGGTTGTGGGCCGTCGCCGATGGCATGGGCGGGCACGACGCCGGCGACCACGCCAGCCAGCTGACCGTCGCCGCCCTCGATCAGATTCCGCAGCCCCAGAGCGCCCCCGCCTTCCTGTCCAGCGTCAAGGCGGCGCTGCAGTCGGCCAATGCGGATCTGCGGCACGAGGCCGCCGGCCGCGGCCCTGGCCGCATCATCGCCAGCACGGTCGTCACCCTGCTCGCCTACGGTCAGCACTACGCCTGCGTCTGGGCCGGCGACAGCCGGCTCTACCGCCTGCGCGCCGAGACGCTGCAGCAGATCAGCAGAGATCACAGCCATGTGCAGGAGATGATCGATTCCAGGCTGCTGTCGCCGCAGGAGGCGCGCAACCATCCCTACAGCAACGTCGTGACCCGCGCGGTCGGCGCCATGGACGAGCTGGAGCTCGAGACCTGTCACGATCGGCTGCGGAACGGCGATTTGTTCCTGCTGTGCAGCGATGGGCTGACGAAGGAGGTCGAGGAAGACGAGATCCGCGCCATCCTCATGCGCGAATCCCTGTTCGATGCGCCCTATGCCCTGATCGAGAGCGCCATCGCGCACGGCGCCAGCGACAACGTCACGGTGGTCGCGGTGCAATGCCGCGCCGCCGACGGTTAGGCCGCGATGGCCGACCGGCAGCGTCCCAATGACGATCTGACGCTCGGCCCCGGCGCGAAAACCACCCGCCCCCGCACCACGACCCCTCCCGGCCAGGCCTCGACCATCGCGCCAGGCCAGCTGCTCGGACACACCTACCGGATCGAGGCCCTGCTGGCGCGCGGCGGCATGGGCGAGGTCTACCGCGCCCGCCACGCCGAGATAAACACCGAGCATGCGATCAAGATCATCCTACCGGAGCTGGCCGGCAACACCCGCATCGTCGACCTCTTCCGGCGCGAGGCGTCGGTGCTCCGCACCATCCGGCATGACGCGATCGTCAGCTACGACGGAGTCTTCCGCGACGAGAACGGCCGGCTCTACCTGGTGATGGAGTTCGTCGACGGGCCGTCGCTGTCGAAGGTCATCAAACAGGGTGCGCTGCGGCCGGCGCAGGTGCGCGAGCTGCGCGACCGCCTGGCCGGCGGCCTCGCCGCTGCCCACGAGAAGGGGGTGATCCACCGCGACCTCTCGCCCGACAACGTGATCCTGCCGGGCGGCGAGCTGAGCAAGGCCAAGATCATCGACTTCGGCATCTCCAAGATGGCGGATCCCGAGCAGAAGACCATCGTCGGCGACGACTTCGCGGGAAAATACTCATACGTCTCGCCGGAACAAGTCGGCCTCTACGGCGGCAAGGTCGATCCCCGCTCGGATATCTACAGCCTCGGGCTGGTCCTAGCCGCGGCAGCCGGCGGCGAGGCCCTCGACATGGGATCTTCGCCGATCACGGTCGTCGAGGCGCGGCGCGCCGTCCCGAAGCTGGATCGCATTCCCGCGGAGCTACGCGGTGAACTGAGCGCCCTGCTGCAGCCCGACCCCGCCGATCGCCCGCAATCGATGCGCGAATTGATCCGCGAGCCAGCGCGAGCAGAACGACGCACCGGGAGCACGCGACGGACGGAGCGCAGTACGGCGCGGACCGCGGCGCAAGGGCCAAAGCGGTCGGCCCGGAACCGCTGGATCGTACCGGCTGGCGGCGGAGTGGCTGTCTTGGTGGCTGCGGTCATCGGCTATCTTCTGCTGGCGCCGACGCCGACCCCGCCTTTGCCACAGCCACAGCCGCAGCCGCAGCCTCAACCGCAGCCCCAGCCCCAGCCTCCGGTCGACAAATTGGCGCTATTGAAGCAGGGCGCGGAGGCGACGCTGCAGGGTTACCAGTGCGCCGGCCAGCTGTCGGCGCGCGTCTCGCAAACCGGCGACATCGATGTCACCGGCTTCGTCGGTACCGATGCTGACAAACAGCAGATTGCGGTGCGCATGCAAAGCCTGCCGAACGTCGGCCGCGTCAACGACCAGCTGGCCGTCATGGATTGGCCGCTCTGCGAGATGCTGGGCGTACTCCACGACCAGACGTCGCTGCGGGAGAGCGACCCGGGCTCTCCGCACATTGATCCTGGCGGGGCGATCGGGACGTACTTCGTCAACGATCTGCTGAAACCCACCATCACCTCGCGGTTCCCCGATGACGGCTATCTCTATGTCGACTACGTCGATGGAGCCGCCGATCTCGTCCAACATCTGGTACCGAGCCAGTTCCGACCGGACAATGCCGTCCATCCCGGCAGCCGGATAGAGATCGGATCAGTGCGTGGAGAGGTCTATACGATGACCAAGCCGGTGGGTACGAATCTAATTGTCGCCATCTGGACGCCGGTCCCGCTTTTCAGCCAGAAGCGCCAGGATGGCGAGGAAGGGGAGCAGGCCAGGAACTACCTCTCCGAGCTACGCCAGCAGCTGAAGCGCCTGGCCGCCGACGGCTACGAGAACAGCCTCATGAGCAGCTATAGCGTTCTGAACCTCAAAGAGCGCTGATGGCGCCTCGTCGCGCCGCGTGCGCCGATCCTTGCATTAGCCGACCGGAAGCACTCTAATCGCGCGTGCCGCGGTCATTGATGGCGCATTGCCGACCGCCGCACACGGATCGTGCAGATGAGTGACGAACGCGGGACGAGCGACGACAGCACGCGGTTCACCGCCCGCCCGGGCGCTTCCGATGAGACGCGGTTCACCGGTGTCGGCTCTCCGCCGTCGACGGGCGGCGCGCCGTCGCATACGACCTTTCCGCCCGGCAGCCTGATTGGCCATACCTACCGCATCGAGGCCTTGCTGGCGCGCGGCGGCATGGGCGAGGTCTATCGCGCCCGCCACATCGAGCTGAATACGGAACACGCCCTCAAGATCATCCTGCCGGAACTCGCCAACAACCAGCGTATCGTCGATCTGTTCCGGCGCGAAGCATCGGTCCTCCGGACGATCCGCCACGATGCCGTCGTCGCCTATGACGGCGTCTCCCGGGACGAGAATGGTCGCCTCTATCTGGTCATGGAGTTCGTCGACGGACCGTCGCTCTCGAAGCTGATGCGCGAGCATCCGTTCGATGCTGAGCAGGTGCGGCAGCTGCGCGATCGGCTGGCGGATGGCCTCGCCGTTGCTCACGAGAAGGGCGTGATCCACCGCGACATCTCGCCGGACAACGTCATCCTGCCTGGCGGCGATGTCGGGAAGGCGAAGATCATCGACTTCGGCATCTCCAAGATGGCCGATCCCGAGCAGAAGACCATCGTCGGCGACGATTTCGCCGGAAAGTTCTCCTATGTCTCGCCCGAGCAACTCGGCATGTTCGGCGGTCAGGTCGATGCCCGCTCCGATATATACAGCCTGGGGTTGGTGCTGGCCGCCGCGGCGCAGGGTGAGCCGCTCGACATGGGCCTGTCGCCGATCACGGTCATCGAGGCGCGCCGTACGGTGCCGGACCTGGGCCGCGTGCCGGAAGGTGTGCGGGCAGACCTCGCCGCCATGCTGCAGCCCGATCCGGCCCAGCGCCCGCAATCGATGCGCGAACTGGTCCGCGCAGTGGACCGAGGCACCGGGCGCCGCTCCACGCAGTCCGAGACGCCGCGCCGGTCGGCGGGAGCGAAGCAGGGAGGCGGGCGCGTTGCTGCGGTCGTTGGGGCGCTCGCGGTCGTGCTCGTGGCCGGCGGCGGCCTCGGCTACTGGTATTGGCAGGGCCACGGCCGCAGCGACGAGACGATGACCACGGTTCCGCAGACGACCGGCAACGGCACGCAGCAGAACGGTGGCGGCGCGGCATCCAACACCGGCGCTACAGAGTTCGCGTCGACCACCGGTCAGCCCTCGACAAGCAGTACGGCCGCCGGTTCGACGCAGACCCTCGCCGCCGGTGCTTCGACGCAAGCCAGCGGCGCAGGATCGACGGCGACCCAGCAGCAGGTAGCGACCGGCACGACGTCATCCGGTGACACGACGCCGGCCGACAGCACGCAAACCGCCGGGTCGAGTTCGACGACGACTGCAACGAGCGGCAACGACTCGGCCGCCACAATCCAAAGTGGACCGACCACGGCGACCGGCGAGAGCACAGTCGTGCAATCGCAACAGACCAGCGGTTCCTCATCGGTCGCGACGACCGCACCCGACCAAACGACGTCGGGAACGTCGAGCAGCACCGCACCCGCCCAACAGCAAGCGTCGAGCGGGTCAGCCTCGGGCGTGACGCCAGTCGCCAGCGATCAGCAGTCGTCACCGGCAGCAGCGACAACCGGACAAGCAGCGACGACGTCGCCGGACACGACCGCGACCTCCTCGACAGTGGCGACTCAAACCATCGACGTGCCAGCGAATACGGCCGCCACGACCGGTGGCGCCGGCGGCACGCAGACCGCCCTGCTGCCGCAGGCGCCCGATGTGCCGAAGCTGCGCAGCCAGGCGCAGAGCGCCGTCGGGGGCCTGCAATGCGCCGGCGTCGTCGTCCAGGTGTCGGAGCAGGGCGACATCGCGGCCTCGGGCTACGTGGGCAGCGAGGCAGACCGCGCCAAGGCGCTGGCGGCCTTGGCCGCGCTGCCGCAGGTCGGGCACGTGGACAACGCCATAGAAGTACAGACGTGGCCCCTGTGCGGTGTGCTAGACGCCGTGCACAAGGGTGCTGCCATCGAGATCGGCGGAGCGGCTGCCCCACGGATCGATCCGGGCGGCCCGTACCACGAGGGCAGGGATCCGCTCAAGCTCACGGTCATCGCGCAACGAAGCGGCTACCTCTATGTCGACTACATAGACGCTGCCAACCCAGACCCCAAGCAGCGCTATGCGCTCCATCTGCTGCCGAGCCCCTTGCGCGACCCGAACAACTACGTGAAGGCGGGCGATCGGGTGGTCATCGGCTCGCTGCCGAAGGAGAAGGAGATCTACCGGTTCAACCCGCCTCTCGGCGCCAACATGGTCCTCACTATCATGAGTCCGCAGCCCTTGTTCGCGAAGCCGCGCCCGCAGGAGGAGGACGATGTTAACGCCTATCTCGCGGACCTGCGTGCAGCCTTGGCAGCGGTCGCGCAGCGCGCCGGGGCGGACAAGCTGCTTGTGAGTACCTCCGCGCTGACCTTCGTAACACAATGATCCGCCGCTTGCGGCGGTTTGAGGGCGGGTCCGCCGAATGTGACGGCCGACACAGACCGTCGGACGTGCCCGATGCTACGCTCCCCTGGGCGGCTCGCTAGAGATTGGACTGCGCGAGGGTTGTCTGGTCGCGGCCCGAACTGTGTTAGAATGGTATTTGTCGTATCCGCTTTGGAGCGGCATCCCCTGGCAGGTGTCACGATGGTAAATGGGTTAACGGGTCTTGCGCGCCGCGGCATGAAGATGGTCGCGGCGGTGACGGTGTCGTCGCTCATCCTGGCGTTGGCTGTGACCGCGCCGATGCCTCCCGATGGCCGCCATTATTCGGCCTGGGCGGCGGTCCAGAACGCCGACCAGTTCCTCATCGTCGACTGCCTGCTGCCGGGCAAGATCAAGCAGCTGGGGACGCAGGTGACCTTCGTCGGCCAGCGCCAGGCCGTCCGCACCTCCGCCAGCGACTGCGCCATCCGCGGCGGCGAATACACGGCCTACGACCGCGCCGACTACGGCACGTCCCTCCAGGTCTGGATGGAGCCGGCCAATGGCGGTGATCCGAAGGCGCAGACCTATGTCGGCGAGATCTATGAAAAGCAGGGCGATTTCGCGAGCGCCGCGCAGTGGTATCAGAAGGCGGCCGCGCAGGGCTACGCGCCCGCCCAGATCGACCTCGGCAGCCTCTACGAGCAGGGCAAGGGCGTGCCGAAGGATCCGCAGCAGGCTCTCAACTGGTACCGCAAGGCCTCGGGCGTGCAGGACTTGGCGTTGCAGACCCAGGCGCCGGTGGTGGCGCCACAACAGCAGAACACGCCGGAATCGAACGCCGAGACCGAGAAGCTCAAGAAGGAGAACGAGGCGCTGAAGAAGAAGCTGGCCTCGCAGAGCTCGCAGGTGAAGAAGCTGCAGCAGCAGATCCAGACCCTGCAGGGTCAGCTCCAGCAGAAGCAGAGCAAGGCTGACGACGAGCGTCAGAAGGTCGTCGTCGCCGACACCCAGATCAACCAGCAGCAGGCCGACCTTGAGGCCCAGCGCAAGAAGCTGGCGGCCGAGCAGGCCGATCTCGAGAAGAAGAAGGCGCAGGCCGATCAGTCCAAGGCGGACGAGCTGAAGAAGCTGGCCGACGAGCTGAAGGCGCAGCAGCAGGCCCTGACCGATCGCCAGAACCAGCTCGACGACCAGAAATCCGAGCTCGATAAGAAGAAGGCCGAGGTGGCCAAGCTCGACGCCGAGGTGGCGCGCCTGAAGGACCAGGCCGCGCAGCAGCAGCAGAAGCTCGCGGACAGCTCGGTGCAGGGACCGGTGATCGAGATCCTCGATCCCGACGTCAAGGTCATGCGCGGCCTCGCTGTGGCGGAGACCCAGCCCGACACCCAAAAGCGGCCGATCGTCGGCCGCGTCACCGCCGCCGGCGGCGTGTTGTCGCTGACCGTCAACGATCAGGCGGTCGATGTCGACAAGAAGGGCATGTTCCGCACGCAGGTTCCCATCGCGGCCGATGGCACGAAGGTCGCCGTCGTCGCGGTCGATCAGCTCGGGAAGCGCGCCACCTTCGAGTTCATGCTGCAGCCGCAGACCACGCGCAGCACGGGTGGCGTCGCCGGCGGCGCGCCCGCGAGCGACGAGCCCGCTCTGCCGGCGCTGAACCTCGATTTCGGCAAGTACTATGCGCTCGTGATCGGCAACAACAACTACGGCAAGCTGCCGAAGCTCACGACGCCGATCGCCGATGCCGAAGCCATCGCCGGCGTGCTGAAGGACAAGTACGGGTTCGAGGTCACGCTGCTCAAGGATGCCAACCGCTACGACATCCTGGAGGCGCTCAACCAGATGCGCGAGAAGCTGACGGAGCACGACAATCTGCTGATCTACTACGCCGGCCACGGCGAGCTGGATAAGGTCAACCAGCGCGGGAATTGGCTGCCGATCGACGCCGAGCCGAACAGCTCAGCCAACTGGATCCCGACCTATCAGGTGACGGACATCCTCAATCAGATGAGCGCCCGCCATGTCCTGATCGTCGCGGACTCCTGCTATTCAGGCACGCTGACGCGCTCGGCCCTCACCAGGCTCGAGGCCGGCAAGTCGCCGGAGGCCTGGGCCAACTGGGTCAAGGTCATGGTCGACAAGCGGTCGCGCACGGCCCTTACCTCTGGCGGTGTCGCGCCGGTGCTCGATGCCGGCGCCGGCAATCATTCGATCTTCGCCAAGGCGCTCCTCGATGCGCTCGCCAAGAACGATGGGGTGATCGAGGGCCAGCGCCTGCACCAGGAGATCGCGACCAGCGTCGCCTATGCCGCCGGGTCGTTCAACGTCGATCAGGTGCCGGAGTACGCGCCGATCAAGTCGGCCGGCCACGAGGCCGGCGACTTCTTCTTCGTGAAGCGCTGAGGCGTCAGTCGGCGGCGGCGGTGCTGGCGATCGGCTCGCCGCCGCGGGCGACGCAATCGGCGCCCGCGAGCGTCACGGCGCGCCGCGGCGTGACCATCACGAAGCTGCCGAAGCGGCGGATATGACCGGGGAGCAGGCAGTTCGGGGCGCCCGCGTCGGCCACATCGGCGGGAGCGGGAGCAGACTGTTGCGCGACCTGAGGAGCAGGGCTGGCGGCGTGGACATCGCGGTCGGCGGCGGCGGCAGGCACGATGGTCATGCCCAGAACGAAGGCGGCGAGCGCGATCGGCGTTGCCGGAAGCTTCATGACAGGCTCTCCTCACCGCAAGATACCCGCCGATCCTGCGCCCGGATGCAGCCGCGCCGGATCGGAGTGTCCCACTGCGCGAATCTAGCCAAGATCCCCTAAACATCGATAAGTAAACAAGGTTAAGCCTGGGCATCCTGACAATGGGCAGCAGTCGCCTTGGTCGGCCGGTGGCCGTCCATCCCGTTTGCGTATGGGCCAAGGCGGCGGTCGCCCTGGCGTTCCTTGCTGCCGTCCTGCTGGGCGCCTGCACCACGCCGTCCGAACGCTTCGCTCAGACGGCCGGGACCATGGGGTTCGAACAGCAGGTGGTCACCGGCACTGGCTTTCGCCACGTGCTCTTCTGGAAGGATCGCCAGCGCTCCGGCGCGATCTTGCACGTCTATATCGATGACGACGGCACGCCCAATATCGGCGGCTATCCGGCCGCCGATCCGACCTCGCGCAGCCCGCTTACACTCCGCCTGCTCGATCTCGATCCTGGCCCGGCCATGCTGCTCGGCCGCCCCTGCTATTACGGCCTTGCTGAGGACCCGGGCTGCCGCCCGGAGCTCTGGTTGGACGAACGCTACTCCGGGGCCGTGGTGGCGAGCATGGCCGCTGCGCTGCATGAGAGCCTGACCCAAGGGTCTTACCGGCACATTGTGCTGTTCGGTCACAGTGGTGGAGGTACGCTTGCCGTGCTGCTCGCAGGACGCGTGCCGGAGACGGCGGCCGTGGTCACGGTTGCCGCCAATCTCGACATCGACGCCTGGGCTCTGTCGCGGGGCGCGCGGCCGTTCGTCGGCTCGCTGAACCCGGCGCGTCAGCCGGCGCTACCCGCCAGCGTGCTCCAGCGTCACTACGCCGGGGGCCGTGACGAGATCGTGCCGCCGGAGGTGACGCGCAAGGGCTTGAATCCCGGCGTGCCGCTGACGGTCATTCCGGACTACGATCACCGCTGTTGTTGGGAGAAGCTGTGGCCGGATCTGCTCGCCGACCTGGCGCGGCAGGGCCTCTGACGATCGTCGCCCTTAGGCCACCAGCATCGAGCCGATCGCGATGGCGAGCGCTACCCAGCAGGCCGCCCGCCGCCAGCGCTCCAGGCCCTGCTTCGTCCGCTGGTGCGCAAACGCGCGCGCAAAGCGCTCGGACTCCTCGGACTGCCACTGGATTTCGCTGGCTGCCAGCCGTGCGCTCCAGAGCGCCTCGGTGACGGCCGCGCGCTCCTGTTCGCGCGCCAGCAAACGATCCTCCGCCGCCCGCAGCTCGCACGCATGGCGGTCGGCAAGCTCGGCGGCGCGGGCGGTCCAGAGCTCCTGGGCATCGGCCCACCACTGCTCGCGCGCCCGCGCGAAGCGCGCCTCCTCCTCGGCCTGCCACTCCGCGCGCTCGGCCGCCAGCTGGCGCGCCTGCCAGGCGGCTGCATCCTCGTCGGGGGGCAGCGCCGCCGATGGGTCGAGAACGGGCTGAGCCGGCGTCAGCTCGCTGCGCACACAGCCGGATTCCTCGCCCAGGATGGTCTGCAGCCGCGTGCGGCTCAACTGCACCGCCCGGTGTACCATGTCGGGCCATTCCTTCGGCTGCTGTTGCTGCTCGATCCGCTTCAGCGAGTTGAAGGGCACGGTACTGGTGCCGCCGGCCACATGCACGTGGAACTGGGCCGTCATTGAGGCGAAGTCGTAGCCGTCGGGATCGGGCGTGGCGATGCTGACGGTCAGCAGGAACTCGTCCTTGCCGTCTTCCGGCAGAGTGATCGTGAGGCCTTCCAGCTCGTCCGGCAGCAACGACCAGGTGCCGTTGTTGTTGCTCCGCCCCGCCGAGAGGCGGGCGCCGAAGGGCAGTTCGCTGATCACGAGGTAGACGCCGTCATAGTAGCCGAGCACGGAGAGCGCCGGGTGAAGGTCGAGGCGGATCGTCCGATCGGCCTTGGCCTCGGCGGGGAGCCGGCCGGCTTCCTGGTCGATCGTCGCATCGATGATGGCTGCGAGGAGGTTCATGAGATTTGCCGCACTCCGCCCGATTTCGACCGCCGCGTTAACCGAACTTCTTAGTACTGTGCTTCGACTACACGAAGTAGTTATCGAAAACTTTATTGAAATCGAGAATAGTGGCCGAGGTCTTAAAAATGTGCAAAGAGCTATAGTTAACAGCGTCTTTTTCTCTTGCCGCGCCGGCCGGGCGCGCCGGCCAGGCCCATGACAGCGCTGGCTTTTCTCCGTCCCGCCTTTTGGTATGGTTGCCGCGGGAGGAGTTTACGGACGCCGCGGCGGGCAGCCCGACGGAGGGGATCTCATGCACCTAACGGCACGGGAAAAGGACAAACTGCTGATCGCCATGGCCGCCGTCGTGGCCCGTCGGCGGCTCGATCGCGGCGTGAAACTTAACCACCCGGAGGCGGTCGCGTTAATCTCTGACTTCGTCCTCGAAGGCGCACGCGACGGCCGCAGCGTCGCCGAGCTGATGCGCGACGGCGCCGGCGTCCTGCGCCGCGACCAGGTCATGGAGGGCGTGCCAGAGATGATCCGCGAGGTCCAGGTCGAGGCCACCTTCCCCGACGGCACCAAGCTGGTCACTGTGCACGACCCGGTGCGGTGATCCCATGATCCCCGGTGAAATCCTATGCGCGGCCGGCGACATCGAGCTGAACGCCGGCCGCCCGACGATCGAGCTCACCGTCGTCAATAGCGGTGACCGCCCGATCCAGGTCGGCAGCCACTACCACTTCTACGAAACCAACCCGGCCCTGCGATTCGACCGCGAGAAGGCACGCGGCTTCCGGCTGGACATTCCTGCCGGCACGGCCGTGCGCTTCGAACCGGGCGAGAGCCGTAGCGTGCGCCTCGTCGCCTATGGCGGTGCCCGCATCGTGCAGGGTTTCCAGGGCCGCATCGGCGGCCCGTTGGGAGGCTGAGCCATGCCGCAGCGACTCGGGCGCAGCGCCTATGCCGCCATGTTCGGCCCCACGGTCGGTGATCGCGTCCGCCTCGCCGACACCGAGCTGTTCATCGAGGTCGAGCGCGACCACACGATCTACGGCGAGGAAGTCAAGTTCGGCGGCGGCAAGGTCATCCGCGACGGCATGGGCCAGAGCCAGCGCGCCCGCGCCGAAGGATCCGTCGACACCGTGATCACCAACGCCCTCATCATCGATCACTGGGGCATCGTGAAGGCCGACATCGGCCTGAGGGACGGCCGTATCGCCGCCATCGGCAAGGCCGGCAACCCGGACGTGCAGCCCGGCGTCGACATCGTCGTCGGCCCGGGCACCGAGGTGATCGCCGCCGAGGGCAAGATCGTCACGGCCGGCGGCATCGACAGCCACATCCACATGATCGCCCCGCAGCAGATCGAGGAGGCGCTCAATTCCGGCGTCACCACCATGATCGGCGGCGGCACCGGGCCCGCCGCCGGCACGGCCGCCACCACCTGCACCCCCGGCCCTTGGCATATCGGCCGCATGCTGCAGGCGCTCGAGGCCTTCCCGATGAATTTCGGCCTGCTCGGCAAGGGCAATGCCTCGCAGCCCGACGGACTTGTAGAGCAGATCGTCGCCGGCGCCTGCGGCCTCAAGCTGCATGAGGATTGGGGCACGACCCCGAAGGCGATCGA
>DATIXH010000237.1:0-3242 GCA_035518775.1 Candidatus Acidiferrum sp.
TTCTTGATGGCGTCGATGGTCTCGCTCTTGACGTCGGCGGCCCAGCCGGCGCCGGCAAGGCCGAGCGTGGCGGCCGCGACGGCCGCGAAGGCAAGGAATCGGATGAGGTGTCTCTGCATGGCGTTAGCTCCCGAGTCTGTATGGATTTTTGCGTTGCGAGCCCCGGTTCTTGCCGCCGGGGTTGCCCGCCTGGAGCGGGCGTTCGGCCCCTCGACTTTCGTAAGATGCCCCCGGGACAGAGCATAGTGCGCAAATCACCCGTCTGTCATCAGGCGCCGGGAAGAGCGGATGGCGAGCTTCCGGGGGTGCCCGGGTTGTACGAAGGGAGTGAGGGAGGAAAAGCGACCGCCTATTTTTCGCGCAGCCTCTGCAACGGCGTTGATCCGCAAAACCGCGGACGATACTCTGCTGCCTGCAGGGGTGAGCGGCGCACGCGCGGGTCTGCCGGCCCGGAGGGCGCGTGCGCGAAAATCAACGAACAAAGGAGAGAAGCCGATGTCGGTATCCGCTGCACAAGTCAACAATGGCGTGAATGTCCAGGCCCTGCTCGAGGCGCGCAAGGCGCTCACCGATGCGCCGGCGGCCGCCCAGTTCAAATGGCAGGCGGTCTGCACCTGGAAGAACGGGACCCACAGCCACTCGACCGTGAAGAGCTTCTTCGGGCTCGGCGCCGACCAGGCGCACAAGAGCACCTTCAGCTTCGACGCCGACCACCCGGAGGTGTTCGCGTCGGAGGACCTGGGGGCCACGCCGGTGGAATTCGTGCTGGTGGCGCTCGGCAGCTGCCTCACGGCCGGCGTCGCCGCCGTGGCCCAGCATCGCGGCATCCAGCTGCGCAAGGTCTCCGCCACCATCGAGGGGGCGATGGACCTGCAGGGCATCCTCGGCATCGACAGCGACGTGCGCAACGGCTTCAGCGGCATCAAGGTCACCTACGACATCGATGCCGACGCGACCAAGGACGAGATCAAGGCCCTGGTCGCGCAGTCGCAGAAGCGCTCGGCAGTGTACGACATCATCACCAACCCGACGAACGTCAAGGTCGAGGTGAAATAGGGCGGGCGTCGCCGCGCCAGCAGCCGCGGGAGTCCGGCCGTTCGGAGGGTAGCGACCGTCGTCATCGGCGCCGGGCATGCGGGCCTCGCCATGAGCCGCTGCCTGACCGAGCGCGCGATCGACCATGTCGTGCTCGAACGCGGCGAGGTCGCGAACTCCTGGCGCACCGAGCGCTGGGATTCTCTGCGGCTGCTCACGCCGAACTGGCAGAGCCGCCTGCCCGGCTTCGGCTATGAGGGCGACGATCCCGACGGCTTCCGCACCGTGCCGGAAACCGTCGCCTTCATCGCGCGCTATGCCGAGGTGATCGCAGCGCCCGTGCGGACGCACACGATAGTCACGGCGGTGCGACGCGCGGAGGACGGCTATCGCGTGATGACGGACCAGGGCGACTGGTCCTGTCGCAGCCTGGTGCTGGCGACCGGCGCCTGCAACATCCCGGACGTACCGGCGCTGGCGGCGGCGCTGCCGGCGGGGATCGCGCAGCTGACGCCGATGCAGTACCGCAACGCCGCGCAGCTGGCGCCGGGCGGCGTGCTCGTGGTTGGCGCCTCCGCCAGCGGCACACAGATCGCGGCCGAGATCCAGCGCTCCGGCCGGCCGGTGACGCTTGCGGTCGGGCAGCATATCCGCGCGCCGCGCGTCTATCGCGGGCGGGACATCCAGTGGTGGATGGATGCGGCTGGCGTGCATGACGAGCGGTACGACACTATCGACGACATCGAGCGGGCGCGGCGCGTGCCCTCGCTGCAGCTGACGGGCTCGCCCGAGCGCGTGACGCTCGACCTCAACGCGCTGACCGCCCTCGGTGTCGCCATGGTCGGCAAGCTCGCCGGCATCAGCGACGGCAAGGCGCAATTCTCGGGCTCGCTGCGCAACATGTGCGAGCTGTCGGACCTGAAGATGGGGCGGCTGCTCGACACCATCGACGCCTGGGCGACGGCCAGCGGCCTCGACGGCAAGGTCGAGCCGCCACATCGCTTGCCGCCGACGAAGGTCGCGGAGGCGCCGCCGCTCCTGCTCGATCTCCGCAATGGCGCGATCAAGACGGTGATCTGGGCGACCGGCTTCCGGCCCGACTACAGCTGGCTCGAGCTGCCCGTGCTCGATCGCAAGGGCCGCATCCGCCACGACGGCGGCGTGGTGCCCTCCTCGCCCGGACTCTATGTGATAGGATTGCAGTTCCTGCGCCGCCGCAAGTCCGCCCTCATCGACGGCGCCGGGGCCGACGCCCGCGACCTCAGCGCCCACCTCGCCGCCTATCTCGACGGCTGCATGACGACGGCGTGAGACGACAGGCGCCGCCCTACTTCGTCTCCGCCCGGTACACGCCGTCCCAGCCGTCGCCCGGGGGGTTCTGCTCGAAATGGGCGATGCGGCGGCGGTAGCGGCGGTGGAGCTTGGCGAGGCGGCGGTCGAGGGCGGCGTTCTCCTCGAGCAGGCGCTTGGCCTCGTCCCAGCGCTGGGCGCGGTAGGCGGCAAGGATGGCGGCATTGACCGCGGCGACGCGGCGGAACGGCTCGCTGCGCGCCTCGGACGGCGGGCCGAGCACGCCGTAGATCTTCACCGCCTCGGTCTTCCCGACCACGGCGACCGCGTCGAGCTCGAGGGCGGCGAAGTCGGGCACCAGGCTGCGCGTCGATTCGCTGATGATGATGGGAATGCCGTAATGCTTGCTCAGCGACTCGATGCGGGAGGAGAGGTTCACGGCGTCGCCGAGGGCCGAGTAGTTGAAGCGGTGGGAGGAGCCGAGATTGCCGACCAGGCAGTCGCCGGTGTTGATGCCCACACCCATGGACAGCAGCAGCGGCGTGGCGGCGGCGCCGGCGGAGGTGGCGGCGGCCTGCGCCTTCTGCTCCTCGTTCAGGCGCTGCAGCGCCTTGGCCATGGCGAGAGCGGCGCGGCAGGCGCGGGCGGCGTGGTCGGCCACGCTCACCGGCGCGTTCCAGAAGGCGATCAGGGAATCCCCAACATACTTGTCGATGGTGCCGCCCTCGGCCAGCACGGCCTCGGTCATGGTGTCGAGGAAGCGGTTGACCAGGGCGGTGAGCGCCTGCGGATCGTCGCGCAGCCGCTCGGAGATCGAGGTGAAGTCGCGCACGTCGCAGAACATCATGGTGATGGTCTTGATCTCGCCGCCGAGCTTCAGCCGCTCGGGCTCGCGCTGCAGCTGCTGCACCAGCACG
>DATIXH010000238.1:0-37290 GCA_035518775.1 Candidatus Acidiferrum sp.
ACGACCGCAACCAGGGACAGATCAGCATTCTCAAGGGCGTCGCCGGCGACGGCACGGGCTGGCTCATCATCGACGACCTCGTGGATACCGGCCGGACCGCCAAGGCCGTACGCGACATGCTGCCCAAGGCGCATTTTGCCACCGTCTACGCCAAGCCGGCTGGGCGGCCGCTCGTCGACACGTTCATCACCGAAGTGAGCCAGGATACCTGGATTCTCTTCCCCTGGGACATCGAGCCCCAGTTCATCCAGCCGATCGCCCGGCTCACTCAAGGCTGAATCGGAACGTTGTCGATCAGCCTCGTGCGGCCCATCCAGGCCGCGCCGAACACGCGCGCCGGTCCGCTCACCTGATCGAGCGGCTGCAGTGTCTCGGCATCGCAGACCTCGACATAGTCGATCTTGGTGAAGCCGGCGGCGCCGAGTTGATCGCGACCCCACGCGACCTGCCGGGGCACGTCCTTTGGCGAGCGTGCCAACCGTTCGGCGATGGCGGTGAGCGTACGCGGCAGGGCGAACGCTGCCGCGCGCTCGTTCAGCGACAGGTAGGCGTTGCGCGACGACAGGGCGAGGCCGTCGGCGTCGCGCACGGTCGGCACGCCGACGATGCGCACGGGGATGTCGAGGTCGCGCGCCAGCCGGCGGATGACCTGGAGCTGCTGATAGTCCTTCTCGCCGAAGTAGGCGGCGTCCGGCAGGGATTGCAGCAGCAGCTTGGTGACGATCGTGGCGACCCCGGCAAAGTGCCCGGGGCGGAACGGTCCGCACAGATGATCGGTGAGGCGCGCGACGGTGACCGTGGTGGCCGCGTCGGGCGCGTACATCTCGGAGGCTGCCGGCGCGAACAGGAGATCGACGTCGAGGGCAGCCAGCTTCTCGCGGTCGGCTGCCTCGGTGCGCGGATAGGCGGCGAGATCCTCGCTCGGGCCGAACTGTGTCGGGTTGACGAACAGGGTGACGATGCAGCGGCGGTTCTCGGCGCGGGCGCAGCGCGCCAGAGCGAGGTGGCCCTCATGCAGCGCGCCCATGGTGGGCACCAGACCGACGGTCTCGCCGGCCTTGCGCCACCCGGCGACATGGGCGCGCAGGTCGCTCACGCTGCGACTGGTGACGATGGGCCGACTCATGCGCCGCCGATCTTATCGCGGCTGGCCTGCCGTGGTGGCGCCTACTTCGCGCGGGCGAGGACCGTCGGGCCGGCGCCGAAGCAGTTCTCCGGGCCGGGGAAGCGGCGGGCGCGGACGTCGGCCGCATAGGCGCTGACGGCCTCGGTGATGCGGTCGCCGACCTCGGCATAGCGGCGCACGAACTTGGGCGTGAAGTCGCTGAACATGCCGATCACGTCGTCGATGACCAGCACCTGGCCGTCGCAGGCGGGCGAGGCGCCGATGCCGATCGTGGGGATCGGCACCCGCTGGGTGATGGCCCGGGCCACCGGCTCGACCGTGCCCTCGATGACGATGGAGAAGGCGCCTGCAGCGGCCACCGCCTCCGCATCCAGCACGATGTCGTCGCCCTGCGCCTGATCGCGGCCGCGGGCGCGATAGCCGCCGAGGCTGTGCACAGCCTGCGGCATCAGTCCCACATGGCCCATGACGGGAACGCCGCGGCCCGTCAGATAGGCGATTGTCTCCGCCATCTCGCGGCCACCCTCGACCTTCACGGCCGAGCAACCGGTCTCCGCCATGATCCGTGCTGCGGCGCGAAAGGCGGCGGCGGGCGACTCCTGATAGCTGCCGAAGGGCATGTCCACCACCAGGCAGGCGCGCTGGCTGCCGCGCCGGACAGCGGCGCCGTGGGCGATCATCATCTCGACCGTGACCGGCAGCGTGGTCTCGAAGCCATAGACCACCATGCCCAGGGAATCGCCGACCAGCAGCAGGTCCACGAGTGGATCGAGCCGCTGGGCCATCGGCGTGGTGTAGGCGGTGAGGCAGACGATCGGCTCGCCGCCCTTGCGAGCCCGCAACTGCGGCACGGTGATCCGCTGGCTCCGCTTCTCCGTGCTCATGGCGCACCTCTCGCTGCCGGCTGGTAAATCGAGCTTACGACTCAATTGTGCAGTGCACAACAGCGTTTCAATGGCAAACTGGGAGCGGCGTTAACCACGACCGGAGCGGCGTGTCATGACCATGATCGGGATGAAAGCGGCGTTGTGCGCGGCTGCGGCCGCGGGCGCCATCGCGGTGACGATTGTAGCAGCGGCCGACCAGACGCGCCCGCCCGTTCATGCCGCCCGCGAGATGGTCGTGGCGGCCAATCCGCTGGCAGCGCAGGCCGGGCTGGACATCCTGCACCAGGGCGGCAATGCCATCGATGCCGCCATCGCCGTGCAGATGGTGTTGACGCTGGTGGAGCCGCAATCGTCGGGCATCGGCGGCGGCGGCTTCCTGCTCTACTTCGACGGCAAGAGCCGGTCGCTCACCACCTACGACGGGCGCGAGACGGCGCCGGCGGCGGCGACGCCCGGCATGTTCCTCCATCCGGACGGCACGCCGATGGAGTTCGACGAGGCGGTGGTCGGCGGCCTCTCGGTCGGCATGCCCGGCACCGTACGGCAGTTGGAGCTTGCGCATCGCGAGCACGGGCACCTGCCCTGGGCGCAGCTGTTCGGGGCGGCGATCAAGCTCGCCGACGAGGGCTTCGCGGTATCGCCGCGGCTGCACGAAGAGCTTGCCGACGACGAGCATCTGAAGCGCCTGCCGGAAGCGGCCGCCTACTTCTATCAGGCCGACGGAACGGCGTTGCCGGCGGGAACGCTGCTGCGCAATCCGGCGCTGGCCGAGACGCTGCGGCTGCTCGCGAAGGACGGTGCCGACGCCTTCTACCGCGGCCGCGTCGCCGATGACGTCGTTGCCGCCGTGGCAGCGTCGCCGATCCATCCGACGCCAATGACGCAGGCCGACCTCGCGGGCTACGAGGCCAAGGTGCGCGAACCCGTGTGCGCGCCCTATCGGCAGTGGCGGATCTGCAGCATGCCGCCGCCTTCGTCCGGCGGCATCGCGGTGCTGCAGATGCTGCGCCTGCTCGAGCGGTTCGACCTCAAGGCGATGGCGCCCGAGAGCGCGCCGGCCGTGCATCTGATCGCCGAGGCCGGCCGGCTGGCCTTCGCCGATCGGGATCGCTATGTGGCGGATCCTGACAAGATTCCTGTGCCAACCGCACAGTTGCTCGGCGAGAGCTATCTACACGAGCGCTCCCAGCTCATCCAGCGGGACCGCGATCTCGGCAAGGCGACGGCGGGGACGCTGAAGGAGCAGAGCGGCTGGGCGGCACCGTTGCCGCAGGTTGAGCCGGTGTCGACCAGCCAGATCAGCATCGTCGACGGCGAGGGCAATGCCGTCAGCTTCACCACCACGATCGAGGGACCGTTTGGATCGCGGCTGTTCGTCGACGGGTTCCTCCTCAACAACGAGCTGACCGACTTCTCGTTCAGGCCGGAGCGCGACGGGCAGCCGGTCGCCAACCGGGTCGAGCCCGGCAAGCGGCCGCGCAGCTCGATGGCACCGACGATGGTGTTCGATAAGGACGGCCGGCTTCTGCTCGTCCTGGGATCGCCGGGCGGGGCGTCGATCATTCCGTTCGTGGCCAAGACGCTGATCGCCACGCTCGACTGGGGCCTCGATCCGCAGGCCGCCGCCGACCTCCCGAACTTCGGCAACCGCAACGGCGCCACCGAGCTGGAGAAGGGCTCGCCGTTGGAAGCCCTGGCGCCGCAGCTGCAGACCATGGGGCACGAGGTGAAGCTGACGGACATGACGAGCGGGGTGGCCATCATCGCCGTCACGCCCGACGGGCTCGTCGGCGGCGCCGACAGCCGGCGCGAAGGGGTGGCCGTCGGCGACTGAAGGCTCTAGGGTCGCCGCCCATGAACGACAAGCCGGGAACGACGACGCGGCCGACCGTGACGCTCAAGGGCGGCGAGCATCGGCGCGTGGTCTCCGGCCATCCCTGGGTGTTCTCCAACGAAGTGATCATGGACAACCGGACCAAGGCGCTGGCCCCAGGCAGCCTGGTCACGGTCGGCAGCTATGACGGGCGCCCGCTCGGCACCTTCATGTTCAATCCGCATTCGCTGATCGCGGCGCGGCTGCTGACGCGCGATCCGGCGGCGGCGGTCGACCGGCGGTTCCTCGCCGAGCGGCTGGAGCGGGCGCGGGCCCTGCGCGGCCGGCTGTTCGAGGCGCCGTTCTACCGGCTTGTGCATGCCGAGGCCGATGATCTCGCCGGCCTGGTGATCGACCGCTTCGGCGACCGGTTGGTCGTGCAGGTGAACACGGCCGGGATGGATCGGCTGCTGTCGGATCTGCAGGCGGCCCTCGACGAGGTGCTGCGGCCGGCGGCGGTGCTGCTGCGCAACGACAGCGGGGCGCGGACGCTGGAGGGGCTGGAGGGCTACGTCCGCTGGGCCAAGGGCGGCGGCGAGGAGCCGCTCGAGCTGGTCGAGAACGAGGTGCGCTTCCTGGCCGACCTGGGCGAGGGGCAGAAGACCGGCTGGTTCTTCGACCAGCGCGAGAACCGGGCGAGCGTGGCGCGGCTGGCGGGCGGCGCCCGCGTCCTGGATCTCTACTGCTACACCGGCGGCTTCGCGGTGCAGGCGGCGGCAGGAGGCGCGGCGGCCGTGCTGGGCGTCGACCGGTCGGAGGCAGCGCTGGCGCTGGCGGGGCGGTCGGCCGCGCTCAACGGGGTCGAGGGCCGCTGCCGGTTCGAGCGGGGCGATGCCTTCGGGACGCTCGAGGGCCTGGCCGGGGAGGGCGAGCGGTTCGACATCGTCGTGGCCGATCCGCCGGCCTTCGTGAAGTCGAAGAAGGAGCTGAACCAGGCGGCGCGCGGCTACCGCAAGCTAGCCCGGCTGGCGGCGGCGCTGGTGAAGCCCGGCGGCTTCCTCTTCATCGCCTCCTGTTCCCACCACATGACGCCCGAGAACTTCGGCGAGCAGGTGGCGCGCGGCCTTGGCGAGGCCGGCCGCTCCGGCCGCATCCTGCGGGCGTCCGGGGCCGGGCCGGATCACCCGGTCCATCCCTTCCTGCCGGAGACGGCCTATCTGAAGGCGCTGCTGTTGCAGATCGACTGAGGGTGGCTCAGTGCCGGTGCTTCTCGGCTTCGTCGAGGGCCAGCTTCACCAGGTAGAAGACGATCACCAGGGCGATCACGAAGAAGACCAGGCCACCCCAGTAGCCGACCGGGGCATGCACGCCGCTGCGGGCCGAGACGAACAGGCCGCCCATGCCGAGCACGCCGGCGATGCCGCCGAGCACCCAGTTGGCCGTGCCGGGCACGCGGCCGGCCACGTAGAGCCCGGCAGCCATGGCCACGACAAAGAAGATGCCGAGGATCGCGATCGTCATCATGCCTCACCCCATCCGTCCGGGCGCGCACAGTAGGGCGGACGGGGAAGCGACGCAACCGGGTGCGGAGCCATCGCCCGGGCGGAACGAGCGAAGGACCCCATGCCCAGCGGAGACCGGCGGGGGAAGGCTCACCGCAGAGACGCAGAGGCGCAGAGGCGCAGAGGACTCCGACCACTTCTCCGCGTCTCTGCGTCTCTGCGGCCTATCGCCGTTGGGCGATGGACCCCATGCCAAGCGGGCGGAGGGAGACGAAGGAAGGGGCTCACAGAGGACACGGAGGACAGACGAGAATGGATGGTGCTTCGCGCCGAGGCGGAGCATCGAGTCCCCTTTTCCCTCCGTGGTCTCTGCGTCCTCTGTGGCTGATCTGTTTTGAGCGAAGGACCCCATGCCCAGCGGAGAACGAACCCGGTTCCGTCGGGACCGACGGTGGGCCCCGAAAGGGGACCACGCGGCGTCGCCCCCGCGCCGATCGAATCTGGCCGAAGGACCCCATGCCCAGCGGAGATTCGTCGGGGCGCGCTCGGCGCGCCCCGACGCGGGCCTAGCGAGCGACGGACACGCCGGATGAACAGCGCTCGGCCGGTTTGGGTTTAGACGGATACACGATGTCAAAGATCAACCGGCGCGGCGCTCGACCGCGTCGAGACACTCCGCGCGGGCGCTCGGAGTGTCCGGAACATTATAGGAACTATTGTCGAAGAGTCAAGCTGGCTGCGCGGATTCCCGGGACGCGGGCACCTTCCCTCAGAGTTGCCGGGCGCCGGCCACATGCTGCCAGAATTCCTCGCGCGAATTGGAGCGCGGGAAGGGCTCTTCCGGGATGGGGCGGCCGAGAAAGCGGCAAAGCGGCGCCCAGCCCTCGGCCACGTCGAAGACCAGCAGGCGGTCTGCCGGCAGGCCGGCCATGACCGCCTCGACGTGGCGGCGGTAGACGGCCTTGGCGTGCGCGGCGTCGCCGATGCGGCCGCCGAACGTGCGCTCCATCACGACGACGCGCCCCATCTCGAGCACGCCGCGCTTCAGCGGATCCGGCGGCAGGCTCTGAGCGTCCGCAAACTTGCCGATGGTTGCGGAGAGGCTCTCGTACCAGGCGTCGGCATCGCGGGCGGTCAGGACGACCTTGGCGGCGGGATAGCGCTGCGACAGCTCGCGCCAGAAATGGCAGGCCGGCCAATCGACGGCCGCGCCGTAACCGGCGAGCAGCGCGTCCCAATCGACGGGCTCGCCCGCGGCCGCGGCTCGCCATTGCGTCGCCTGCGCCGGATGGGCGAAGACCTCCAGCATGTGATGGCACGGCCCGAGCCCCAGCCGCTCGAGCGCGCGCTTGAGCGAAAGGGTGCCGGTGCGCCCGAAGCCGGCGCCGATCACGGACAACGACGTGAGAAGATCCTCCCGAGTGTCGCGATGCTGTTCTTTTGCGTAGCTATGGCACGATACTGTAGGCACGGAAAGCGGCGCGGATGCCGCGGCAGGCAGGGAGAGCTTCGTGCGTGATTCGATAGGAGCCAGGGTGGGCCGTTGCCGGGGCGCAGCGTGCGTCATCGCTGCGGCGATCGCCGCATTGGCGGCAGGAGCGGCCGTAGCTGCCGACGACGATGCGTCGGATCTGCGCGGCTTCGTTGCCGGCGACTACGCGCTCGTCGGGCGCGCGCCCGCGGACGGCGCCGCCTATGCCGGCACCGCGACCATCGCCGAGGACGGCGAGCAACTCATCCTCGAGCGGCGCATCGGCGGTCGCACGCTGCGGGCGACCGGACGGGTCGAAGCGCCGTCGCCGCCCGGCGAGGGCCAGCTGCTGCGCTTCCACTGGACCGACGGGCAGGCCATGACGATGACCTGCCTCGTCGGCGGCGATCTCGACAATTACGCGCGCATTACCTGCCTGTGGGCGCCGGACGGGCAGCCGGTGAAGCAGCCGGGCCTGGAGGCGATGTTCTCGACGACGGCGTGGCCGGATGGCGCGAAGTCGCCGGACTAGGATCACGTTCCCTAATTGGGAATTGCAGTCCTTCGTTGATTGTCATTCCGGCGATACCGGAAATCGTAGACACCGGCTTCCGGAATATAGGCCCCGGCTTTCGCCGTTGTCGCATGCACACAAGTCTGTGAGTCGGCTCAACCGCTTGCATGAGACTGGGATCGCGGCTGTGCGTCCTTCGACAGGCTCAGGATGAGGGCTTTTCCCCGTGCCACGAAGGTTTTCCCTCATCCTGAGCCTGTCGGTCGCTGGCGGACCGCGAATCGTAGAACGCGGACGCAGCCGCGTATAGGCGATCGATGGCGGGCCGCTGCAGTATTCACGGGTTTTTGACGCCGGTCGGAAGCTGCCAACGCCGGTTCCGCAGGGAACTATAACGACGGGTTGACACCGCAGTTCCATGATCGCCGCCCGGCGCTCGAGTCGTCGGTGGTGGGCGACCGCGAGCACTATTCGAACTGAAGGGAGAGTCGTCATGGATGGAGCCCAGCAGGGTCAGGTCAGCCGCAGCGCGGCGGACGTGTACGAGGAGTTCTTCGTGCCGGCGGTCTTTCGCGAGCCGGCGCAGCATATCGTGCGGGCCGCGGGGATCGGGCGCGGACAATCCGTGCTGGACGTCGCCTGCGGAACGGGCGTGCTGGCGCGGGAGGCGGCGAGCGCGACCGGCAGTGGCGGACAGGTGACGGGCCTCGACCGGAACGACGGCATGCTCGCGGTAGCGAGGCGCCTGGCGCCCGGCATCACCTGGCAGCTCGGGCTCGCCGAGTCGCTGCCGTTCGCGGACGAGAGCTTCGATCGCGTGCTCAGTCAGTTCGGCCTCATGTTCTTCGAGGACCGCACGGGCGCGCTGCGGCAGATGCGGCGGGTCCTGAAGCCGGGCGGGCGCATGCACGTCGCCGTCTGGGACGCGCTGGATCGCAGCCCCGGCTACGCCGCCATGCTGAAGCTCCTGCGCCGGCTGTTCGGGGCGCAGGCGGCCGATGCGCTGCGCGCGCCGTTCGTGCTGGGGGAGCCGAAGAGGCTGCACGAGACCTTCGCCAAGGCCGGCCTCGCGGACGGGCGGCTCGAGACGTTCGACGTGACGGCCCGGTTTCCCTCCCTCGACGCCTGGATGCACACGGAGATCAGGGGCTGGACGCTCGCCGACATGATCGACGAGGCGCAGTATCAGACGCTGCTCGCCGCGGCGCGCAAGGAGTTGGCCGTCTTCCAGCGCAGCGACGGCTCGGTCGCGTTCAGCACGCCGGCGCACCTCATGACCATTGCGGGCTAGCCGCGCGCGCGTTCTTCGTTTGACTCCCGGCCGACGCCGCCGCTCTGATGGCGGCGTCGTGATCGGGAGGGAGCGGGCGTGCGCATTCTCGTGCTCGGCGCCGGCGCGGTCGGCGGCTATTTCGGCGGGCGGCTGGTCGAGGCGGGCGGCGACGTCACGTTCCTGGTGCGCGCGCGTCGCGCGGCGGAGCTGGCGGCCGACGGGCTCGTCATCAAGAGCCCCTGCGGCGACGCCGCGCTCCGCGTCCAGACGGCGCAGGCGGGCGATGCCCTGAGCGGCTACGACGTCGTGCTGCTGGCCTGCAAGGCCTACGACCTCGACAGCGCCATCGAGAGCATCGCGCCGGCGATGGCGGCGGGGAGCGCCGTGCTGCCGCTGCTCAACGGGCTCAGCCATCTCGACCGGCTCGATCAGCGCTTCGGGGCGTCGCGCGTGCTGGGCGGCTCCTGCGCGATCGCCGCGACGCTCGGCGCCGGCGGCCGCATCGAGCAGCTCAGCCGGCTGCATCGCCTGGTCTTCGGCGAGCGCGCCGGGCGGGCGGGCGAGCGCGCGGCGGCGCTCGCGGGCCTGATGAAGCGGGCCAAGTTCGACTCGGCGCTCAGCGACGACATCCTGCTGGAGATGTGGGAGAAGTTCGTCCTGTTGGCGACCCTGGCGGGCATGACCTGCCTGATGCGCGCGCCGGTCGGCGCCATCGCCGCCACGAGCGAGGGCCGGGCGCTGACGAACGAGCTGCTGGCGGAATGCGCGGCCGTGGCGTCGGCGGCCGGGCACGCCCCGCGCCCGCCATTTCTCGAACAGGGGCGGGCGCTGCTGACCGAGCGCGGCTCGCGCTTCACCGCCTCGATGCTGCGCGACATCGAGCGCGGCGGCCCGACCGAGGGCGACCACATCCTCGGCGACCTGCTGCGCCGGGCGCGCACGTTCGGCATCGCGACGCCGGTGCTAAGGACGGCGGCGTGTCACTTGGAGGCGTATGAGGCGCGGCGGGCGTCGAAACCTGCGGACTGAGATTGCTTCACGCTCGTCGATTCCTGAGAGGCGAGCGCGAACGTGGCCCACAATCGGACACGGCTACCGAAACGGCCGTACGAATCGCCCTGGAAAGTGTTTGTAGGGCCTGAATGATCGGACGGCCTCACGCTGCGTAAATCGCGCCCAGCGGAATCGCCGAAGCCTGACCTCACGCACGAGATCGAACAGATCTCTGCGCAGAGGATTGGCTGTTTGCGCATAAGAAGCTTTTCGCCGCTCCTCCAGGTCTTCGCAGCGATCCATCGCTGCTTGATGAAACCGCCGCGATCCACGGTGCGGCCACTGCGGGGGGCGCAGCAGCCAAGTCCGGAAATAGCGGCGTATGATGATCTTGTCTTGCTGCATCGCGTGCGGATTGTCGGTTTCCAGGTCGGCAATGGAGGCGCCGACCTCACCGTATCACTCGTGCGCTTCCCGGCAGATGGACAGAGGGATCAGATCGTCCGGCCGCGGCGCGTTCGTAGCGCCGGCGGTAGCGCCTCAGGCGCTCTTGCGGAAGTCGGGGAGCCGGACGTAGGAGCCGGCGCTCTCCGGGTTGTTGCCGGGCGGGTCGTAGGCGAGGAGCAAAGCCTGCTCCTCGTGCTGGCGCGCGGGGCGGCCGGCGAAATTGAAATGCACCAGCACATGGGTGGCGCCGCGGGCGCGGCAATAGGCCCAGGCCTCGTGGCGCTTGTTGACGCACTGGCGCAGGCTCTCGGTCTCGCCGATATAGAGCGCCTCCCAGCCCTTGCGGCCGCGGCGGGCGAAGATGTAGTTGGCCGGGAAATCGACCCACTCCTGGTCGAAACCGAAGACCGAGTAGGCGTAGGTCTCGCCGCGCAGATCGGTCCATGTCAGTTGCGGGATCATCGCCACCGGCTCCTGTAGGGGCGAGGGCCTCGCGTGGCCCTCGCCCTTGGGACTCAGGATAGAGACTTAGGATTTAATCAGTCGTGAAGTTGGCTCGATTATAGCGCGATTTTTATGCGATGTCGCGCCTTTCTCGCGGAATTTTTTCCTCGTTAAGGTTAACCCGGGGTTAACGCGCCGGCGGCGTCCGCACATGCTCCGGGCGAACGCCCAGCCCGATCAGGCGCGCCGGCAGCCGGCGCAGGAGCGGGCAGCGCGCCAGCAGGCGGACCGGCAGCGGCGGCGCGAGCGGTTCCGCGCGGGCGAGCAGCCGGGTGATGACGCGGTTCTGCACGAGCAGCTGGAGGCGCTGGGTGAGGCGCGTGGGGAACATGCGCCGGCGCTGCACCCGCTGCAGCTGGGCCGGCGTCAGCGTGCCCGCGCGCAGCGGCGCGGCCAGGATGTTGGCGGCGGCGACGGCGTCCTGGATCGCGAGGTTGATGCCGACGCCGCCGACTGGCGACATCGCATGGGCGGCGTCGCCGATGCAGAGCAGGCCGGGCCGGTGCCAGCGCGTCAGGCGGTCGACGCGCACGGTCAGCAGCTTCACCTGCTCCCAGTCCTGCAGCTCGCCGACGCGATCGGCGAGGAACGGCACCAGCCGCGCCACGCTGTCGCGGAAGGCGGCGAGGCCGCGGGCGCGCAGCTCGGCGCCGGAGTCCTTGGGGATCACGTAGCCGCACTGCCAGTAGTCGCCGCGGTTGATGAGCACGAGGATGTTGCCGACGGCGAAGCGGCCCATGGATTCCTCGGCGTCGGACGCGCGCTTGGAGATCCGGAACCACAGCACGTCCATCGGCGCGCCGAGGTCCTCGACCGCGAGGCCGGCCGCCCGGCGCACGAGCGAATGGCGGCCGTCGGCGCCGATCACCAGGTCGGCACGCACCGCGAGCGCGCCGGCCGGCGAGCGCGCGGCGACGCCGACGATGCGCCCGGCCTCCTCGATCAGGCCGGTCGCCTCGGCCGGCATGCGCAACGCGAAGCTCGGGTAGCGGGCGGCCTGCCCGGCCAGGAAGGTCAGGAAGTCCCACTGCGGCATGAAGGCGAGGAACTTGCAGCGCGTCGGCAGGTGGGTGAAGTCGGCGATCGGGAGCTGCGCCTCGCCGAAGTTGGCGCTGAGCCGGCGCACCTCCTGGTGCGGCAGCTTCAGGAATTCATCGAGCAGGCCGAGCTCGTGGATCACCTCCAAGGTCGAGGGATGGATGGTGTCGCCGCGGAAATCGCGCAGGAAGTCGCCGTGCTTCTCGAGCACGAGCGTCTCCACGCCGGCGCGCGCCAGCAGCAGCCCCGCCATCATGCCGGCGGGTCCGCCGCCGACGATGCAGCAGCGGACCGCGATCGTCTCGCTGGACATGGCGCATAGTCAGCATCGGCGCCGCGCCGTGTCCAGCGTTCCCCACCCCCGGGCTAGAAGTTGATCAGCGTGCCGAGGCCGATGCCGAGGCCCTGGTAGTCGGGGCCGGCGGCGTCGCGGCTCTTGTAGTCGTCATACTCGACCACGCCGTCGACCGAGATGCCGGGCCCGAGCGCGTAGGAGGCGGTGGCCGAGATGATGTTGTGGTCGGCGTTGAATCCGGTGGTGCCGCCGGTGCCGTTGGCGCCGATCGCCTTCTCGTAGTCGCCGCGAGTCCAGCCCAGGCCGACCGTCCAGGCGTCCCAGTTGTAGGTGCCGCCGACGCCGTAGACCCACTGGTCGGCGCTGCTTTCGCCGAAGTTGTCGCGCTTCTCGGTCGAAGCTCCGAAGGTGAAACCCGCATACCCCACCTGGACGTAGCCGTTGTAGCTGTGGGCGTCGCTGACGTTCTGCGGATTCGTTTCCTTGTTGAAGCTGTACGAGGTGCCGCCGCCGGCGACCAGATGAACGCCGTTGAAGTCATGGGTGAAGTTGCCGGCGAAGCTGACGTTCTCGGAGTTCTGGTTGGGGTCGTCGCGGAAGCGCGTGGCCGCGCCGTCGACCGTGTTGCGCGTGTCTTCCGAATGATCCGGCGTGAAGGAGGCGGCGAACTGGAAGCCGTCGAAGATCGGGCTGAAATACACCACCTTGGTCGAGTTGCTGTCGAGGCCGTAGCAGGTGCCGTTGGTGGCGGCGTAGCCGGCGATCCCGGCGTTCGAGAAGTTGAAGTTCGGGCTGTCGGCGCCGAACAGGGTGGAGGCGCTCGGCACCAGGTAGCACATCTGGGCGTAGGCCTCGCCGGTGTCGCCGAACCGCACCTCGCCGAAGCCGCCGCTGAAATAGGCGTAGACGTCGCGGATCTGGTCCGAGTTGTCGGTCTGCCCGCGCAGGTCGACGCGGGCGCCGACCTGCAACCCGTTGTCGAGCGTGGACTCGCCCTCGAAGTAGACGCGGACGTCCTGCTTGAATACGTAGCTGCGGACGTCGTTGTCGTCGACGCCCGAGGACGCGCTGAAATCATCCACCGGATCGACGCCGGCGGCGGCCATGTAGCGGCCGCCGATATGCAGCGTGACGCCATCGGCCGCGTGCGCGGCGGGGGCCAGCAATCCGACGGCGACCAGGGCGGTGGAGCCGAACAGCGAGTGTCTCATCGTGCCTCTCCTTCGGGATGAAATTTCCGTCAGGGCTTCCGTCGCGCAGGGCAGGCAGGACGAAGCGCCCAGCGCGCGGGCTGCGCGACGGTCGCTTCGTCGTTCGCTTGTCGGTCCGGCAACATGTTCACCGGCCATCCCCTAGTTGACAGAGCGCTGCGAATCGCAGATGGGGCGGGGCCGGTGCCGGCGATGTGCGTTTTTGCACACCGCGGACATGGCGCTTCCGGTTTTTGAGGGGCGGAGTGGTCAGGCCGTGCGGCCGCGGGGATCGCGAAACAGGGCGACGAGGGCGGGGAGGTCGGTGAGGACGAGCGCGCCGCGGCGCCGCTCCACGAGACCGGCGCTCTCGAGCGCGCGCAGCGCGCGCGTCACGGCCTCGCGGCGGGCGGCGATGCGGGCGGCGATCTCGGCATGATACGGCGGCGGCGAGATGAGGGCGCGCCCGCTCTCGGCACCGTCCGGCCGGCAGAGCCGCAGCAATTCGCCGAACAGGCGGTGGCGGACGTCGAGCGTGGCGAGCTCGGCGACGCGGTTGTCGAGCGTGCGGATGCGCGCGGCCAGCAGCGTCAGCAGCTGGCGGTAGACATCGTCGTGCTCGCGGAGCACCGCGCTGAACAAGCCGGCGGGCATGCGTGCAAGTGACGCACCCGTGATGGCGACGACGCTGGCGGAGCGCGGCTGGCCGTCGATCGCCGCGAGCTCGCCGAAGAACTCGCCGCTGCCGATGTCGCGCAGGATGACGTCGCGCGCGCCCTCGGTCCGAATGATCGCGCGCAGCAGGCCGCCGGCGACGAAGAACACGTCGGTGCCCTGGTCGCCGCAAGCGACGACCTGCTCCTTCGCCTCGTAGCGTCGCCACAGGCATTGCGCGTCGAGGCGGCGAATCGCTTCGTCGCCGAGCGTGCGGAAGAGCCGGATGCCCCGCAGTGACAGCGCCGGTCGCGCCATGAAGAACCCGCTCGCGCTTGCGCATCAGATCCTGCGACCGAGCGCGATTGCGGCGAACGGAGCAGCGTCCGCCGCGGCTCGGCGCGGTCTTTGGCGTACTAGGGAGCGGGCGCACGCCGCGGCAAGGCCCCTGCGGCAATCCAACACGCCGCGCGGCGGCGACCCGCGGTCGCAGCAGGAACTTGCGCGCGGGCTCCGTATTGTGGCTATCTCGGGTCGGCGCCATTGCGAGAGGCGGGGGACGTGGGCGACGACAAGGACAGCATGCAGGCGGCCGCGGCGGGACGCACCCGCTACCGGCCGCGCAACAAGCGCAACATCCTCTGCGTGTTCCCCGCCTATGCGCCGTCCTTCGGCACGTTCCAGCATGCCTACCGGATGTTTCCCGACGTCAGCGCGTTCATGCCGCCGCAGGGGCTGTTGCTGATCGCCGCCTATCTGCCGGCCGAATGGGACGTGCGTTTCATCGACGAGAACCGGCAACCGGCCGGCGCCGCCGATTTCGCCTGGGCCGACGTCGTACTGATGAGCGGTATGCACGTGCAGCGCCGCTGCATCGACGACATCAACGTGCGCGCCCATCGCCAGGGCAAGCTGACCGTGCTCGGCGGGCCGTCGGTCTCCGCTGCTCCGGAGTACTATCCCGACGTCGACCTACTCCATTTGGGTGAGCTGGGCGACGGCACGGACGCGCTGATCGCGTTTCTCGACGAGCAGGCGGCGCGGCCGACGCAGCAGCGGGTGTTCTCGACGGCGGCGCGGCTGGACATGACGGCCTTCCCGCTGCCGGCCTATGAGCAGATCGACCTGCGCAACTACTTCCTCGGCTCCGTGCAGTTCTCGTCGGGCTGTCCCTATCTGTGCGAGTTCTGCGACATCCCCGGACTTTACGGCCGCAACCCCCGCCTGAAGGAACCGGAGCAGATCTGCCGCGAGCTCGACGCCATGGTGGCGCGCGGCGCGCGCGGCGGAGTCTACTTCGTCGACGACAACTTCGTCGCCAACAAGGCGGCGGCGCTGCGACTCCTGCCGACGCTGGTCCGCTGGCAGGAGCGCAACGGCTTCCCGATCAACTTCAACTGCGAGGCCACGCTCAACATCGCGCAGATGCCGGAGCTGCTGGCCATGATGCGCGCGGCCCGTTTCATCACCGTCTTCGTCGGCATCGAAACGCCGGAAGAGGACGCGCTGCTGGCGATGAAGAAGAAGCAGAATCTGCGCCTGCCGATTCTGGAAGCCGTCGACACGCTGAACCGCCATGGGATGGAGGTGGTGTCCGGCATCATCATGGGTCTGGACACCGACCGGCCCGACACCGGTCGCCGCATCCTGGACTTCGTCGCCGCCTCGCGCATTCCCGTGCTCACGATCAACCTGCTGTACGCGCTGCCCAAGACGCCGCTCTACGACCGGCTGCAGCGCGCCGGCCGGCTGCTGTCCGACCAGGCCGCGGCGCGGCGCGTCTCCAACGTCGAGTTCCTCATGCCCTACGACGAGGTGGTGCGCATGTGGTTCGAGACGATCACCGCGGCCTACACGCCGGACGCGCTGTTCGCCCGCTTCCGCTACCAGACCGAGCGCACCTATCCCAATCGCCTGCAGCGCCGGCCGCAGCCGACGGCGGCGCTGCTCCGCTACGCGGTCGCGGTGATCAGCCGCGTGCTCTGGCACTGCGGGCTGCGGGCGACTTGGCGGCGGCAGTTCTGGGAGCTGTGCTGGCCGCTGCTGCGCCAGGGCCGCATCGACGAGGTGATCCAGATCGGCGCCGTGGCCCACCACCTGCTGACCTTCACGCAGGAGATCGCGGCCGGCCGCTGGGAGGCCTCGTTCTACGCCGATCCCAGCCGCTCGGCGACGGCGCGGGACGGTCTGCTGCCGCAGCCTGCTCCCGCCGAGTAGCACCGAACCGCGGCTATACCTCCGCCGGAAGCTCCAGCTCGAACGCCGTGCCCGCCCCGTCGGAGCGGGCGAGGCGGATGTCGCCGCCGTGGGCGTGCATGAGGTCGCGGGCGATGGCGAGGCCGAGGCCGCTGCCGCCCGGGCGGGCCGAGCCGGCGAAGGGCTGGAACAGGTTGTCGCGCGCTCGCGGCGGCAGGCCGGGCCCGTTGTCGGCGACCTCGATCAGCAGGTGGCCGTCGGCGCGGCGCGCGCTCACGGCCACGCGCGTGGCACCGGCCTGCAGCGCGTTCTGGCCGAGATTGGTGAAGACACGGAACAGCTGGTCGCGGTCGGCGTCGACCTCGATCCCGGCGTCGATGTCCGTGAACCAGACCTCCCGGCCGTTCACCTGCGCCGGCAGGGCGGCGCCCACCTCGTCGATCAGGTTGCGCAGCGGGAAGCGCTGCCGATTCAGTTGCGGCGGTCCCTCGCGCGCAAAGGTCAGCGTGCGCGAGCACAGGTCGATGGCGCGATCGATGGCGGCGAGCAGGGTGGGCGTCATCCGCTTGACCTCCGGGTTGTCGCTGCCGGCGAGGCGGTCGGCGACCAGCTGGGCCGTGGTCAGGATGTTGCGCAGATCGTGGTTGATCTTGGTGACGGCGGTGCCGAGCGCGGCCAGCCGGGTCTTCTGCTGGAGCGCGGCGCGCAGCTTGGCCTGCATGTCCGCCAGCTCATGCTGGGCGACGCCGAGCTCGTCGGTGCGGGTCGTCGCCGGCAGCGGGCGCGACAGGTCTTCCGGGTTCTCGCGGAACGTCATCATGCTTTCGGTCAGGCGTCGCATCGGCCGCACCAGCAGCCATTGCAGGCTGAGATAGACGAAGGCCGCCGTCACCAGCGAGATCACGATCGAGAGCGCCAGGATGCGGTAGGAGTAGTCGATGAGGGCCATGCGCATGGGCGCCTCGTCGATGACGATCTCGACGATCGCCTGCGGATGGCGCGGCGACGGCGCGACGATGCGCAGGATCCGGTTGCGGCTCTGGATCAGGGTCTCGAAGGCGTCGCCGATCAGCATGAAGAAGCCGCGGTCGCGCAGGTCGAAGCTGGCGTCGACCGCGGGCGGCGGCTCGGAGCCCAGCATCAGCTTCACGCCGTCGGGCCGGCGCATCGCGATTACATAAGCTTGCGCCTGGTTCAGCAGCTCGCGCTCGAGCTCGCTGCTCACCATGTTGTTGGGCGTGGCCATGAGCGCGAGGATGGCGGTGTAGCCGGCGTCGCTGCGCTCCTGGAGAAAGCCCAGGCGGAAGCGCCCGGCCGAGGGCGCGAAGATCAGCACCTCGCTCAGCATCACGAACACGACGGTGAGCGCCAGCAGCCGCGCGGAGAGGCTGCGGACCATACTCGGCATGCGCGGGCGGGCGGTCATTGTCGAGCCGTGTGGTTCAAGGCAACAAACTCGATATCATCCGAACAGGCGCAGGAAGCGCACGAGGCGTTGGGTTCGCTTACTAAACAACTGAGGCGTGTAGAAACTTCCCGCGGCTCGCTTGCTGGCTTCGCCGAGGGTGGGGTAGGGGGCGACCATCGTGGCGAGGGCGCCGATCTTCAGGCCGTTGGCCATGGCCAGCAGCCAGGGCTGGATCAGTTCGCCGGCATGCGGACCGACGATGGACGCGCCGAGAATGCGTCCGCGTGTCGTCACGACGGCTTTCACCAGGCCCGCGGTCGTCCGCTCGGTCTGGGCGCGGTCGTTGTCGGCGAATGGCCAGCGCAACACCCGCGCATCATGGCCGGCGGCGCGGGCGCCGGCTTCGGTCAGGCCGATCTGCGCCAGCTCGGGATCGCAGTAGGTGACCCAGGGCACCCAGCGGTTGTCGACGCGCGCCGGCAGGCGGAACAGGGCGTGGCGGATCACGATGCCCGCATGATAGCCGGCGAGGTGGGTGAATTGCAGCCCGCCGACGGCGTCGCCGATGGCGTAGATGCGCCGGTTGGCGGTGCGCAGGTGGGAATCGACGGTGATGCCGGTATCGGAATGGACGACGCCGGCAGCAGCCAGGTCGAGGCCGGCGATGGTGGGGCGCCGGCCGGCAGCGATCAGCAGATGGCTGCCGTCAATGCGGGCGCGGTTGCCGTCGCTCTCGGTCTGCAGGGCGATGCCGTCGGCCGTCGGCTCGACGGCGACGACCCGGGTGCGCTCGTGGAGTGCGACGCCCTCGTTCTGCAGACGCTGGCGCACCACCTGCACGAGCTCCGGATCGTCCTTGGGCAGGAGCGTCGCCATCTCCACGACCGAGACCGCCGCGCCCAGCCGGCGAAAGGCTTGCGCCAGCTCGGCGCCGATCGGGCCGCCGCCGAGGATCAGCAGGTGACGCGGCCGCTCCGCCAGTTCGAAGACCGTCTCGTTGGTGAGGTAAGGTACACGGTCGAGGCCGGGGAGCGGCGGCACCAGCGGGCTCGATCCGGTGGCGATGACGAAGCGCCGGGCGCGGATGCGGACGTCGCCGGCCGCCGCCTCCTCCGGGCTAGTGAAACGCGCCGCCGCACGCAAGACACGGACGCCGAGGCCGGCGAAGCGCTCCTCCGAATCGTGCGGCGCGATGGCGGCGATGACGCCCTGTATGTGATCGTGGACGGCCCGGAAGTCGATGGCGGGCTCCTGGGCCTGGACGCCGAAGCGGCCGGCATGCCGCTGCGCCTCGGCGGCGTGGGCGGCCGCCAGCAGCGCCTTCGAGGGCACGCAGCCGTAGTTCAGGCAGTCGCCGCCCATCCTGCCGGCCTCGATCAGCACGGTCTCGGCGCCGAGCTGGGCGGCGCCGGCGGCCACGCTGAGGCCGGCCGAACCGGCGCCGATGACGCAGATGTCGGGGGTCAGAGTCGCGGTCATATCAAGTAAGGAAAGGATTCACCGCAGCGGCGCAGAGACACAGAGAAGAACCATATGAACCAGTGTGCGTGTTGTCCGCAATCCAGGATGTCTCGTCTCGATTCATCATTCGAATCCTCTCTGCGCCTCTGCGGTTCAACTCAAGACCGACGCCGCGCCCAGAAGCGTTTGTAGAGCACGGGGACGAGGGCGAGGAGGGCGAGGCCGGCGAGGGCCATGAGGATCTGCGGCGTCAGGACGCTGTCGAGGGAGCAGTCGCGGCCGGCGTCGAACAGGCTGCCGAGGCCGGCGCCGACGCTCGCGAACACGAAGCTGGCGGGGATGATGCCGACGAAGGTCGCGATCACGAAGCTGCGCAGGCGGACGCCCAGGAAGGCCGGGACCAGATTGACGACGAAGAACGGGAACAGCGGCACCAGCCGCAGGAACAGCAGGTAGCTCAGCTCGTTCTCGGCGAAGCCGCGCTGCAGCTTGGAGAGCCAGAAGCCGACCCGCGGCTGCAGCAGATCGCGGAAGGCGCTGCGGGCGGCCAGGAACAGGACGGTCGCGCCGGCGGTGGCCGCCACGACGACCATCGTGGCGGCGGCGAGCGTGCCGAACAGGAGGCCGCCCGCGACGGTCAGCAGGGCGGCGCCCGGCACAGAGAACGCGACGGCCGCGGCATAGAGCGCCATGAAGCCGAGGCCGGCGAGCGCCCGGTTGGCCGCCACCCAGTCGCCGAGCCAGACCCGATTGTCGCGCAGGGCGGCGCAGCTCAGCCGGTCCTGCAGCCCGAAGGCAAAGAACAGCGCCAGCCCGAGCAGCAGCGCCAGCAGCGGCAGCAGGTGCGCGGCCGAGCGCAGCCGGCCCTCCCTGGTCGCGTCTCCGCCGCTCATGCCCGTCCTCGCCGGTGGAAGTAATGACCGGTCTTCTAGCATCGCCCCAAGGGGCCGACTATTCACCATCGGGTGACCACGGCGCGACGGGCACCTCGGTAACCCGCTGTAATGTCGAACATTTGTGAGGGAGGCGGCGGATTCATACGTTGACTCGGCCACCCCGACCCCTTATACAACCGGCCGCATTTCAACGCTCTCAGCCTTCAACGGAGTTCGATCGTGAAGCGCACCTATCAGCCGAGTGTGCTGGTCCGCAAGCGTCGCCACGGCTTCCGCGCCCGCATGGCGACGGTGGGCGGCCGCACCGTGCTGGCCCGCCGCCGCGCCAAGGGCCGCAAGCGCCTGTCCGCCTGAGCCCCGCCATGGCCGCGGTCGCGCGCCTGAAGCGCCGGCCGGATTTCCTGCGGGTGGCCGCCGGGCGCCGGAAATGGGTGGCGCCCGGGCTCATCCTGCAGGCCCTCAAGCAGGATGGTTCGGTATCGCCGGGCGGAGGGACTGCGCCGGCACCGGCGCGCATAGGCTTCACGGCCAGCGCGAAGGTCGGCGGGGCTGTGGTGCGCAACCGGGCGCGCCGCCGGCTGCGCGCGGTTGCTGCCAGCGTCATGCCCCTCCACGCCCAGCCGGCCCATGACTATGTGTTGATCGCGCGGGCCGGTACCGTGCAGCGCCGGTTCGCCGATCTGGTGGCCGACCTCGAGGCCGGCCTCAGGCGTTTGGGTTTGTACTGCGAGGACGTCGGCGGCGAGGCCATGACGGGGAAAGCGGAGAACAGCCATGCGGCCTGAGCGCGCGCTCTGCATCGGCCTCATCCGTGTTTATCAGTACGGGATCTCGCCGCTGCTGCCGCGCACCTGCCGCTACGGACCGACCTGCTCGGAGTATGCGCGCGAGGCGATCGAGCGCCACGGCGTGCTGCTCGGTTGCTGGCTGGCGGCGCGGCGCCTGCTCCGGTGCCATCCTTGGGGCGGCCATGGCTACGATCCGGTGCCCGAACGCATCGAGGGACCGCTACACCGATTCATCCATCCGCATTGACTGAGGCCTGCCGGGTCGCGTCGCGGCGAGCGCCACGGGGTTAAGAGAGAACATGGAGCAAAAGAACCTCATCCTGGCCGTGGTGCTGTCCGCCGTCATCATCTTCGGCTGGCAGATCGTCCAGCACTATTTCTTCCCGGCGCCGGTCCTGCCGCCACAGCAGGCGTCGGCGCCGGCGCAGACCCAGACTCCCCCGGCCGGCGGCACGCCCGGCGCGGCGACGGTTCCCGGCACCGCCGCGAGCGCGGCGGTCGAGCTGGTCGACCGCGAGACGGCGCTCCGGCAGACGCCGCGCATTCCCATCGACTCGCCGAGGCTCAAGGGCTCGATCGCGCTCAAGGGCGGGCGCATCGATGACGTGGTCCTGGCCGACTATCGCGAGACCGTCGATCCGAAGAGCCCGAACATCGTGCTGCTGTCGCCCAAGAATGCAGCCAACGCCTATTTCGCCGAGCTGCGCTGGCTCGGCGACGGAACGCCCGATGACGACACGCTCTGGCAGGCGGACGGCGACGCGCTGCGGGTCGGCAAGCCGCTGACGCTTACCTGGGACAACGGCACGGGCGTGCGCTTCACGCGCGTGTTCACGCTCGACGAGAACTACATGTTCACGGTCGACGAGAAGGCCGAGAACACCGGCACCAGCGCGCTCAGCCTCTTTCCCTACGGGCGTATCCAGCGCACGGGAACGCCGGCGGTCGGCATCTCGCGCATCCTGCATGAAGGGCCGATGGGTGCTTTCGGCAATCCGGCCGCCGACGAGAAGTATCTCCTCAAGGAGAAGCAGTATCACAACCTGCCGGACGAGTACGGCAAGGCCAACAAGCCGAACGGCTCGCTCGACGAGTGCCTGCCGGACGACAGCTTCAAGAGCGTCGGCGGCTGGTTCGGCATCACCGACAAGTATTGGCTGGTCGCGCTCGTGCCGGACAGCAAGCAGGCGTTCACCGCCTGCTATCGCTGGGCGAAGGTCAACGCCACCGACGTCTATCAGACCGACTACTACGGCACGGCTATGAGCCTGCCGCCGGGCGGCTCCATCGAGGCGCGGGCCAGCCTGTTCGCCGGCGCGAAGGAGGTCCGCCTGCTGGATCGCTATCGCGACGGGTTCGGCGGCGTCGGCATCCCGCTGTTCGACCGCGCGGTCGATTTCACGGGCTATCTCGGCGGCATCACCTACTTCCTCGCCTTCATCGCCAAGCCGCTCTTCTATCTGCTCGACATCATCTTCCGGTTCGTGCGCAATTTCGGCGTCGCCATCATGATCCTGACGGTGCTTGTCAAGGCGGTGATGTTCCCGCTGGCCAACAAGTCCTATCGGGCGATGAACAAGATGAAGCGGCTGGGGCCGCAGATGCAGGAGCTGCGGACGCGCTTCGGCGACGACAAGGCCAAGCTCAACCAGGAGATGATGGGGCTCTACAAGCGCGAGAAGGTCAACCCGGCGGCCGGCTGCCTGCCGATCCTGGTGCAGATGCCCGTGTTCCTCGCGCTCTATCAGGTCCTCTACGTCACCATCGAGATGCGGCAGGCGCCGTTTTTCGGCTGGATCAGGGACCTGTCCGCGCCAGATCCGACCTCGGTGCTGAACCTGTTCGGGCTGCTGCCCTGGAGCATTCCGCATGGCGCGGAAGGGTTCCTGACCGCCTGGGGACTGGCTGCGGTGCCGGTCGTCGGCCATTTCCTGGCCGGGATCCTGTCGCTGCTCAACATTGGCGTGTGGCCGCTGGTCATGGGCGTGACCATGTTCCTGCAGCAGAAGATGAACCCGCCGCCGCCCGATCCGACGCAGGCGAAGATCATGATGTTCCTGCCGATCATGTTCACCTTCATGCTGGCGCCGTTCGCTGCCGGCCTGGTGATCTACTGGTCGTGGAACAACCTGCTGTCGATCGCGCAGCAGTGGCTGCTGAAGCGCCTGGACGAACGGCACGAGCAGCAACCGCCGAAGCCGCCGGAGCAGAAGTCGCTGCCCGAGCAGAAGCCGGAGAAGCGGCTGGAGGAAAGGCCGGAGAAGCGGCCGGAGCGGAAGTCGCAGAAGCGGCGCTAGCGGCGGGCCCTTCACCGCTTCTTAACGCTCGCGCGCTTAACTGCCGGCCACTTCATCTGGCTCAAGCCGACGGAGCCGCCATGCTCGTGCATCGCCTGCTGGCCCTCTTCGTCCTCGTCGTCGGCGTGGCGGGAGCGCGGCCCGCGCTGGCCGACGCGATGCCGTTCTCCGACGGCATCCTCTGGCGCATCGAAGACGCCGACGGCGCCGCCAGCTACCTGTTCGGCACCCTGCATTCGACCGACGAACAGGTCACCGCGCTGCCGGAGCCGGTGAGCCGCGCGTTCGAGGAATCGCGGACGCTGGCCATCGAATGCATCCTCGACGGTCCCGCCACCATCCGGGTCAGCCGCGCCATGCTGCTGCCGAGCAACGAGCATCTGGACGCACTGCTGAGCGCGGAGCAGGTGGCGCGCCTCAAGGAGGCGGCAGCCCAGTTCCACTTCCCGTTCACGATGGTGACGCGGTTCAAGCCCTGGGGCGCGGTGGCGCTGTTCAGCCTGCCGCCGGAGGAGCTGTTGCGCACCGCCGGCGGGAAGAAGCCGCTGGACGAGAATCTGCGCGCGCAGGCCGAGGCCGCGGGCAAGACCGTGCTTGGGCTGGAGACCGTGGACGAGCAGATCGAGACGCTCGACGGCATGCGGCCCGACGACCAGCTGCAGATGCTGGATTCGACGCTGCAGCAGGCGGGCGACATCGAGAAGGTGTTCGCCACCCTGCGCGACGCCTATCTCGCGCGCGACCTGACCACCGTCTACAGCCTGCTGAACGCCGAGAAGAACGACGACGCCACCGGTGCCGCCGCGCGCTTCGAGCAGCGCCTGATCGTCGATCGCAACCGGCGCATGGTCGGTCGCATGGACAAGCTGCTGCGCCAGGGCAATGCCTTCGTGGCGGTCGGCGCGCTGCATCTCCCGGGCTCCCACGGCATCCTCCAGCTGCTGACCGACGAAGGCTATCGCGTGACCCGGGTCTATTAGGGCCACGGACGATTTCCTTTTCCGCCGGCTTGCTATTATCGTCGGGGCCGCAATTTGCCGGCGGTCACCGATGGCACGCAGTTCCGACAACGAATCGAACAGACTCGACGAAGCCGCCCGCGCCGGCTGGCTCTACTACATCGCCGGCAATACGCAGGACGAGATCGCCAGCAAGCTCGGCGTGTCGCGCCAGACCGCCCAGCGGCTGGTGTCGCTCGCCGTCAGCGCGAAGCTGATCAAGGTCCGGCTCGACCATCCGATCGGGCGCTGCCTCGATCTCTCGCAGCGGCTGAAGGACAAGTACGGGCTGCAGTTCTGCGAGGTCGTGCCGGCCGACCCGGCGTCGCAGTCGACGACCCTGGGCGTCGCCGAGGCGACGGCGGCCGAGCTGGAGCGCCGGCTCGAATCGCGCGCGCCCATCATCGTGGCGTTCGGATCGGGGCGGACGCTGCGGGCGGCGGCCGAGCAGCTGCCGCCCATGGACTGCCCGCAGCACAAGATCGTCTCGCTGGTCGGCAACATCGCGCCCGACGGCTCGGCCTCGTTCTACGACGTGATCACGCGCGTCGCCGATGCCGTGCGCGCGCCGCACTTTCCGATGCCGCTGCCGGTGATCGCCAGCACGGTCAGCGAGAAGGAGCTGCTGCTGGCGCAGAAGCCCGTCCGCCACGTCGTCGATCTGGCGCGGCAGGCCGACGTCACCTTCGTCGGCGTCGGCCAGGTCGGGGACGACGCACCGCTGGTGCAGGACGGCTTCGTCAGCCGCGATGAGATGCGGGCCCTCGTCAAAGCCGGCGCAGTCGGCGAGATCATCGGCTGGGCCTTCGATGGTGAGGGGCAGTTCATCGCCGGCATGACCAACGAGCGCGTGGCCAGCGTGGCTCTCGACCGCCCGGCGCGGCGCCTGGTCATCGGCGCCGCCATGGGATCGGCCAAGTTCAACGCGCTGCGGGGCGCCCTCTTGGGCCGGATCATCAACGGGCTGATCACGAACGAAGTGGCGGCCGCGCATCTGCTCAGAGATTAGGCAAAGGGCCGGTCGATTTATCAAGTATAATCATAGTGTTATTATGAGTTGCTGCGCTGCAGCGACGAATCTGCCTTGACCTTAGCCGGCCGACTTGAGTATATGCCCACAACATTGGCAAACGCTCACACGCCAGCATAAGGGAGGATGGAATGAAAGCGGCGCTCCGAACGCTCTTGAGTGCGGGTCTCGTCGTCGGCTTCGCATGGTCGGCGCAGGCGCAGACCAAGCTGACCATCGCCACCGTCAACAACGGTGACATGATCCGCATGCAGAAGCTCACCGATGATTTCAAGGCGAAGAATCCGGGCATCGATCTCGAGTGGGTGACGCTCGAGGAGAACGTGCTGCGCCAGAAGGTGACGACCGACATCGCCACCAAGGGCGGGCAGTTCGACGTGCTGACCATCGGCACCTACGAGGTACCGATCTGGGCGAAGAAGGGCTGGTTGGTGCCGCTCGACAATCTCGGCGCCGACTACGACGTCGACGACCTGCTGCCGGCGATCCGCGCCGGCCTCTCGACCGACGGCAAGCTCTACGCCGCGCCGTTCTATGGCGAGAGCTCGATGGTCATGTACCGCAAGGACCTGTTCGAGAAGGCCGGCCTGCAGATGCCGGACAAGCCGACCTGGGACTTCATCCGGCAGGCGGCCGACAAGATCACCGACAAGGGCAGCGAGACCTATGGCGTCTGCCTGCGCGGCAAGGCCGGCTGGGGCGAGAACATGGCCTTCATCACGGCGACGGCGAACTCGTTCGGCGCCCGCTGGTTCGATGAGAAGTGGAAGCCCCAGTTCGATCAGCCGGAATGGAAGAACACCATGGACTACTACGTCAGCCTGATGAAGGCCGACGGTCCTCCGGGTGCCTCCTCCAACGGCTTCAACGAGAACCTCGCGCTGTTCAACGCCGGCAAGTGCGGCATGTGGATCGACGCCACGGTCGCCGCGTCCTTCGTGACCAACCCGAAGGAATCGAAGGTAGCCGACAAGGTCGGCTTCGCGCTGGCGCCGGACAACGGCCTCGGCAAGCGCGGCAACTGGCTGTGGGCGTGGTCGCTGGCCATTCCCGCGGGCTCGCAGAAGACCGAGGCGGCTGAGAAGTTCGTCGCCTGGGCGACGGGCAAGGGCTATCTCGACCTCGTCGCCTCGAAAGAGGGCTGGGCCAACGTGCCCCCGGGCACGCGCACCTCGCTCTACAAGAATCCGGAGTATCTGAAGGCCGCGCCATTCGCCCAGATGACGATCGACTCGATCAACACGGCCGACCCGACGCATCCGACCGTGAAGCCGGTGCCGTACGTCGGCGTGCAGTTCGTGGCGATCCCGGAGTTCCAGGGACTGGCGACCTCGGTCGGTCAGATCTTCTCGGCGGCGCTTTCCGGCGACACCACGGTCGACGCGGCGCTGAAGAGCGCGCAAAGCGTGGCCACGCGCGAGATGACCAAGGCCGGCTACATCAAGTAGCGGACCGCTCGAACCAGGACATGCCCGGCCTCGGCCGGGCATGTCCATCCCAAAGCCCAGGCGCGAGCGCGCGACTCGCGAGGAGGCGGGCCATGGCAACACGCCATACACGGGCGCTGGCGAACACGGCCGTCGGGCCGTCGGTGGTCGTCCTGTTCATCTGGATGATCGTGCCGCTCGCCCTGACGCTCTATTTCTCGGTGCTGAACTACAACCTGCTCGACCCGGGCAACGAGTCCTTCATCGGGTTCCTCAACTACGAATACTTCCTGACCGATCCGGCGTTCTTCGCCGCCCTCGTCAACACGCTGAAGCTGGTCGCCGGCGTGCTCGTCATCACCGTGGTCGGCGGCACCCTGCTGGCCCTGCTGCTGGATCAGCCGATCTTCGGGCAGGGCATCGTCCGCCTCATGGTGATCGCACCGTTCTTCGTGATGCCGACCGTGAGCGCGCTGATCTGGAAGAACCTGCTCATGCATCCGGTCTCCGGCCTGTTCGCGTGGCTCGCGAAATCCGTCGGGCTGGAGCCGATCGACTGGTTCGCCGAGGCGCCGCTGGTCGCGATCTGCCTGATCGTCGCCTGGCAGTGGCTGCCGTTCGCGACGCTCATCCTGCTCACGGCGCTGCAGTCGCTGGATCAGGAGCAGAAGGAGGCGGCGGAACTCGACGGCACCCCGCCGATCTCGTTCTTCTTCTACATCATCCTGCCGCACATCGCGCGCGCGATCACCGTCGTCATCCTGATCGAGACGATCTTCCTGCTGAACGTGTTCGCGGAGATCCGCGTCACCACCGGCGGCGGCGACGCCACCACCAACATCCCGTTCCTGGTCTATGCCCAGGCGTTGCTGCAGTTCGACGTCGGCGGCGCCTCGGCCGGCGGCATCGTGGCAGTGATCCTGGCGAACATCGTCGCCTTCTTCCTCGTCCGCATGATCGGACGCAACCTGGAGGCCTGAGCCATGGCCCGCGCAAGCTCGATTCAGCGACGTGTTGTTACCACGGGCGCGGCCTGGGCGATCGGCTTCCTCATCTTCTTCCCGATCCTCTGGATGGTGCTCACCAGCTTCAAGACCGAGCTCGAGGCCTTCTCGACGCCGCCGAAATTCCTGTTCTTCGACTGGACGCTGGAGAACTTCGGCATCGTGCAGGAGCGTTCGAACTACCTGAAGTTCGCCGGCAACTCGATCATCCTGTCGCTCGGCTCGACGCTGGTGGGGCTCATCTTCGCCGTGCCCGCGGCCTGGGCCATGGCCTTCTCGCCGGGCAAGCGGACCAAGGACCTGTTAATGTGGATGCTGTCGACGAAGATGATGCCGCCGGTCGGCGCTCTCATCCCGATCTACCTCATCTTCCAGCACCTGGGCCTGCTCGACTCGCGCGGCGGTCTGATCGTGGTGCTGTTCCTGCTCAACCTGCCCATCATCGTCTGGATGCTCTTCACCTACTTCAAGGAAATCCCGGGCGAGATTCTGGAGGCCTCGCGCATGGACGGGGCCACCCTGTGGCGCGAGATCGTCTATGTGCTGACGCCGATGGCGGTCCCCGGCATCGCCTCGACGCTGCTTCTCAACGTCATTCTGGCCTGGAACGAGGCGTTCTGGACGCTCAACCTGACGACGACCGAGGCGGCGCCGCTGACGGCCTTCATCGCCTCCTATTCCAGCCCGGAAGGACTATTCTGGGCCAAGCTGTCGGCGGCCTCGACCATGGCCGTGGCGCCCATCCTGGTGCTCGGCTGGTTCTCCCAGCGCCAGCTGGTGCGCGGACTCACTTTCGGAGCGGTCAAGTGAACGGGCAAAACATCGGGGCACGGACATGAGCGGCAGAATCGTCCTCAAAGGCGTGAACAAGTCGTTCGGCGACGTCACGATCATTCCCTCCATCGATCTGGAGATCGACGACGGCACGTTCGTCGTCTTCGTCGGCCCCTCGGGCTGCGGCAAATCGACGTTGCTGCGGCTGATTGCCGGACTGGAGGACGCGACCGGCGGCAAGATCGAGATCGACGGGTTGGACGTCACCGACGTGCCGCCGGCCAAGCGCGGCCTCTCGATGGTGTTCCAGTCCTACGCCCTCTATCCGCATATGAGCGTGCGCGGCAACATCGGGTTCGGCCTCAAGATGGCCGGCGCGCCCGCCGACGTCATCCGCCAGAAGGTCGAGAAGGCGGCCGCAACGCTCAACCTGAGCAACTATCTCGACCGCAAGCCGCGCCAGCTCTCGGGCGGCCAGCGCCAGCGCGTGGCGATCGGGCGGGCGATCGTGCGCGAGCCCAAGGCCTTCCTGTTCGACGAGCCGCTTTCGAACCTGGACGCCGCGTTGCGCGTGCAGATGCGGCTGGAGATCGCGCAGCTGCACGAGTCGCTCGCAACGACGATGATCTACGTCACCCACGATCAGGTCGAGGCCATGACCCTGGCCGACAAGATCGTCGTGCTCAACGCGGGGAACATCGAGCAGGCGGGCTCGCCGCTCGAGCTCTACCACCATCCTGTCAATCTGTTCGTCGCCGGGTTCATCGGCTCGCCCAAGATGAACTTTCTCACGACGGCGGTGCGGGCCGCATCGGCCGACGGCGTCACCGTCACCTTGCCGGGCGGGCGCGATGTTCGCGTTCCCGTAGCCGCCGGCGCGTTGCGCCCCGGCGACAAGGCGACGCTGGGCGTTCGCCCGGAGCACTTGAAGCCGGCGGCCGACGGCGAACTGGCGGGCGACGTGGTCGTGGCCGAACGGCTCGGCGGCGATACCTACCTCTACATCCGCTCGGCGGCCGAACCGCTGTTCGTCGTGCAGGCCGACGGCGACAACCCGACCCGCGTGCACGACCGTGTCGCCGTCCGGATCGACCCTGAGACGTGCCACCTGTTCGATGCCGACGGCCGCGCTCTGCCTCGCCTGCGCCGCCACCCGCTCGCCGGCATGCTGCAGGCGACCCAAAAGGCGAGCTGAGGAGACGCACCGTGTATCTGGAAAAATTCAACCTGAAAGGCCGCGTCGCCGTCGTCACCGGCGGCGGCCAGGGCATCGGCTTGGCTTGTGCTCAGGCGCTGGCGGAAGCGGGCGCGAAAGTGGTCATCGCCGAGTTGTTTCCGGAGCGGGTAGCAACGGCGACGGCGGAACTCAAGAAGCTGGGCCTCGACGTTGCCGGCGTTCCGCTCGATGTCACCAAATCGGTCGATGTCGATGCGGTGGCGGCGCGGATCAAGAAGGAGCATGGCCCGGTCGAGATCCTCGTCAACAATGCCGGCGTGGCCAAGAGCGACGTGCGCGCCGAGGACACGAGCGACGAGCATTGGCGGTTCCACATGGACGTCAATGTCGACGGGCTGTTCTGGTGTTGCCGCGCCTTCGGGCGCCAGATGCTGGAGCGCAAGCGCGGCTCGATCGTCAACATCGGTTCGATGTCGGGCTTCATCGTCAACAAGCCGCAGCCGCAGGCGTTCTACAATGCGTCGAAGGCGGCGGTGCACCACCTCACGCGCTCGCTGGCGGCAGAGTGGGGCCAGCGCGGCGTGCGCGTCAATGCGGTGGCGCCGACGTACATCGAGACGCCGCTGACGAGTTTTGGGATCAAAGAGAACAAAGCCATGTACGAAACCTGGCTGGAGATGACGCCCATGCACCGCGTCGGCCAGCCTGAAGAGATTGCTTCCGTCGTTCTGTTCCTGGCCTCCGATGCGGCGAGCCTGTTGACCGGCAGCATCGTACTGGCGGACGGCGGCTATACCTGCTGGTGACGACCGCCAGAGCGCTCAGGTAGGCGCGACTCATCATGTGGTGGCCATGCCGGACATCCGTCTCATCATCTTCGATTGCGACGGTGTCCTGGTGGACAGCGAGACGCTGGCCATGCGCGTGCTGCTTGAGGGCCTAAGCGAGGCGGGCTACACGATCGGCGAAGACGAGGCCTACGAGCGGTTCCTGGGGCGCAGCCTGGCCAACATGCAGGCCGTGCTGCGCGAGCGTTTCGGACACGCATTGCCGCCGGATCGCGTCGACGCCATGCGCCGCCGGTTGTTCGAGGTCTATCGGCAGGAACTGAAACCGATAAGCGGCATCGTTGGCACCCTCGATCGCCTGACTGTTGAATCGTGCGTCGCCTCGTCCAGCCAGATGGAGCGGGTGCGGGTCTCGCTCGAAGTCACGGGGCTGCTGCCGCGGTTCGCGCCCCACCTGTTCAGCGCCTCCATGGTCGCGCACGGTAAGCCGGCGCCGGATCTGTTTCTCCATGCCGCCGAGCAGATGGCGGTCGCGCCCGCGGCCTGCCTTGTGGTGGAGGACAGCGCCGCCGGCATCGAGGCGGCGCGTCGGGCGGGCATGCGTGTGTTCGGCTTTGTCGGTGGCAGCCATGCGCGGTCCCCGGCCTACCGCGCAAAGCTGGCGGTGCTGGCGCCCGATCTCATCTTCGACGATATCTCTCTGCTTCCCGAGCTGATCGGGAGCGCCACCGGACGCCAGGACAGGGCGCTCCGTTGACAGTCCCGCCATTTCTCCCGATAGTCACGGCCTTTACGGGACAATGACGGGTTGATCGAGGCTCGACCCTGGCGTAACGCCGGTTCGAGACGCCCGATCAATTTCCGTTTCAGGACGAGGAGGCCGCGCGTGATCCCAGCCGTGATGCCGACCTATCAGCGTGCCGAGCTGGCCTTCGAGCGCGGCGAGGGGGCGTATCTTTTCGCCACCGACGGCCGACGCTATCTCGATTTCGCCAGCGGCATTGCCGTAACCGGGCTGGGTCACTCTCATCCCCACCTCGTGGCGGCGCTGACCGAGCAGGCCAAGAAGGTCTGGCATGTGTCGAATCTGTACCAGGTGCCCGGCCAGCAGCGGCTGGCGGAGCGGCTGGTCGCGGCGAGCTTTGCCGACAGCGTGTTCTTCTGCAATTCCGGCGCCGAGGCGATCGAATGCGGCCTCAAGATGACGCGCAAGTATCACGACGAGAACGGCACACCCGAGCGCTATCGAGTCATCACGGTCGAGGGTGCCTTCCACGGCCGCACCCTCGCCACCATTGCCGCCGGCGGGCAGGAAAAGCACCTCAAGGGCTTCGATCCCATCGTCGACGGCTTCGACAAGGTGGCGTTCGGCAATATGAACGAGCTGCGCGCGGCCATCACCGGCGAGACGGCCGCGATCCTGATCGAGCCTGTCCAGGGCGAGGGCGGCATGCGCGCGGCCTCGATCGAGTATCTGCAGGCCTTGCGGCAGGTCGCCGACGAGTACGGCCTGCTGCTGTTCTGCGACGAGGTGCAGTCCGGCATGGGCCGCACGGGCAAGCTGTTCGCCCATGAATGGGCGGGCATCGAGCCGGACATCGTCGCCACGGCCAAGGCGATCGGCGGCGGCTTCCCCATGGGTGCGTGCCTGGCCAAGGAGAAGGCGGCGAAGGCGCTGACCGCCGGCAGCCACGGCAGCACGTTCGGTGGCGGGCCGCTGGCGATGGCCTGTGCCAACGCCGTCCTCGACGTCCTCCTGGCCGACGGCTTCCTCGCCAATGTCGAGCGCATGGGCCGGCTCCTGCAGGCCCGGCTGGAAGCGCTCGTCAGGCGCCACCCCGGCGTCTTCGCGGAGTTGCGCGGCGCCGGCCTCATGCTCGGCCTGAAATGCGTCGTGCCCAATACCGAGATGGTGAACCGGCTGCGCGCGGCGGGCCTGCTCACGGTCGGCGCCGGCGACAACACGGTGCGCGTGCTGCCGCCGATGATCATCGAAGAGAGCCATGTCGAGGAAGCGCTGGCGATCTTCGACAAGGTCGCCGCGGCCTGGCCGACAGCGGCGCGCGGGGCCGCCTGAGGTGGGCAAAGGCAACACCGCGCCGGTGCGACATTTCCTCGATCTCGATCGGATCGAGCGGCCGCTGCTGCGCCGCATGCTGGAGGTCGGCGCCGCCTACAAGCAGGGCAAGCCGCCCAACGGCGAGGCCAAGCCGCTGGCCGGCAAGGCGCTGGCCCTGATCTTCGAGAAGCCGTCGACGCGCACGCGCGTGTCGTTCGAGCTGGGCATGCGCCAGCTCGGCGGCGAGGTCATCATGCTGGACCAGCAAGGCTCGCAGCTCGGGCGCGGCGAGACCGTGGCCGACACGGCGCGCGTTCTGTCACGCTATGTCGATATCATCATGCTGCGCACGACCAAGGAGGAAAAGCTGCTGGAGATGGCCGAGGCGGCGAGCGTGCCTGTGATCAACGGCCTCACCAACCGCACCCATCCCTGCCAGCTGATGGCCGACGTGATGACCTTCGAGGAGCATCGCGGACCGATCGCAGGCCGCACCATCGCCTGGTGCGGCGACGGCAACAACATGGCGACGTCCTGGATCCAGGCCGCCGTGCAGTTCCAATTCGAGCTGCGGCTGGCCTGCCCGGAGCCGCTGGCGCCGCCGCCCACCGTCCTGGCCTGGGCGAAGGAGAAGGGCGCCAAGATCACCGTCACGACCGACGTGGCGGCGGCGGTGAGCAATGCGGACTGCGTTGTGACGGACGTCTGGGTCTCCATGGGCGACGAGCCCGTGGGCAACCTGCATCACAATCTGCTCGCCAGCTACCGCGTCGACGAGAGCGTGATGGCCATGGCGAAGCCCGAGGCCATCTTCATGCACTGCCTACCGGCCCATCGCGGCGAGGAAGTGACGGCCGGCGTCATCGACGGGCCGCAGTCGGCGGTGTGGGACGAGGCCGAGAACCGCCTGCACGCGCAGAAGGGCATCCTCGCCTGGTGCCTGGGTATCATCTGAGATGAGCGAGCGCTTTGCGGCGGGCAACGGCCGGCCCGCACGCGCACGCCCGGCCGCTCCCGACGACCTGATCCAGCCCTTCAAGATCGAGGGGCAGGCGGTGCGCGGCCGGCTCGTGCGCCTGGGGCCGCTGATCGACACGGTCCTCGATCGCCACCAGTATCCGCCCGAAGTCGCGGAGCTGCTGGGCGAGATGGTGGCGCTCGCGGCCGGTCTGGCCGGCGCCTTGAAGTACGACGGCGTCTTCACCCTGCAGACCAAGGGCGACGGGCCGGTGCGACTGATGGTCGCCGACGTGACCAGCGACGGCGACGTGCGCGGCTACGCTCAGTTCGACTCCGACAGGCTGGCGGCCGTGACCACCGCGGCCGGCGGCGCGTCGCTGTCGGTGCCGAAGCTTCTCGGTGCCGGCTATCTCGCCTTCACGGTCGATCAGGGGCCGCATACCGAGCGCTATCAGGGCATCGTCGAGCTGGCCGGCGCCACGCTGGCGGACTGCGTGCACCACTATTTCCGGCAGTCGGAGCAGCTGGACTCCGTCGTCAAGGTCGCGGCCGGGCGCGCCACCGGCGGCTGGCGCGCGGGCGCGTTGATGCTGCAGCGGCTGCCGCCGGCGGCCGGCGCGGCCGACGAGGCGGAGGACGGCTGGCGCCGCGCGCTCGCCTTCATGGCCAGCAGCACGGACCAGGAGCTGCTCGACGAGCAGCTGGCGCCGAACGATCTGCTCTACCGGCTGTTCCATGAGGACGGCGTGCGCGTCTTCACGCAATCGAATCTGCGGCCGGGCTGCCGCTGCTCGCGCGAGCGGGTGGAGCGCGTGCTGCGTGCGATGCCGGCCGCCGAACTCGAGGGCTTCAAGGTCGACGGCCTGATCACCGTGACCTGCGAATTCTGCAGCGCGCGCTACGACTTCAGCGACAGCCAGATCGCCGCGCTCAAGGACGCCGACGACGCGTAGTCAGTCTGGCGCGACCTGGTCAGGGTTCACCGGACGGTCGCCCAGTCCTTCAGCTTGCGCATGAAAGCGATACAGGCCTCGATCTGCTCGAGGTCGATGAACTCGTTCGGCTGGTGGGCTTGCGCGATGCTGCCGGGACCGCAGAGCACCGCGGGAATGCCGGACTCCTGGAAATGGCAGGCCTCGGTGCCGAAGGAGGCGGCGCCGGCGATGTTGGCGCCGGTCAGCAGGCGCACGAGCGCTTCCGCGGGCGAATCCGCCTCGGGGACGAGGGGCGGCGAGCCGCTATCCTGAACTGTTGTCACATCCGACTCGGACGCCACCGCGCGCATGCGCGGCAGGATCGATTCCGCGACGAAAGAGTCGAGGCGGCGGCGTACCGACGGAATGTCGAACCCCGGTATGGGCCGGAACTCCCAGTCGAAGCTGCATTGGCGGGCGATGATGTTGACGGCCGTGCCGCCCCTGATGGCACCGACGTTGATGGTCGTATAAGGCGGATCGAATCCGTCGTCGAGCGGGCCTTGCTCCGCGATCTCCGCCGCCAGGCCCGAGAGGAACGCCACGATCTCGCTGGCGTAGGCGATGGCATTGACGCCGCGATGCGTGCCGCTGGAGTGGCCGTCGCGTCCGCTCACGGTGGTCGTGAAGGACTGGAAGCCCTTGTGGCGGTTGATGAGCTTCATCGAGGTCGGTTCGCCGATGATGGCGGCGGCCGGCCGCGGCAGGGCCGCCGCCAGGTCGTTCAGCAGTCTGCCGACGCCGAGGCAGCCGACCTCCTCGTCATAGGAGAGCGCAAGGTAGATCGGCACGCGTAGCCGGGCGGCGCGCAGCTCCGGCACCAGGGCCAGCGCGATGGCGAGGAAGCTCTTCATGTCGGCGGTGCCGCGGCCGTAGAGGCGGCCGTCGCGCTCGACCACCGTGAAGGGATCGCTTTGCCAGGGCTGGCCGGCCACGGGTACCACGTCGGTATGACCCGACAGCACGATGCCGCCCGGCAGGTCCGGCCCGATCGCCGCCAGCAGATTGGCCTTGCTGCGGTCGGCGTCGAAGGTCAGCCGGCTCTCGACCCCGAATTCCCCGAGGTAGTCGCGGACATAGTGGATCAGGGCCAGGTTGGAATGTGCCGACACCGTGTCGAAGCCGACCAGCCGGCGGATGAGGTCGAGCGGCGTGAGACTCATGATCCCGCCCGGCCTACAGGTTCGGGAGCTGGGCCGTCGCAGGATTGGCGACGATGGCGAGGAACTCGCGCCGCGTCGAGGGATCGGTGCGGAAGCTGCCGAGCATGTGGCTCGTCACCATGCTCATGCCCGGCTTGTGCACGCCGCGAGTCGTCATGCATTGATGCGCGGCGTCGATGATGACGCCGACGCCGCGCGGCTGCAGCACCTCCTGGATGGTCTTGGCCACCTGGGCGGTCAGCTTCTCCTGGATCTGGAGACGGCGGGCATAGGCCTCGAGCACGCGCGCCAGCTTGCTGATGCCGACGACGCGCTTGTTCGGGAGATAGCCGATATGCGCACGCCCGATGATCGGCGCCAAGTGGTGCTCGCAGTGCGACTCGAAGCGGATGTCGCGCAGCACGATCAGCTCGTCGTAGCCGTCGATCTCCGAGAATGTGCGCTTGAGGAAGTCGACGGGATCGACGTCGTAGCCGGAAAAAAACTCCTTATAGGCGCGCACCACCCGGTCGGGCGTACCGAGCAGGCCCTCGCGCGTCGGGTCATCGCCGGCCCAGCGCAGCAGCGTGCGCACGGCCTCCTCGGCTTCGGCGCGGCTGGGCTTGAGCCGTCCGCTCTTGCGGGTGCGGCGGGCTTCGAGCGTTGCAGAATGCGGCTTCGTCACGAAATCATCCTTTCCGAAGGCCGCGGCCGGAATCGCGACGCGGCCGCGGGCGCTCAGTTCAAGCGGCTCGGCTGGTGCGGACTGTCGAGCGAGAAGGCGGGTACGGCAACATCGAAACGCTCGCCGCCGTCGGTCTCCATCTGGTACGTGCCGACCATGAATCCGGATGGCGTGGGCAAGGGCGTGCCGCTCGTATATTCGAAGCTCTGGCCGGGTTTGAGCACGGGCTGCTCACCGACCACGCCGGCGCCGCGGACTTCCTGGACGCGGCCCATCGAATCCGTGATCCGCCAATAGCGGTTCCGCAGCTGCACCGTCTCGCCGCCGTGGTTCTCGATCTTGATGCGGTAGGCCCAGACGAAATGGGATTCGTCCGGGGACGACTGATCCTCGAGATAGATCGGCTGGACAGTCACGGTAATGGCGCGCGTCGTCTGGCTGTACATGCCAGCATGCCCTCCAGTTTCCGCCGAACGATGCAGGACCGTATCGGCGGCGATCCTGATTGTAGAAGCCGTCGGGCCAATGTCCAGACGGCTGGGCGGGGTGTTTTGCCTGCGATTGTGATGGCCGACACTGCAGACCGGCGTCCGTTCCGCCAGCATCACGCGATCACGATCCCGGAGCCGGCGAATGACCTATCTCGTGCCGAACATGACCCTGATTCCGCAGGCGAAGACCATGTCCTGCTGGTACGCGAGCGCCCAGATGCTGATCCAGTGGCGGCGGAACACGACGCAATCCTGCGAGATGGGAATCATCGATCCATCGGAAGATTCGATCATCGCGAAGATGCGCGACCACGACAACGGAATCTCCAATCCGGCGCTCATCCACATGGCCAAGAAGCTGGGACTGCAGCCGGTTCCGCCGATGTCGCCGTCGGAGGCCGCGCTCGAGAGCTGGCTGATGACCTATGGGCCGCTGTGGGTGAACGGCAAGACGCACATCGTCGTCATCGCGGGGATACGGCCGGGCGATGTCTATATCTACGATCCGTCGCCGGTGAATGTCGGCTCGATCGGATGGCGCTCCCTGGCTGGCTGGTATGTCGGCAATGCCGTCGATTCGCGCGACACCGACGCGTCGGTCCAGGCAGTGTTCCTGCATTGTCCGCCATTTTCCAACGCCCCCGGGGTTTCGGAAGTCGACACATATACGGTGGTGAAGGGCGACAGCCTCTCCAAGATCGCGCTGAAGTACTACAACGATCAGACGCTGTGGCAGTTCATCTACGCGGCGAACAGGAAGAAGATCAAGAACCCGAACCTGATCTATCCCGGTCAGGTCCTCGTCATCCCCTGAGATCCTCGGCGCGTCCGCCGGCATCAAGAGGTTCAAAAAAAGGAAGCGGCGCCGGTTGCCCGGCGCCGCCTTACTTCCCCCTGACTGGAGAGGGATTACTGCAGGATGATGACGACGCGGCGGTTGGCCTGCTCCTTCACGCCGTCCGGTGTCGGCACCGCCGGCTCGCTCTCGCCGCGGCCCGCCACCGTGATCTTGTCGGCGGCAACACCGC
>DATIXH010000239.1:0-5680 GCA_035518775.1 Candidatus Acidiferrum sp.
CGCTGGCCATGCGCAAGCACGCCGACCGGGCGATGGACGATCTCCGTCAGCTGCAGGCGCTCGATGAGCTCCGTGACGATCTGCCGGGTGGCGGCGATGGCGTTGCCGCGCCGGGCCGCCAGCCAGAGATTCTCGCGCACGGTCAGGCCGTCGAAGACGTCGGGCACTTGGTTTTTGATGCCAATGCCGAGCCGGCCGATCTCATGCGCGGCGGCGCGCGTGATGTCGGTACCGGCGAAGACGATGCGGCCGGCGGAAGGTGGGATCTGACCGGTGAGCATCTTGAAGAAGGTGCTCTTGCCGGCGCCGTTGGGACCGATGAGGCAGCGCAGCTCGCCTTCGGCAAGCGCGAAGTCGACGCCGGCGATGGCATGCACGCCGCCGAAGCGCTTCTCCAGGCCGACCGTCTGCAGCACCGGCGCGCCGTTCATGCGGCGCTCCCGCGAATGCGGCGGTAGATCCAGGCGGCGGCGCCGCCGATGCCCGGAAGCAGGCCCTCGCGGAACAGCAGCACGACCAGCATCAGCACGACGCCGAGAATGAGCGGCAGCCACTCGCCGACCGCCTGGGAGCCGAGCCTGGTCTTCAGCATCTGGATGATCGCCGTGCCGACCACGGGGCCGATCAGCGTCGACTTGCCGCCGACGATCACCCAGACGATGACCTCGGCCGCGCGCTTCAGGCCGAACATCTCCGGCGCCACGAAGTTGTTCCAGATCGCGAAGAGGACGCCCGCGAGCCCGGCGATGCCGCCGCAGAGGGTGAAGGCGGCGAGCTTGTAGCGGCGGCTGTCGTAGCCCAGCAGCTCGATGCGCCGCGTGTTCTCACGGATGCCCACGAGGACGCGGCCGAACGGCGTGGTCAGCAACAGCCGGAGACCGATATAGACGAGCACGAGCAGGCCAGCCGAGAGGTAGAAGACGCCGTCGATGCCGAGTTCCTTTGCCGGGTGCCAGGGGATCTTCAGCGACGGGACGGTGGGGATGCCGTTCTGGCCGTTGAGTCGCACCTTGCCGATGACGTACTGCTCGCCCGACGTCGACTTGATCGCCTTCTCGAAGATCAGCGTGACCACCAACGTGATGACGCTGAGATAGATGTCGCTGATCCGGCCGTAGATCATGAAATAGCCGAGCACGGCCGCGAACAGCAGCGCCAGCAGGATGGCGGCGAACAGCGAGAACGTCGTCTCTCCGAGATTGAGCGCCAAGACGGCGAAGCCGTAGCCGCCGAGACCGAAGAACGCCGTCTGCCCGAAGCTGAGGATGCCGGCGTAACCCCAAAGGAAGCTCATGCTGAGCGCCAGCAGCGCCAGGATGAAGACGATAGAGATATTGAACTGCTGGGCGATGTTGAGAAACGACGGAAGGATCATGAGGGCGGCGAAGGAGGCTGCCACCGCCGCCCACCACAGCAGGCCGGGGCGCTCGCTGGCCGTGGCCAAGCCGGGATCGCCCGCCCCCATGGGTTACAGCCCCGTCCGCAGCCGCCCGGTGATGCCGAGCGGCAGCAGTCGCAGCAGGACGATGGCAACGAGCAGCACCGCGACCTCGCTCACGACCGTGCTGCTCTCGTAGCTGACGATGCCGTCGATCGTGCCGAACAGGGCCGAGGCGGCGCTCGTGCCGATGAGCGGCAACGGACCGCCGGCGATCACCGTGATGAACGCCTTGGCGATGTAGGAGAGGCCGAGCTGTGGCGACGCGCCGACGACCGGGACGAGCACCGCGCCTGCAAGTCCCGTGAGCGCCGAGCCGAAGCCGAAGGTGAGCATATAGACGCGGCCGGTGTTGATGCCCATGGCGCTGGCCATGCCGGCATTCTGCATCGTGCCGCGCACGATCAGGCCAAAGCGAGTGAAGCGCCAGAGCGCGTAGGTGCCGACCAGCAGTAGCACGGCAACGACGATGACGATGAGGCTGTAGCGCGAATAGGCGATGTCGCCGATCTGGAAGCTGCCGAGCGTGGCGCCGACACTCTCGCTCTGCGGGCCGTAGACAATGGTCACGCCGCCGACGAGGAAGAGACTCAGCCCCCAGGTCGCCAGCAGGGTGTCGAGGATGCGGCCGTAGAGGAAACGGATGATCAGCCGCTCGACCACGATGCCGAAGGCGCCGACGGCGAGGCCGGCGGCGATGATGGCGAGCCAGAGCGCGAGCCCCGCCTTCGTCGCCTCGACGCAGACATAGGCGCCGAGCATGAGGAACTCACCCTGGGCCAGGTTGATCACACGCATCATGCCGAAGATGACGGCGAGGCCGAGGCTGATGAGGACGAAGATCGCGAAGGAGTAGCCGATCAGATAGAGGTAGCTGGCGAGGTGCTGCATCGCGTCGTCGCGCGGGTCCGCTGAATCGAGAGGGGCGACCGGACGGTCGCCCCTCTGTGAACCTGACTCAGATCTTCGGTTCGTACTGCGTCGTGTCGTCGGGGTTCTTGACGAGGTCGCAGACGAGCTGCGTGTCCTTCGGCGGCCGCTGCGGGAACGACTTGATGACATCGAAGGTCTGGGTGGCGTTGCCCTTCACGATGTGGATGTCCATCGTGGTGTGATTGGTCTTGCCGTCGATGGTGTACTTGCCGCCGCCGCCGTTGACGCTGACGCCGTCGAGCGCGGCGATCACGTCGTCGGGCTCGGCGCTCTTGGCCTTCTTCACGGCCTCGGCCCACAGCGAGACGCCGCGATAGCCGTATTCGCCGTACTCGCCGACATATTCGTCATTCCCCGCATACTTATGGAATTTGTCGACGAAGGCCTTGGCCTCGGCCGTCGGCAGCGAGTCCACGAACGAGGTGCCGATGATGATGCCGTCGCCTTCCTGCGGGCTGAGCTCGGTCTGCTCGCGGCCGACGCCGTAGGTGGTGGAGGCGAGCATCATGTTCTTCTTGCCGATGGTGGCCTCGAACTGGCGGTAGAAGGCGATGTGGGCGCCGCCCACCAGCACCGACCACACGACGTCGGGCTTGGCCGCCTGGATCTTGGCGATGACGGGCGCGAAGTTGTTGACGTCGAGCGCGAAGAACTCGACCGCCATGTCCTCGCCGCCGGCCTCGCGGATCAGCTTCTGCATCCATTTCGAGGTGATCTGGCCGTAGTTGTAGTCGGCGGCCAGGATGTAGCCCTTCTTCTTGCCCTGCTCCTTCACAACATAGTCGACCAGCGGCTCGAGCTGCTGCGCCGGCACCATGCCGGTGGAGACATGGCGCTTGTCGCAGACGCCGCCCTCGTAGAGGGAGTTGTAGAACAGCAGGCCGCCGAACTTGCGTACGACCGGCCGCATCACCTCGCGCGAGGAGCTGGTGATGCCGCCATGGATCACCTTCACCTGGTCCTGGGCCAGCGCCTGGGTGGCGTATTGCGAGTTGAACTGGTTGTCCGACTGCGAATCGTAGAAGTGCAGCTCGAGCGGTCGGCCGAGGAGACCGCCGGCGGCGTTGATCTCGTCGCAGGCCATGGCGACGCCGACGATCTGCTTCAGGCTGTAGATGTTGAGCACGCCGGTCTTGTCGAGGATGTTGCCGACGCGGATCGGCTCCTCCGCGTGCAGGCGCGCGGCCTTCAAGAGACTGGCGCTGCTGGCGTAGGCGAGCGCGCCGGTGGCGGTGCGGAACAGTTGTCTGCGGTTGAATCTCATCGGTCGTTTCTCCCTGCCTCTAGCCTTCGGCGGCCGGCATCCGGCCGCCGGTTTCGTTGTGGCCAGGCACGTTAACAGCGAACCGGCGTCACGGCAATTCGCCCTACGCGGTCTTCTCCTCGGCGAGGCCCAGCTCCTTCTTCATCTGCTCGCGCATCAGGTATTTCTGGATCTTGCCCGTCACGGTCATGGGGAAGGCGTCGACGAACTTCACGTAGCGCGGGATCTTGTAGTGGGCGATCTGGCCCTTGCAGAACTCGCGGATCTCCTCGGGCGTGGCCGACTGCCCAGTCTTCAGGCGCACCCAGGCGCAGAGCTCCTCGCCATATTTCACATCGGGCACGCCGATGACCTGGACGTCCTGCACCTTGGGATGGCGGTAGAGGAACTCCTCGATCTCGCGCGGGTAGATGTTCTCGCCGCCGCGGATGACCATGTCCTTGATGCGTCCCACGATGTTGCAGTAGCCGTCCTCGTCGAGGGTGGCGAGATCGCCGGTGTGCATCCAGCGGCCGGCGTCGATGGCCTCGGCGGTCTTCTCGGCGTCGCCCCAATAGCCCTGCATCACGGAGTAGCCACGGGTGCAGAGCTCGCCCGGCGTCCCCGGCGGCACGATGTGCCCCTCGGCATCGACGATCTTCACCTCCACATGCGGGTGGATGCGGCCGACGCTGCCGACGCGCTTCGCCAGGGGATCGTCGGCCGCGGTCTGGAAGCTGACCGGGCTGGTCTCGGTCATGCCATAGCAGATGGTCACTTCCGACATGTGCATCTCGGCATTCACCCGCTTCATCACCTCGGTGGGACAGGGCGAACCCGCCATAATGCCGGTGCGGAGAGTGGTGAGGTCGAAGCGCTTGAAGTCGGCATGGCCGAGCTCGGCGATGAACATGGTGGGCACGCCGTAGAGGCCGGTGCAGCGCTCGGCCTGGACCGTCTCCAGCACCGCCAGCGGATCGAAGGCCTCGCCGGGATAGACCATGGCCGAGCCGTGGGTCACGCAGGCGAGATTGCCGAGCACCATGCCGAAGCAGTGGTAGAGCGGCACGGGGATGCAGATGCGGTCATTCTCCGTGAGGCGCATGGTCTCGCCGATGAAGAAGCCGTTGTTGAGGATGTTGTGGTGGGTGAGCGTCGCTCCCTTCGGGAATCCGGTCGTGCCGCTGGTGAACTGGATGTTGATGGGGTCGTCGAACTGGAGCTTGCCGGCGAGGTCTCTCAGATGGGCGCGCTGCGTATCGGTTCCGAGGCCGGCGATCTCGTCGAAGCCGTACATGCCGGGCGACTTGCCGCCGATCTGCACGAGGGTGCGCAGGGCCGGCAGCTTCGCGGCCTTGAGCGCGCCCGGCTTGCTCGGGGCCAGCTCCGGCGCCAGCTGGTTCAGCATGCCGATGTAGTCGCTGGTCTTGAGCGCGGTGGCCGTGATCAGGGCCTTGCAGCCGACCTTGTTGAGCGCGTATTCCAGCTCGGCCAGCCGATAGGCCGGGTTGATGTTCACCAGCACGAGGCCGGCCTTGGCGGTGGCGAACTGGGTGATCACCCATTCGCTGTTGTTGGGCGACCAGATGCCGACGCGATCGCCGGGCGCGAGGCCGAGGGCGAGCAGGCCGGCGGCGAATTCATCGACCCGCTGCTGCAGCTCGCGATAGCTCCAGCGCACATCTTGCTGGCGGACGATGAGGGCGTCGGCGTCGGGGAAGCGGGCGACCGTGCTGTCGAAGTATTGGCCAAGAGTCTCGCCGATGAGCGGCACGTCGCTGGCGCCGTGCACATAGCTGCGGGTCAACCGAGCCATGCCATCCTCCCTGGATTTCTTGCGCTTATCGTTGGCGCCAGAAGATCACGCTGAGGATGCGATTGACAAGCGCCTCCCGCGGCGCAGCTCGTCCACACCCTCGAGCAGGCCGGCGCCGACGATGAGGACGCAGCCGATGGCCTCGCGCCAGCCGAAGGGATCGCTCGTGAGCAGCGAGGCGCTGACCACGGCGCCCACGACCTCCAGCAGCAGGTAGATGGAGACGCGGCCGCTCTCGACATAGGCGCAG
>DATIXH010000240.1:0-8869 GCA_035518775.1 Candidatus Acidiferrum sp.
ATCACCGCCGGCGAGCTGGCGAGCAGCTGGGCGAGTTGGGCGTGGGCCGCCGCTCGCGCCTCCTCGGCCGCCTTGCGGGCGGTGATGTCGCTCCAGGATCCCACGACCTCCAGCGGCTTGCCGTCCGCACCCTTCACCAGATGCTGTTCGTCGTTCACCCAGCAGTAGGAGCCGTCCTTGCGGCGGAAGCGATATTCCACCGTGTGGACCCCGTTCTGGAAGAACTTGGCGATGGCTTCCTCGACGCGGGCCAGATCGTCGGCGTGCACCCGGTCGCGCCAGAAGTTTGGATCCTCCATGTACTGCGACGTCGCATAGCCGAACACGGCGGCGATATTGTCGCTGACGAAGGTTGGCCCGAAATCGCCCGTCGCCCGGAAGCTGTAGATCACCGCCGGCGACGAGCTCAGCAGCCGCGCCAGGCGTTCCTCGGCGGAGGCCTGCGCCTTCTCCAGGGCGCGGCGCGCCTTGCTGTCATGCTCGCGCATGACGGTCTTGATGGCCTTCTCGATGAGGACGGCGGCGCCGTCGGCATCGTCCTCCTTCGCCGAGAGCCGCAGGACCTTGATCAGATCCGCCGCTGCATTCCTGGAGTGCTCCCTGAGCGTGGTCATGGCATCACCCACTACGCGATCTGCTTGGCCGGGAACGCCGTCGCGAGCATAGCTCGGAACAGCATCCTAGCAGCGTTTGGGCGCCTTGCCATATCGACGCGATGCCTGCAGGCGACCGTCCCCCAACGGCGCGGATCGGGCGGCGGAGCGGCCGCTTGGCTTGCCAGCCGGGGGCATGTAGAGTGCCCAAAATACCGATAAATGAGCACAGGGAGAGAGGCGTTATGGAAACCAAGAGGGACGTTCAGAAGGTCATCGACGAAATCAAGTACGGCCGCGTTGGCCGCCGCGAGATCATGCGCATGATGGCGGCGGCGGGGCTGGCGGTCGGCATCATGCCGCACGGACGGATGGCGCGGGCCGATGACGGCCAGCCGACCGTCTTCACCTGGACCGGCTACGACGTGCCGGACATGTGGAAGGAGTACACGGACAAATACCACGCCAAGCCGAATTCCTCGATCTGGGGCGACGAGGAGGAGGCCGAATCCAAGATGCGCGCTGGCTTCCATCCCGACATGGTCATGCCCTGCTCCTACAAGGTCGTGAAGTGGAACGACTCCGGCTTCCTGCGGCCGATCGACGTGTCGCGCCTGAAGCATTGGGGCGAGATCATCCCGACGCTCTACAACGTCCCGGATACGGTGATTGGCGGCAAGCGCATGTGGGTGCCCATGTGGTGGGGCCTCACCGCGCCGACCTTCCGCACCGACCTGGCGCCGGAATACGTGCCGGCGGAGAAGCACAGCTGGGGCATCCTGTGGGACGAGAAGTACACCGGCAAGCTGTCGATGATCGACAGCCTGATCGACGGCGTGATGGCGGCCGCGATCTACTCCGGGGCCAAGGATCCCTTCAACATGACGGACGCCGAAGTGGCCCACTGCAAGGAGGTGATGGTGCAGCAACGGCCGCTGCTGCGCTTCTACACCAACGACAATACCGGCTGGCAGCAGGCGCTGGCGAGCGGCGAACTCGTCGCCGCCGATTCCTGGAACGACACCATCCTCAACCTGCAGAAGCAGGGCATACCCTCGATGTTCATGATCCCGAAGGAGGGGCCGATGACCTGGACCTGCGGCGTCGCCATGACCACCTGGGTGAAGCCGGAGCTGGAGGACCGCGTCTACGACCTCATCGACGCCTATCTGAGCGTGGATACCGGGGTCTATTGGGTCAACAACTTCGGCATGGGCCACTCCAACAAGGGTGTCTACGCGAAGATCTCGCCGGAAGAACTGATCAAGCGCGGCCTAACGCCCGACAACATCGATGCCTATATCGCCGCCGGCCACTTCCAGGCCACGATCAAGAACGAGCCGGTCATGCAGGCGATGTACGAAGAGGTGAAGGCCGGCATCTAGCAGCACACAGGCCAGGGTCCGGCTGTTTCGGCGGGATCGGAAGCAGCCGGACGGGAACGCCGCGTGGTCGCCGCACTTGACCGATCCAGCGCAGAGACGGCCGCTTCGCCGGTTTTGGCGCGGCGGCTGAAAGGCTGGCTGCTGCGCAACGAGTCGCTGCGCGGCTATTCCCTGCTGTCGCCGACCCTGCTGGTCATGCTCGTGCTGATGGTGGCGCCGCTGTGCGCCATGGTCGGGCTCAGCTTCGCCACGCAGAACTATGTCACCATCGACTACGGCTTCTCGCTCAAGAACTACGCGATCATCTTCGAGCCGTCGTCCAAGGCGACCTACTTCCTCGGCATCCCCTTCTATCTGCAGAAGCCGATCTATCTCATCCTGCTGTTCAAATCGATCCTGATCTCGCTATCGGCCACCATCGTCGTGGTCCTGCTCGCCTATCCGATGGCCTACTTCCTGGCCTTCCGCGTGACGAAGCACAAGATCACCTGGCTCATCCTCATCACCGTGCCGTTCTTCACCAGCTACCTGCTGCGCGTCTTCGCCTGGAAGGTCATCCTCGGCTTCAACGGCGTGATCAATTCCAGCTTGATGAGCCTGGGGCTGCTCGACAAGCCGCTGGGGTTCCTGCTCTACAGCCAGACCTCCGTCATCATCACGCTCGCCCACGCCTGGGCCGCCGTCGCCATCCTGCCGATCTACGTGTCGCTCGAGAAGATCGACCGCTCGCTGCTGGAGGCCGGCAGCGACCTCGGCGACACCCGCCTGCGGCGCTTCTTCCGCATCACGCTGCCGCTGTCGATGCCCGGCACGATCGCCGCCAGCCTGCTCGTGTTCATCCCGACGGTGGGCGACTACATCACGCCCACGCTCGTGGGCGGCACCAACGGCATCATGATCGGCAATGTCGTGCAGTCGCTGTTCGGCAAGGGCGGCAATTGGCCGATGGGGGCGGCGGTCTCCATCGTCGCGATGGCGGTCATCACCGTCCTGGTCTGTTTGTTCCTGTGGGGCGTCGGGCGGCGGTCCACCTCGCGGGCGGAAGGCGTCATCCACAGGGGCGCGCCGGCGCGCTTCGACCTGATTGGCCTCTACGCCGTCGGCTATCTCGTCTTCCTCTACGTCCCGGTGCTGCTGTTGCCCTTGTTTTCGTTCAACGACAGCATCTACGTCGCATTTCCGCTCAAGGGCTTCACGCTCCAGTGGTACGCGCAGATGGCCGAGAACGGCCCGCTCCAGGAGGCGTTGGCCAGCAGCCTGAAGGTCGGCATCTCGGCTTCCGTCATCAGCACCATCCTGGGCATCTTCGCGGCCAAAGCGGCGACCCGCTACCACCTGCCCTATCGCGCGCCCGTCATGGGCCTGATCATGCTGCCTCTGGTCATTCCCAGCATCATCCTGGGCATCGCGCTGCTCACCTTCGTCATCAAGGTGCTCGGGATCGAGCCGTCGCTCTACACCATCTGCGCCTCGCACGTGCTCATCTGCGTGCCCTTTGCCATGCTCGTGATGATTTCGCGCCTGGAGGGCTTCGACAAGAGCCTGGAGGAGGCATCGCTCGATCTCGGCGAGAGCGCCTGGGCGACCTTCTGGCGCGTGACCTTTCCGCTCGCCATGCCCGGCATCGTCGCGAGCATGCTGCTCTGCTTCACCACCTCCTTCGACGAGTTCCTGCTGGCCTTCTTCCTTTCCGGCAACCAGCCGACGCTGCCGGTCTACATCTGGGGCCAGCTGCGGCTCCCCACCCAGCTGCCGAACGTGCTGGCGCTCGGCTCCTGCATCCTGGCGGCCTCGTTCATCATCGTCTTCCTGTCCGAGCGCATCCGGCGTCGGGGGCTGGCGACGCCATGACGGCGCGCCGCTGCATCGCCGCGCTGCTGCTGATCGCGTCGTTGCCCATGACCGGGCCGGCGGCCGCGGATACGCCGGCGCTCCGCATCGCGGTGCCCGCCGCGCGGCCCGCCCCCGCCGGCAATCTCGGCGGCTTCGAAGCCGAGCTGGCGGCGGCGATCTGCCGGCGCGTGTCGGGGAGCTGCGCGGTGGTTGCGGACGACGGCGCCGATCCGCTGGCGCCGCTGCTGCAGCGCAAGGCCGATGCGGTCATCGCCGGCCTGTCCTTCCGGCCGGAGCTGCAGCAGAGGATCGACCTCACCCGCGCCTATGCCAGCATCAGCCACGGCTTCGCCATCGCCCGGCCGGATCGCCTGCCCGCGCTGCCGGGCGGCGGTGAAACGCTCTCGCTCGGCCTCGCCCCCAAGGATGGCGCTGTCATGATCGCCAGCCTGCGCACGGCCTTCGCGGGCAAGATCATCGCCGCGCCGCCGGGCACGCCCGACCAGGCCTTCCTCGCCGCCCATTTCCGCGACGTCGCTACCGTCCCGGACTATGCGACGGCTGCCGCCTTCGAGAGCGATCTTGCCGCCGGCCGCATCGACGCCGTCATGGCGCCGGTCATCGAGCTGCCGGCCTATCGCGGCGCGACGCCTGCCGGCCCGCGCTTCTACGCCGACGACATCCTCGGCTTCGACCTCGCGGTCGGTCTGCGCAAGGCGGACCGCGCGCCGCACGACATGGTCGACCGCGCCATCGACGACATGATCCGTGACGGCAGCCTGACGAAACTGTCGCTCAAATGGTTCGACCAGGACATCACGCCCCATCGCTGCGCCTGCAAGCCGTTCTAGGAAGGAGTTCCGCCATGAACGACATGAACCGTCCGAACGAGAAGGACATCAAGGGCTGGAACGCCGAATATCAGTGGCATCCGTTCTCCGATCCCAACGCGACAGCCGAGGACAAGCCGCTGATCATCGAATCCGGCAAGGACGTCCTGGTCTACGACATCGACGGCAAGGAATACATCGACGGCCAGGGCGGCCTGTGGAACGTCAATGTCGGCCACGGGCGCCGCGCCATCGTGCGCGCCATCGCCGACCAGGCGGAGAAGCTCTCCTACTATTCGCTGTTCGGCGGCACCACCCACGGTCCCTCGATCGAGCTGTCGAAGCTGCTGGTCGAGCTGACGGCGGCCGAGGGCATGACGCGCGTGTTCTTCTCCACCGGCGGCTCGGAGGCGGTGGAGACCGCGCTGAAGCTCGCCCGCCAGTACTGGAAGCTCGTCGGCGAGCCCGAGCGCACCAAGATCATCTCGCTGCGGCGCGCCTATCACGGCGTCGGCTATGGCGGCCTCTCCGCCAACGGCACGCCCTCGTTCCGCCGCATGTTCGAGCCGCTGATGCCCGGCTTCTTCCAGGTCGAGACGCCCTATCTCTACCGCAACCCCTTCAGCGACGACCCGAAGACGCTGGCGGAGACCTGCGCCATGATCCTCGAGCGCGAGATCGAGCATCAGGGCCCCGACACCGTCGCCGCCTTCATCGCCGAGCCGATCCAGGGCGCCGGCGGCATCATCGTCCCGCCGGCCGAATACTGGCCGCTCGTGCGCCAGGTCTGCGACCGCCACGGCGTGCTCCTGATCGCCGACGAGGTCGTCACCGGCTTCGGCCGCACCGGCGAGCTCTTCGGCTCCCGCACCTGGAAGGTGAAGCCCGACCTCATGGTGTTCGCCAAGGGCATCAACTCCGGCTACGTCCCGCTCGGCGCCACCATGATCAACGGCCGCATCGAGCAGGCCTTCAAGGGCCACGAGAAGGCCGGCTTCATGCACGGCAACACCTACCTGGCCCATCCGCTCGCCTGCGCCGCCGCCCTCGTCAACATCGACATCGTCGTGAGCGAGAATCTCAGCGCCAACGCTCGCACGGTCGGCGACTACTTCATGGCCGAGCTGAAGAAGCTGGCCGCCGGCTCGCCCTTCGTCGGCGATATCAGAGGCAAGGGCCTGATGATCGGCGTCGAGCTGGTGCGGAACAAGGCGACCAAGGAGCCGTTCGCCGCCGACGCCATGTTCGGCCACCAGGTCGCCCGCCGCTGCCGCGACAACGGCATCCTCATCCGCAACGTCTACGACACCTTCATCATCTCGCCGCCGCTGACGCTGAAGAAGCAGCATGTCGACCGCATCATCCCCGTGATGGCGGAGGCGCTGGCTACCATCGGCAAGACCGTGTGAGGCGCCGGCGGGCGGCCGCGCCATGGGCAAGGAGATCCGCCTCAACGCCTTCGACATGAACTGCGTCGGCCACCAGTCGCCGGGCCTGTGGACCCACCCGCGCGACCGCTCCGACCGCTACAAGGATCTCGACTACTGGACCGGCCTCGCCCGCACCCTCGAGCGCGGCAAGTTCGACGGCCTGTTTCTCGCCGACGTGCTCGGCGTCTACGACGTCTACGGCGGCAGCGCCGACGCAGCGCTGCGCCACGCCGTGCAGGTACCGGTGAACGATCCCCTGCTGCTGGTGCCGGCGATGGCGCAAGTGACGGAGCATCTCGGCTTCGGCGTCACCTGCACGCTCTCCTACGAGCCGCCCTATACGTTCGCCCGCCGCATGTCGACGCTCGACCACCTGACGAAGGGCCGCATCGGCTGGAACATCGTCACCGGCTATCTCGACAGCGCCGCCAAGGGCGCCGGCCTCAAGGGCCAGAGCGGCCACGACCGCCGCTACGACATCGCCGAGGAGTACATGGACGTCGTCTACAAGCTGTGGGAGGGCAGCTGGGAGGACGACGCCGTCGTGCGCGACCGCGCTGCCCGCATCTTCACCCGCCCGGAGAAGGTCCACCGCGTCTCCCATCGCGGCGAGAGCTACAGCGTCGATGCCATCCACCTGTGCGAGCCGTCGCCGCAGCGCACGCCCGTGCTCTACCAGGCCGGCAGCTCCGGCCGCGGCCGCGAGTTCGCGGCACGCCACGCGGAGTGCGTGTTCATGTCGGCGCCCTCGCAGCAGGTGGTGGCGCCGTTGGTCGCGGACATCCGGGCCCGCGCCGCCCGCCTCGGCCGCGATCCCCGCGAGATCCTCATGTTCACCCTGGTTACCGTGATCCCCGGCGAGACCGAGGCGGCTGCCAAGGCGAAGCTCGCCGACTACCGCGCCCATATCGATCACGAAGGCGCGCTGGCCCTGCTCTCGGGCTGGACCGGCATCGATTTCTCCCGCTATGCCCTCGACGAGCCGCTGCGCTACGTGAAGAACGACGCCATGAACTCCGCCATCGAGGCCCTCACCGTCGCCGATCCCGGCAAGGTCTGGACGGTGCGCGAGATCGCCGAGCATGTCGGCATCGGCGGCCGCGGCCCGCTGATCGTCGGCTCGCCCGCCCAGGTCGCCGACGCCGTCGAATCCTGGATGGCCGCCACCGACGTCGACGGCTTCAACCTCGCCTACGCCGTGACGCCCGAGAGCTTCGAGGATTTCGTCGACCTCGTCGTCCCCGAGCTGCAGCGCCGCGGCGTCTACAAGCGCGACTACCGCCCGGGCACCCTGCGTGAGAAGCTGCAGGGCCGCCCTCGTCTTGCCGCCAGTCACCTCGGCGCCGGCCACCGCTACCGCGCGCCGTCCGCCGGTGCCGGCTGAGGCCCCTCGAGGCACTTGAGGCAGGGGAATCGCCTATGGCGTCTGGGCGCGTAGCACAGAAGGATTTCGATGCGTCGTTTGTAGGGGCGCGCTGCGCGCGCCCGGCGGCCGACGAAATGTAGACAGCCAGGAAATGGCGCCATGGGCGCGCACAGCCCGCCGCTACGGGTCGGAGACTGTGACGCCCGCCGCACACGATGGCCTCCATGCCTTCCGCGTGCAACACTTTCATGCCGGCCAGCACCGCCCATGCCGATCAGCACCGCCGCTATGTGCGATCGCCCTGCATCGAGGGGAGCGCAGGGTGGGGGTGCGTCGTCCTACCCGCCGGCCGCGGGGCCGTCGAAGGCCTGGATCGGCGGCAGGTTGCCGGTGAAGCGTTCGACCTGGACGGTCGTGAGCTGACCGGTGCAGCCCTGCGCGAGCGCGGAGGTCCCGACGTCGCGGGTGAGCACGTTCGGGTTGCCGTGCACGCAGAGCGGCATCTCCTCCTCGGGATCCACGGGGTCGTACCAGGCGCCGGTGGGCAGCTGAACGACGCCGCGCCGGATCCCGTCGGTGATGCGGACAGCTGCCAGGCAGGCGCCGCGCGCGTTGAAGAGGCGGACGATGTCGCCGTCCGCGATACCGCGCGCCGCCGCGTCGTCCGGGTGCATGCGCGCGACCTCGCGGCCGCGATGCTTGGCCCCCGCGCTGTGGCCGCCGAAATCGAGCTGGCTGTGCAGGCGCGTGCTCGGCTGATTGGCGACGAGCCTGAGCGGCGCATTCGCCGAGGGCATGTCGGTCGGCGCGAGCCAGGCGGGATGGCCGGGACAGTCCGCCTCGCCGAAGCCGGCGACGGTCGCGGAGAAGACCTCGATCCGGCCGCTCGGTGTCTTGAGGGGCGCGCCGCCGGGATCCTCCTTGAAGGCGCGCAGGTAGCCGCCGTCATCCGGCGCCTGCGGCAGCTCGAGACCATCGCCCGCCCAGAATTCCGCGAAGCTCGGCGCCGGCAGCCCGGCCTTTTCGAGACCCTCGCGCGTCGGCTCGTAGAGATGCTCCAGCCACTGGCGGACGCTGCGCCCCTCCGTGAAGGCCGCGCGCGCGCCGAGGCGCTCCGCGAGGTCGGCGAAGATCGCATAGTCGTCCCGCGCCTCGCCGTAGGGCGCCGCGAGCGCATGCATGGGCACCAGCAGCGGATCGTGCGAGCTGCCGCCGATGTCCTCCCGCTCCAAGGTCATGGTGCAAGGCAGGACGAAATCGGCATGGCGCGCCGTCGCCGTCCAGCCGAGCTCGTGCACGACGAAGGTGTCGACCCGCGCGACGGCGCGCCGCAGACGATTGAGATCCTGGTGGTGATGGAACGGGTTGCCGCCGGCCCAGTAGACGAGGCGGATGTCCGGATAGGTCCGGGTCTCGCCGTTGTAGCGGTAGG
>DATIXH010000241.1:0-9733 GCA_035518775.1 Candidatus Acidiferrum sp.
CGTCGTCATGGTCGGCATCTATCGAACGCATGAAGCGCTCGAGGCGGCCTGGAAATATTTCATTCTGGGCAGTGTCGGAATCGCCTTCGCACTCTTCGGCACTATCCTCGTCTATATGGCGGCGCGCCCGGTCGTCGGGCAGGGCCTGCAGGGCATGGTTTGGACCGTGCTGATCGAGAATGCGCACGCCTTCGATCCTGCGCTGCTCAATGTCGCCTTCGTCTTTCTGCTCTTGGGCTATGGCACCAAGGTGGGACTTGCGCCACTGCATGCCTGGCTTCCCGACGCCCACGCCGAAGGGCCCACGCCGATTTCCGCCGTGCTGTCGGGATTGCTGCTCAATGTGGCGCTCTATGCGGTGTTGCGCTTCAAGATGCTGCTGGCCGCGAACCCGCATGCGATCGCGCCAGGCCCGCTCATGGTCATGATGGGGCTGACCTCGCTGATTTTCGCGGCCTTCATGCTGTATCGCCGGGGCGACATCAAGCGGCTCTTCGCCTATTCCTCGATCGAGCATATGGGCATCATCACCTTCGCCTTCGGCATGGGCGGGCCGCTCGCCAACTTCGCGGGCCTGCTGCACATGACCATGCACAGCCTGACGAAGTCGGCGATCTTCTTCTCCGTCGGCCACATCGCGCAAGTGAAGGGCTCGCAGAAGATCGCGGACATCCGCGGCCTCACCATCAGCCACCCGACGCTCGCCTGGACCTTCGTGATCGCCGTGCTCGCGATCGCCGGACTGCCGCCGCTCGGCATCTTCATGAGCGAGTTCCTGGTGGTGACCTCGACCATGGCGCGCCAGCCGGTGCTGGCGATCCCGCTCGTGCTCGGGCTGCTCGTCGGCTTCGGCGCCCTCATCCTGCGGCTGCAGGGTGCCGCCTTCGGCGACGTTCCGGCGCGCGGCCATGCGCCGATCAAGGCCTCGCTGCTGCCGGTATGGGCGCATCTGGCGCTGGTGGCGACGGCGGGTCTCTACATTCCGCCGCAGCTCGTCGCCTGGTTCCGCGCCGTGGCGACTCTCCTCGGCTGATCGCGATGACGACCATAGCCTCGCTGCGCGACTTCCTCACCGGCGCCAATCCGGTCGCGGACCATCGACCGTGGCCGCGCGTCGTGGTCGACGAGGTGCGCTGGCTGGCGCTGCGTGAGCATCTGGCGACCGTGGATTGGGTGCTGCTCGGCCTGTGGGGCGAGCGCGGCGCCGCCGGCAGCTTCGCCGTCCACGCCGCGCTCCGCGACGAAAGTGAAGATGCGGCCCATGGCATCGCGGTGGTCACGCTGCCCTGCCCGCAGCGGCGTTTCCCCTCGCTCGCGGCGGCGCGGCCCGGCGCCATCCGGCTCGAGCGCATGATGGCCGACCTGTTCGACCTGATCGCCGAGGGTGCCGACGATGCGCGGCCCTGGCTCGATCACGGCCAATGGCCGACGCGGCATCCGCTCGCCGAGGCCGGAGCGCCGGCACCACGACCGGCGACCGACTACGCGTTCCTGGCGGCCGAGGATGCCAGCGCGCCCGACGCAGCGCGCATCCACCAGATTCCCGTCGGTCCCGTGCATGCCGGCGTCATCGAGCCCGGCCATTTCCGCTTCAGCGTGAACGGCGAGCTGGTGGTGCGGCTGGAGCAGCGGTTGGGCTATGTCCACAAGGGCATCGAGCGCCTGATGGTCGGCAAGACGCCCGCCGAGGGCGCCCGGATCGCGGCCCGCATCTCCGGCGACAGCACGGTGGCGCACGGCCTCGCGTTCGCCCGCGCCGTCGAGGCGGCGCTCGCGCTCGAGCTGCCGGCGCGGGCCCATTGGCTGCGGGCGATCATGGCCGAGCTGGAGCGCATCGCCAATCACCTGTTCGACATCGGCGCCATCTGCAACGACGCCACCTTCCCGCTGCTGCTGGCCGAGCTCACGGTCTTGCGCGAGCAGACGCTGCGCGCCGCCGCCGACTGCTTCGGCCACCGCCTGACGATGGACCGCGTCGTGCCGGGGGGCGTCGCCGCCGATCTCGACGCCGCCGGCATCGAGCGGTTGCGCGGCCTCATCGCCACGCTTGCGCCGCGCTTCCGCCGACTGATCCACATCTACGACGAGAAGCCGTCGCTGCTCGACCGCACGGTCGGCACGGGCATCACGCGCCTGGCGCTGGCGCATCGCTTCGGCGCCGGCGGCTATGTCGGGCGCGCCTGCGGCCGGGGCCAGGATGCGCGGCGCAACCCCGGCTACCCGCCCTACGACGATCTCGAGTTCGAGGTGCCGGTCTTGCCGGAGGGCGACGTGCACGCGCGCGTCTGGATCCGCGCCAAGGAGGTGGAGGCGAGCCTGGGCCTGCTGCGCCAGCTGCTCGATGGCCTGCCGGCCGGCCCGATCGCCGTCGCCGTCCCGGCCGCTGGCGGCGAAGGCATGGCGCTGGTCGAGGCGTTCCGCGGCGAGATCCTGACCTGGGTGCGGCTCGGCGGCGACGGCCGCATCGAGCGCTGCCATCCGCGCGATCCCTCCTGGTTCCAGTGGCCGCTGCTGGAGGCGGCGATCGACGGCAACATCGTCGCCGACTTCCCGCTCTGCAATAAGTCCTTCAACTGCTCCTATTCAGGACACGATCTATGAGGAAAGGCGCGCCCCCGAAGCTGCGATCGGCGATCTCGGGCATCGCCTGGCCGGTCGTGCCCGATGCCAAGGCGGCATCCCTGCTGGCGCTGCTCTATCAGTTCGACCAGATTCAATGGTGGACGCCGGAGGAGTTGCGGGCGGCGCAGTTCAGCCAGCTGGCGCAGCTCCTGGCGCACGCGGCGGCGACGGTCCCGTTCTATCGGGCGCGGCTGGCGGCGGCGGGGTTCGATTCGCGCCATCCCCTGACGGCGGAGGTCTGGCAGAAGATTCCGGTGCTCGAGCGCCGCGAGGTGCAGCAGACCCCCGTCGCCCTGCACAGCGCCAGGACCCCGCAAGGTCACGGCAAGACCTTCACGGTGACGACCTCTGGCTCGACCGGCCGCCCGGTCACGGTCGTGCGCACGGCCATCGACGGGTTGCATTGGGATGCGCACACGCTGCGCGGGCATCTCTGGCAGCGCCGCGATCTGCGCGGCAAGCTCGCGGTCATCCGTGCTCAGGGCGACGACAAGGCGCGCTGGCCGAAGGGCGCCACGCTCGATCGCTGGGGCGCCGTCACCGGCGCGGTGTTCGAGACCGGACCGGCAGTCGTGCTGAACGCCGCCGAGCCGATCGACCGCCAGCTCGAATGGCTGGTGCGGCAGAACCCGGACTATCTGGTCGTGCTGCCGACGCATCTGGGCGAGCTCGTGCGGCTGGCGCGAGAGCAGGGCGTCAAGCTGCCGCGCCTCAAGGGGATCGAGACCCTGGGCGGCATGCTGGCGCCGGAGACGCGCCGCGCCTCCGCCGAGGCCTGGGGCGTGGCGGTGGCGGACACCTACAGCGCGCAGGAACTCGGCTACATGGCGCTGCAATGCCCGGACCACGAGCATTTCCACGTCACCGCCGAATCCGTGCTGCTGGAGATCCTCGACGAGCGCGGCGAGCCATGCGCGGCCGGTACCAGCGGGCGCGTGGTGGTGACGCCGCTGCACAACTTCGCGATGCCGCTCATCCGTTATGCCATCGGCGACTATGCCGAGGCCGGCCCGCCCTGCGCTTGCGGCCGCGGCCTGCCCGTGCTGACGCGCATCCTCGGCCGCGTGCGAAACCTGCTGACGCTGCCGACCGGCGAGCGCATGGGCGCCATGTTCGTCAACGACGTCTTCAAGGACGCGCCGGTGGCGCAGTTCCAGGTCGTGCAGCACGCGCTCGACCACCTGGAGATGCGAATCGTGCCGACGCGGCCGTTCACCGCGGACGACGAGCGCCGCATCGCCGAGAGCGTCACGGCCCGCCTCGGCCATCCCTTCCGCATCACCTTCAGCTACCTCGAGGAGATTCCGCGCGGCACCGGCGGCAAGTTCGAGGACTTCCGCTCGGAGATCGCGCCGTGAGGCCGCACATCAACGCGATGGGACGTCATGTGGAAAGTCGTCGCTGAAAACCTGCTGCGCGGGCCGCGCACGATGAAGGGGCCGGGGCCGGGCGCCGAGGGGCTCGCCGAGCTGGCGGCGCAGGTCGACGCGCTCGCGCAGCGGCGACTCGGCCGCAGCTTGGCGATCCGCGAGGTCGACGCCGGCTCCTGCAACGGCTGCGAGCTCGAGATCCACGCCCTCAACAACCCGTTCTACGACCTCGAGCGCTTCGGCCTGCGCTTCGTCGCATCGCCGCGCCATGCCGACGTCCTGCTGGTGACGGGACCGGTGACCCACAACATGGCCGAGGCCCTGCGGCGCACCTACAACGCCGTGCCGGCGCCGAAATGGGTGGTGGCTGCCGGCGATTGTGCGGCCAATTGCGGCGTGTTCGCCGGCAGTTACGCGGTCGCGGGGGCGGTGTCGGACATCATTCCGGTCGATCTGCATATCCGCGGCTGTCCGCCGACGCCGCTACAACTCCTCGAAGGCCTGCTGGCGCTGCTGCAGGCGTCGGAAGGAAAGGTCGCCGCACCGCGATGAGGCGAAGCGGGCGCGCGCAGCGCTCCCCTACGGCTTGACGTCCAACTTTTCGAGGTTGGCCTTGGCGGCATCGCCGGCGGGCGTGCCGGCCGCCAGTTCCACGACCTGCAGCCAGTCGGCGCGCGCGCCTGCCGCGTCATCGGTCAGGCGCTTGATGATGCCGCGCTCAAGGAGCGCCTCGGCATTCTTCGGGTCGAGGGTGATCGCCGCATCGGCGTCGGCGCGCGCCTCCGGCAGCCGGTTCAGGAAGCGGTAGGTGCTGGCGCGGTAGGTGAGAACGTCTGCCCGCTTGGGATCGAGCGTGGCCGCCTCGTTGAGGTCGTCGAGCGCCTTCGCGAACTCGTTGAGCGCCCGCTGCGTGAAGGCGTGGTCGATCAGCAGGTCGATATCGTCCGGGGCCAGCTTGAGGGCGGCATCCTGGTCGGCGAGCGCCTTCGCCAGCTGGTTCGCCGAGGTCCAGGCCTGGCCGGCCTGGGCGAAGGCCTCGGCGGCCAGCGGCGGGTTCTTCTGGGCCATGTCGGCGGCGATGCTCTCGAGCTGCGCGGCCGCGTCCTGATACTTGCCGAGACCGATGAGGGCCACGGCTGCGCAATGGCGCGCGGGATCGCCGCCGCCCTGGCCGACCCAGGCGATGGCAGTCTCGTAGCCATCGGCCGGCACGCGCTGCGCCTCCGCCATGCAGTCCTCGTACTTCGCCTGCCGCTCGGCGTCGAACTGGTCGGCGCGCACGCCCGGCGCGGCGGTGAGCACGGCAAGTCCCAATGCGATTGGAAGCTGGAATCGGGCGGTTCCGGTCATGGCCATGGCCTTGCGTCGAGCGGGCGATGATAATGGCGGCATGACCGCCTCGCCATGTTCGATTTGCCGCAGCGCGCGATGACGGGGGCGCCGGGGACCCTGTTCTGCTTCGGGCTCGGCTACACCGCCCTGGCCCTCGCGCGGACGCTGATGGTCGAGGGGTGGCGCGTCGCCGGCACCTGCCGCACGCCGGAGACGCGGGAGGATCTGGCGGGAAAGGGGATCGCGGCGGAGCTTTTCGAGCGTGGGCGTCCGCTCGCCGCGGGCGCCTTCGACGGCGTGACCCACCTGCTGCAGTCGATCCCGCCGGACGAGGGGGGCGATCCCGTCCTTGACCTGCACGGCGCCGCCTTGGCCCGGCTGCCGCAGCTGCGCTGGTTCGGCTATCTCTCGACCACCGGCGTCTACGGCGACCGCGCCGGCGATTGGGTCGATGAGCAGAGCGACCTGCAGCCCACGGGCGAGCGCGGCCGCCGCCGCGTCGCCGCCGAGGTCGGCTGGAGCCGGCTGGCGCATGCCGAGGGCCTGCCGCTGCATATCTTTCGCCTCGCCGGCATCTATGGGCCCGGGCGCAGCGCGCTCGACAGCCTGCGCGCCGGCACGGCCAAGCGCATCATCAAGCTCGGGCAGGTCTTCAGCCGCATCCATGTCGCGGATATCGCGCAGGTGCTGCGCGCCTCGATGGCGCGGCCCCACCCGGGCGCCGTGTACAACCTCTGCGACGACGACCCGGCTCCGCCCTGGGAAGTGATCGAGCACGCGGCGGAATTGCTCGGCGTGCCGCCGCCGCCGGCCGTGCCCTTCGAGCAGGCGCAGCTCTCGGCGATGGCCCGCAGCTTCTACGACGACAACAAGCGCGTACGGAACGAGCGCATCAAGGGCGAACTGGGCGTGCGGTTGTTGTATCCGAGCTATCGGGAGGGATTGCAGGCGCTATTGTCGTCGCATTCGCGCGGTGATGCTCGGGAATCCGTGTAGGGGCGACCCTGCGTGGTCGCCCCGCTATCGTGCGACGGAACGAGGGCGACCACATGGGGTCGCCCCTACGGTGTCTGTCGGGATAGCTCGTCGATCGCGTCAAACACGCGCTGGAGATCCCGGTCGCGGCTCAAGCGGTGATCGCCGTCCTTGATCAGCGTCACCGTCACGTCGGCGGTCGCAAGTCGGCCGGACAGCCGCAGGGCCGTCTCCCAGGGCACGTCGGGATCGACCATGCCGTGCAGCAGGCGGACGGGGCAGTGGATCTCGATATCCCCGCGCAACAGCAGATGACGGCGGCCGTCCTCGATCAGGGCGCGGGTGATCTCGAGCGGCGCGTCCTGATATTGCGAGGGTTCGTGAACGATGCCGTCGGCCAGCAGATGGGCGCGCATCTCCGGCGGCATCGCTCCCCACATCAAATCTTCCGTGAAGTCGGGCGCGGCGGCGATGCCGACCAGGCCGGCGATGCGGTTGGGCCGTGCGAGCGCAACCAGTAGCATGATCCAGCCGCCCATGCTGGAGCCGACGAGGATCTGCGGGCCGTTCGTCAACTGGTCAAGGACGGCGAGCGCGTCGGCCGTCCAGCGCCCGATGGTGCCGTCGCGAAAGGCGCCGCTCGATTGCCCGTGACCCGAGTAGTCGAAGCGCAGCAGCGCCTGGCCGCGCTCTTGCGCCCAGGCTGCCAGGGCGGTCCCCTTGGTGCCCGTCATGTCCGACGCGAAGCCCGAGAGGAAGACGATGCCAGGGCGTGCATCGCCGGCGCGTACCGCGACGCGGCGATAGGCGAGGCGCGTGCCGTCGGGGAGCGGCAGGCTCTCGGGCGGTGCGGCGTTCGGGCTCATGACTCTGCAACGATCCTTAACGCGTCGTTCAGCATTTTGCCGTAGTCCTTGCTCTTACGCATCCCATGCGGATGGCGCAGACAGGACGCTTTTCATGGACGATTCCGCTCCCCGATCCCAGAAGGTCAAGCTCGCCATCGAGCTGGAGATCGACGGCGGCCAGCGCATGCTCGGCCACCTTTTCGTCAGCGCGCAGCAGCGCCTGCCCGACCTCCTCAATGACGCACAGACCTTCCTGCCGTTCGAGGGCAACGACGGGCTGATCAAGATCATCCGCAAATCGATCATCCGGTCGGTGACGCCGCTCGGGCAGGTGACGCTGCCGACGAACTCCAACGATCCCTACGAGCTCCTCGGCGTCGCCCCCTCGATCAGCGACGAGGAGCTGAAGAACGTCTATCACCGGCGCGTGCAGGAGACCCATCCGGACAAGCTCGTGTCCCTGGGCCTGCCGGCCGAATTCGTGCAGCTGGCCAACGACAAGGTGGCCCGCATCAACGACGCCTACGACCGCATCTGCAAGCATCGGCAGACGCGCGGCGATGTCGGGCCGAAGTGGTATCACGGCGGCTGAGCCCCGTTTTCGGCAGAGCCGACGTCGCGGTTAACGCGCCGCTAACTTAACCGAAAGTTTGGGGTTCCAGTCCATAGAATGGGCGGCAAGAGGGGGTGCCGCCTGGCGCCGCCTTCGTCATGGTCAGGTGTCGGGGACGAGCGATGAGCGGGTTTGGCGGCAACGACAAGATGGTGTTCAAGAAGAAGCTGCTGGTCGAGCTCGAGCTCGATACCGGCACGGTTCTGAACGGCTATCTCTTCCTCGGCCAGACCCAGCGCCTCTCCGACCTCATGAACGACGACCGCACCTTCCTGCCGTTCGAGGACATGGACGGCGGCATCACGATCTTCACCAAGGGCATGGCGCGCCGCGTCAAGCCGGTGGAGAAGGCGCAGACCGCCGCCGCCGACATCACGGACCCCTATGCGGTCCTGGGCGTCCCGCGCGACGCGCCGGACGCGCAGGTCCGCGAGGCCTATCACCAGAAGGTGCAGGAGACGCACCCGGACAAGCTCTCCAACCTCGGCCTGTCCCCCGACCTCGTCAAGTTCGCGCACGAGCGCATGGCCCGCATCAACGAGGCCTACAACAAAATCCGCATGGCTCGCCGCAAGGCCGCCGCCGCCCAGGCCGCCCACAACGCCGCCGCCGGCAACGGCCACGCGCCCTCCTGATCGCGGCGCCCACCACGCCCGAGAGGGCGTTCCTGTTTGAGCGCTGCTTGACAGGTTCCCGATTCCTTCTAGATTGCGGCGCTCCGCACTGAGCGTCTGACGAGAGAGCGGCATGGTCGCGATCACGCTGCCTGACGGAACTGTGCGCCGTTTCGACGGCGCCGTGGCCGGCGCCGACATCGCCGCAGCCATCGGACCCGGCTTGGCCAAGGCCGCGCTCGCCATAAAGGTCGACGGTGCGCTCAAGGACCTTTCGGTGCCGATCGAGCGCGACGCCAGGATCGAGATCGTTACCCGCACCCATCCCGACGCGCTGGAGTTGCTGCGGCATGACTGCGCGCACGTGCTGGCGGAAGCGGTGCAGGAGCTTTATCCGGGCACGCAGATCACCTTCGGTCCCGCGACCGACAGCGGCTTCTACTACGACTTCGTGCGCGACGAGCCGTTCTCGACCGACGACTTCGCGAAGATCGAGGCGAAGATGCGCGAGATCGTCGACCGCGACGAGAAGATCACCCGCGAGATCTGGAGCCGCGATCAGACTGCGCGCTGGTTCCAGGACCATGGCGAGAAATACAAAGCCGAGTGGGTGCACGAGATCCCCGACGGCGAGGAGATCTCGATCTATCGTCAGGGCAAGTGGCTGGACATGTGCGTCGGTCCGCATCTGCCCTCGACCGGCAAGCTCGGCAAGGCCTTCAAGCTGATGAAGCTCGCCGGCGCCTATTGGCGCGGCGACGCCAAGAACGCGCAGCTGCAGCGCATCTACGGCACCTGCTGGCCGGACGACAAGCAGCTGGCCGCCTATCTGCATCAGCTCGAGGAAGCCGAGAAGCGCGACCATCGCCGCATCGGCCGGGAGATGAATCTCTTCCATCAGCAGGAGGAGGCCGCCGGTCAGGTGTTCTGGCATCCCAAGGGTTGGGTCCTTTGGCGCACCCTCGAGAGCTTCATCCGCGACCGCATCGCCGCTGCCGGCTATCTGGAAGTGCGGACACCGCAGCTCATCGACAAGTCGCTGTTCAAGGCCTCCGGCCATTGGGACATCTACGGCGACAACATGTTCAAAGTGGTGATCGACAAGGGTGAGCGGGAATTCGGCATCAAGCCGATGAACTGTCCCGGCCATGTCCAGATCTTCCGCCAGGGTCTGAAGAGCTATCGCGACCTGCCGCTACGGTTCTCCGAGTTCGGCTCCTGCCACCGCAACGAGCCGTCGGGTGCCCTGCACGGCATCATGCGCGTGCGCGCCTTCACCCAGGATGACGGCCACATCTTCTGCCGCGAAGATCAGATCGTCGATGAAACCAAGGCCTTTATCGGCTTGGCCAAATCGAT
>DATIXH010000242.1:0-11966 GCA_035518775.1 Candidatus Acidiferrum sp.
CGCTCTCCGGCAGCCGGCACGCCGTCCCGGCATTGGCCGTCATCGCCTTCGCCGAAAGCTCGGTCTTCCCCATCCCGCCCGACGCCTTCATCATCCCGATGGTGCTGGCGCAACCGAAGCGCGCCTGGCGCATCGCCCTGGTGGCCACGTCGGCGTCTGTGCTCGGGGGCCTCCTCGGCTATGCCATCGGCTATTACCTGCAGGACTTCAGCCGCTGGCTGATCGGCGCGCACAACTTCGAGGCGTTCCAGGCCGCCTATGCGCAGTGGGGCCTGTGGATCATCCTGATCAAAGGCCTCACGCCCATTCCCTACAAGATCGTGACCATCGCGAGCGGGCTCACCAACTTCAACCTGCCGGTGTTCATCCTGGCCTCGATCGCGACGCGCGGCGCCCGCTTCTTCATCGTCGCCGGGCTGCTGCGCTTCTACGGCCCGCCCATCCGCGAGTTTATCGAGCGGCGGCTGACCCTGGTGACGAGTGCGTTCCTCGTGCTTCTCGTCGGCGGCTTCCTGTTCGTGCGATATGTCGCATAGCGCCGCCGCGGCCGGTGCGTGCTACCATAGGGCATGACGACAATGACCCTCTCAACGTCGCCGGACCGCCGCATCCCCACGCTGGTCGTGATCGCGGGCCTGGCCCCTCTCGCCGTCGCGTTCGCGTCGCAATATTGGGGCGGCCTGCAGCCCTGCGTGCTCTGCTGGTACCAGCGCTATCCTTACATGGCGACCGCCGCCCTCGGCATCATCGGCATGGCCGTTGCCGGCCGGCCGGGCCTGCTCAGAGCGGTCCTGCTGCTCGCCGCGCTCGCGTTCTTCGTCGATGCCGGAATCGCCGCCTTTCATGTCGGTGTCGAGCAGCACTGGTGGGCGGGCACGAGCGAATGCGGCAGCGTGCTCGGTCCCAATCTCACCCCCGAAGAGCTGCTGAACCAGCCGATGGTGCGCTGCGACGAGATCGCGTGGCAGAAGTTCGGCATCTCCATGGCCGGCTACAACTTCCTCTATGCCGCGCTGTGCGGATTGGCGACGCTCTGGCGAGCAACACGCAAGCGTGCCGCATGAGCGAATCTTCCGAGCGCACGCTCCCGGGCGATCTGCCGCGCGACGAGCTGATCCGCCGCATGATCCGCGTCGATCATGCCGGCGAATACGGTGCGCGCCGAATCTATGAGGGTCAGCTTGCGGTGCTGGGGCGCCGGCAGGATGCCGAGCCGATCCGTCACATGGCCGCGCAGGAGAAGCGCCACCTCGACGCCTTCGACAAGCTGGTCGGGGAGCGGCGCGTGCGGCCGACGGCGCTGCATCCTCTCTGGCACGTCGCGGGCTATGCCCTCGGCGCCGCCACGGCGCTGCTGGGACGCGAGGCTGCCATGGCCTGCACGGTGGCTGTCGAGGAGGTGATCGACGAGCACTATCGCAAGCAGGCGGCGGTACTGGGCGCCGACGATCCCGAGCTCAAGGGTATGATCGAAAGCTTCCGCGCCGAAGAGGTCGAGCACCGCGACATCGGTCTCGCCGAGGGCGCCGAGCGCGCCCCGGCCTACGGCGCGCTCACCGGCGCGATCAAGGCGGGATCGCGCTTGGCGATCTGGCTTGCGGAACGATTCTAGAAGCAAAGGGCGGCCACATGGGGCCGCCCCTACACGACCGCTGCAACCCTCTGCCTAGGTCTGCTCCAGTTCCGTATCCCAGTACAGGAAATCGCGCCAGCTCTCGTGCAGATAGTTGGGCGGGAAGCCGCGACCGTTCTCCTGCAGCAGATAGGTCGAGGGCTGCACCGGCCGCTGGCGCGGATACATGCGCGCCTCGTGCGGCAGGCGGCTGCCCTTCAGCAGGTTGCAGTACTGACAGGCCGTCACGACGTTCTCCCAGCAGGTGCGGCCGCCGCGCGAGCGCGGCACCAGGTGATCGAACGTCAGCTCGTGCGTCGGCAGATGGTCGTTGCAGTATTGGCAGCAGAAGCGGTCGCGCAGGAACACGTTGAACCGCGTGAAGGCCGGGCGCCGCGCCTGCGGGATGAATTCCTTCAGCGAGACCACGCTGGGGAGCCGCATCTCGAAGGAGGGGCTGCGCACGACGCGATCGTATTCGGAGATGATGTTGACGCGGTCCATGAAGACCGCCTTCACCGCTTCCTGCCAGGGCCAGAGCGACAGGGGGAAGTAACTCAAGGGCCGAAAATCGGCATTGAGAACGAGGGCGGGGCAGCTGTCGGGCGATGCCATCAACGCTGCCCCTCGTCAGACAGATTTGTGTTGGTGTCGACGAAGCATGCGATTCATATAATGCATCGCAGGCGTGCGGTCAAAATCATAGATTTTAGGTTAATTCGTCAACGGCTTGGCATCGAAGCGTCACACCGTTGTCACGTGCTGTCGGGCGCGAACGCGGCCGCGATGAAGTTGCCGCCAACGGCGAGACCCTGCTCGTCGATGCCGTGGGCGAGGCCTGGGCGCGTCACCGTCTTTACCGCGATGCCGACACCGCCGAGAGCCGCTTCGGCGGTCGCCAGCGACGTGTATGCGACGACCGGATCGGCTGTTCCATGGACGAGCAACATCGGCGGCGTCGACTTGATCTCTGCCGCCAGGAGCTGCGGCGCGATGAGCATGCCGGAGTAGCCGACCACGGCGGCCACGGCGCGGGCGCGCCGTGGCGCCACATGCAGCGCCATCATCGTTCCCTGCGAGAAGCCGACGAGCGCGAGGCCGTCCTCGGCCAGGTTGCGCCGCGCCAGCTCGGCATCGATGAAGGCATCGAGGATGCCGGCCGCGGTCTGCGTCTCCGCCAGCAGCATGCTCTCGCTGCGGCCCTCGAAGCCGAACCACTGCCGGCCGAAGGGCGCCGCCTCGCAGGGGAACGGCGCATGCGGCGACAGGAACTCCGTGTCCGGAAGCTGCCGCGCCCAGTGCGGCGCCAGCCCCAGCAGGTCGTTGCCGTCGGAGCCGTAGCCGTGCAGCAGGATCACCAGGCGGCGCGGCTTGCCGCCGGCGGCGGGCCCGAAGGACGGGCCGGACAGATCGACCATGGCGCGCATGCGGCGATTCCCAACTACGCGCGCGGCGCGCCGTAGCGGTCGGCGCCGGGCGGCAGCGGCGCGCCCGGGATCACATCCTTGTCGATGTTCCAGGCGATCGTGATGCGCGGACGGTTGCCGGTGTAGGGATTGACCGAGTGCACGAGCACGCTCGGGAAGATCACCATCGTGCCCGGCCCCATGCGCGGCATCAGGGGGTTGGTCATCGCTTCCTTGCGCGTCTGGCAGCAGACCTCGACGCGCGGGTCGATGATCGCCAGCTTGCCGCTCAGCGGGTCCATCGGATCGTCGTCGCCGGGATCGACGCAGTAGACGATGCTGACGGCCGTCCGTTCATGGCTGTGCGCGAGGGCATAGTCGCCGTGGCGCGAGACGTTCGCCCAGCTGAGGTCAATGGCGGCCGTGTCGCTGCCCAGCAGCATCTGGCTGAAGTGCAGGGCACGCGCATTCAGCAGGTCGGCCTCCGGACATTCCCAGCGATCGAGGTGATAGATCTTGATGCCTCCGGCGGCACGAAAGTAGCGGTTGGCGAAGCGCGGATCGCCCTGCAGGGCATTGATGCGCGCGACCAGGCCGGGATGGAATCCGACCGCATCGGGAAACGTCGTGACGCCGATCGTGCGGTGGCCGAGTGGGCGTACTTCCTGTCCGGCCGGCCATACCGGATATTCGCGACCGCCGATCGCGACGCTCTCGTTCTCCAATCCTTCGACTCCTCAATCATTTGCCCGCGAGGGTGGCGCGGGTACCCGGCCGTACTAATGCCAGACAATCCTGACCGCCTCACGCCGAAAATTCCGCAGGCCCGTCCCCTTCCCCCTGCCATCGGTTCGCGCGCGCGGGGCGAGTGCAGAAATTTAACACAGGCAGGGAACTCGTCAGAAAAGGCGACATTGATTCGGCACGTCTGGGAGGGCGCACCGATGGACAGTCTCTATTATGTGCTCGGTCTGGGTGCCGTCGCCGCAGCCATCTTCGTCATCTTGGGTCCGTGGTAGCCGGCGACGAAACGAGTAGCGCGAGCTTCAGAGCACACGCGCCGCAGTGAAGACAGCGTTCTCCCCTGGGCGCGGCAGCAGGAACATTTAGAGAATAACGCGATTCCGGGAGTCCACGACACTCGCCGCATTCGGGAACCGGCGCGCCCAGGACCCCATTCTATCCAGGCGGCTCCCACGCCGCGCCTTGCCCCAACCACAAGTGAGACAGACCCATGCTCACCATTCTGATTATCGTCCTGTTGATTCTCCTGCTCGGTGGCGGCGGTTATTACGGCTACAACTCGTATGGCGGCCCCGGACTCGGCGGCGTCGTCGGCCTCGTGGTGGTGATCGTGATCGTGCTGATGCTCTTCGGGGCGTTGCCCGTCTATCACTACTGAGGCACGGGAGCCATTTCTCGCCGCTTCGGCGCGTCGTCGGGGGCCGCCCGATAGTAGTGCCACAGTAGTCGCGCCGCGACGCTGCGCCAGGGCCGCCAGGGTTCCGCCATGAGGCGGAGCGCGGCGGCCGTCGGCCGGGCGTCCAACCGCTTCACCTTCTGCGCCGCGCTCAGCAGGGCAAGGTCGTCTGCCGGCAGAATGTCCGGCCGGCACAGGCAGAACAGCAGATAGACCTCGGCGCTCCAGCGTCCGAGGCCGCGCACCGCGGTCAGCGTGGCGACCGCCTCATCATCGCCCATGCCCGCGAGCGCCTCGAGATCGAGCCGGCCGCCGAGGATGGCGGCGGCGAGATCGCGGCCATAGACCATCTTCGCGCGGCTGAACCCGGCGCTCTTCAGCTGCTCGTCACCGAGCGCGAGGAAGGCGTCCGGCGTCGGCGGCTCGCCGGCCTCGCACAGCCGCCGCCAGATGGCCGCGGCCGACGCGGTCGACACCTGCTGCCCCACGATGATCCACAGCAACGACGCAAACCCGGGCGGCCGCCGCCGCGGCGGCGGCTTGCCGACGAGCCGGATCGCTCGCGCCAGATCGTCGTCGCTGGCGGCGAGATGGTCGAGCGCTCTCTGCAGCCGCTTGCCGCTGATTTCCCGAGCAGGCATGTTCGTCCTTTCGCCCGCCGTCCATCCTGCCATCGCGCGCCCATGATCGTCACCCGCTTCGCTCCGAGCCCGACCGGATACCTGCATGTGGGCCACGCGGCATCCGCGCTGACGGGGTGGCGCGCCGCGCAGGACGCGGGTGGCCGCTTCCTGCTGCGCATCGAGGACATCGACGCGACGCGCTGCCGGCCCGCATTCGAGCAGGCCATCTACGAGGACCTCGCCTGGCTGGGGCTGGCATGGGAGGAGCCGGTGCGCCGCCAATCCCAGCACATGGCCGATTATGCCGGCGCCCTCCAACGGCTGGAGCACATGGGCGTGCTCTATCCCTGCTTCTGCACGCGCCAGGAGATCGCCGCCGAGATCGCCGCCGCGGCCAACGCGCCCCATGGCCCCGACGGGCCGCTCTATCCCGGCACCTGCCGCGCCCTTCCGGCCCGGGAGCGTGCGGCCCGTGTCGCCCGCGGCCTGCCCTACGCCTTGCGGCTCGACGCGACCGCTGCGGCCCGGATCGCCGGGCCGCTGACCTGGGAGGAGGAGGGCCGCGGCCCGGTCGCCGTCGAGGCGGGCAAGCTGGGCGACGCCGTGCTGGCCCGCAAGGAGGTGGCCACCAGCTACCACCTGGCGGTGACGGTCGACGACGCCCTCCAGGGCGTCACCCTGGTGACCCGGGGCGAGGACCTCTTTCACGCCACCCATCTGCATCGCCTGCTGCAGGCGCTGCTGGGGCTGGCAACCCCGCGTTACCGTCACCACATGTTGCTGACCAGTGCCGACGGCCGGCGCTTAGCCAAGCGCGACGGCGCCCTTGCTATCAGGGCGTTGCGCGCGGCCGGCCGAACCCCGCCGGAGGTGCGCGCCATGGCGGGTTTTCCCGACGAGCCCGCGATGAGTCGATCAGCGTCCCTGTGAGCCGCCGCCGTCCAACCTCCCTCCATGCCCTATCTGACCGAACTCACCGAACTGGCCGAAGTGATCATGGTCAATCTGGTGCTGTCGGGAGACAACGCGATCGTCGTCGCGATGGCCGCCGCGGGCCTGCCCGCGTCCCAGCGCGGCAAGGCGATGATCTTCGGCATCGGCGCCGCCACGATCCTGCGCGTGCTCTTCGCTCTGGCGGCGTCGCGGATGTTCGCCTACCTCGGCCTCCGGCTGGTCGGCGGGCTGCTGCTGTTGTGGGTGTGCTGGAAGCTGTGGCGCGAGCTGCGCGACCAGGGGCGCGAGGACGCCGCCATCGGGGAACTGGAGGAAGACGTCGGCGAGGTCCTGCCGACGGCAGACTTCAATCCGCTGGTCCACAACCCCGGGTCGAGGGCCGACAAGCCGACAAAGACGCTCAGTCAGGCCCTCACGCAGATCATGATCGCGGACATCTCGATGTCGCTCGACAACGTGCTGGCGGTCGCCGCCGCCGCCCACGATCACCCGGCGATCCTGATCCTCGGTCTCGTCCTGTCCGTCGGCTTCATGGGCGCGGCGGCCGCCCTCATCGCCGGCCTGCTGAAGCGGTTCCATTGGCTCGGCTATGTCGGTCTCGCGATCATCTTCGGCGTCGCCTGCCAGCTGATCTGGCAGGGCACGCCTATCATGATGGACGCCGCCGACCAGGCCGGCCTGATGTAGCCGGGCCGATTCCAGTTCGATCCATGCAGCCACTATCCGGTCGCGCCCGTGCTGTCTGAGCTCAGCGCCCTTCTTCAGGTCATCGTGGTCGACCTCGTGCTGGCCGGCGACAATGCCATCATCGTCGGAATGGTCGCCGCCGGACTGCCGCGCGAGCAACGCGCGCGCGTGATCTTCATCGGCATCGCCGCGGCGACGCTCATGCGCGTCGGCTTCGCGGTGGTCACCTCACAGCTCCTGCAGATCATCGGGCTGACGCTGGCCGGCGGCATTCTGCTGCTGTGGGTGTGCTGGAAGCTGTGGCGCGAGCTGCGCCACCAGGCGCAGAGCCTTGCGAGCGCCGGCCAGATCGAGACCGAGGCGCCCGATCCCGCCATCGCCGCCGCGCAGCCGAAGAGCTTCCGCAGCGCCGTCATCCAGATCGTGGTGGCGGACCTCTCGATGTCGCTCGACAACGTACTGGCCGTCGCCGGCGTCGCGCGCGACCATACCTGGGTGCTGGTCGTCGGCCTGGTGCTGTCGGTCGCCTTCATGGGCGCTGCGGCCGCCCTGATCGCCGGGCTGCTGAAGCGCTTCCACTGGATCAGCTATGTCGGCCTCGCCATCATCTTCTATGTCGCCTGCAAGATGATCTGGGACGGCACCCACGAGGTCGTGAAGGCCACCACGCAGGCGGGCCTCATCTGAGGCCGGGCCGGCGCCGCAGCCGGCGGACCAGCTCGAGATAGCTCGGGTCTTCCGGGCCGATGCAGCCGTGGCGGATCAGGAAGTCGATGTTCACGAAGGCCACGTTGAACTTGAAGTTGGCGGTGTCGCTCATCTCCCGGATCAACCGGTCGATCGGCCAGAGGAAGAACTCCTCGATCTCGCCATCGGCATTCGCCGGCGTGAAATCCGCCGGCAGCTCCAGATCGTAGGTGAAGAGCACGTCGTTCCGCAGGCCCTCCTCGTTCTCCAATAGATAGGAGAGGACGCCGACAGGCTTGGCCCGGCCCACGAGATCCGGGGTCAGAGAGGCCTCCTCCGCGCCTTCCTTCAGCAGGTTCTCCGCGAGGCTCAGGCCGGCCGGCTGCCCGCCGGCGACGAGGTGATCGAGCTGGTTGGGATAGGTTGGCTTGTGGCGCGACCGGCGCCCGACCCACAACCGTAGATCCGCGCCGTCGCGCACGAAGCCGTTGACGTGAATGCCATAGGCGCGCACGCCGAAGGAGGGCACGGCCGCGCGCTCGATCTCGAACAGCCCGGCGCCGAAGGATGGACCGACCGGATAGGGCTCGTTCCGCCAGCCGCGGAACCAGCCGTCGGCCCTGAGCGATTGCAGCACGCCCGCGACTGCGGCCGTCCGCTCCCGATAGTCGCGCAGCCGCGGCGACAGCCCGACGGTTTCGCCGTCGACCACGAAGACGCCGTCATGGCCGCGCAATCGCGCCGCCAGATCGGCGGCGACCCAGCCGACGGTGTGGCCGTCGACGACGAAGCGCCGGTAGCGCGACAAGTCGGGCTCCCGGATCATCGCCAGCCGGTCGAGCAGGCTCACGCGGCGCCCTCCGGTGGCGAGCTCCACAATCCCTCGCAGATCTCGATGTAGTCGGGATCGGACGGTCCGATCGCGCCGTGACGCACGAGGAAGTCGAGCAGCGACAGGGCGACGTCGAACAGGAAGTCCTCGCTCTCGGCAAGCACCGCTTTCACGCGCCCCAGCGGCCACAGCTCGAAGTCCGCGACCTCGCCGTCGGCATTGAGCGGCGCGAAGTCCGGCGGCAGCAGGAGATCGTAGTTGAACAGCACCTCGTCGTCGCAGATGTCGCCGGCCTGCCGCAGATAGGCGACCGCGCCGACCGGCCGCGCCCGCCGGGCGAGCGCCTCGGGGATCGAGGCCTCCTCGGCGCATTCCTTGATCAGGTTTGCGCGCAGTCCGATCCCGACCGGCTGTCCACCGCCGACGATCTGGTCGAGCTTGCCGGGCCCGACCGGCTTGCTGAGCGAACGGCGCGCGATCCAGGTCTGCAGCTCCCCGTCGCGCTCGACGATGCCGTTCAGCTGCACGCAATAGCAGCGGACCCCGAAGGCGCGGGCGGCCGCCCGCTCGAGCTGCAGCAGCGGCGGCGTGTGGAAGGCGGTCGACACCGCAAACGCCTCGCCGCGCCAGCCGGAAAACCAGCCCTCCTCGCGCAGGCGCAGGATCACATCGCCCACAGCGCGCGTCCGGCGCTCGGCGCTGTCGAGCCCGTCGACCAGCTGCACGGCCTCGCGACTCACGGCAAACACCTGCGGAAAGCCACGCAGGCGGTCGGCCAGTTCCTGCGCAACCCAGCCGACCGGATGCCCGGCCACCTGGAAGCGCCGAAACCGGGCGGCATCACGCTCCTGGCAGTAGCGGATACGGTCGAGGAGACTCATTGCGGAACGCTGTCGATCATCGGCGGCATGGTCGCGACCATAGCGTCAGGGCGTGGCGCTGGCCAACGCCGCACGCACGGATTCGTCGCTTCTGCTATTCTCGCCCCCGGATCAACGATAGGAGGCGGAGTCGCCGTGCCCTCCCGTGGACCTGCGTGGTTCTGGCTCGCCATTGCCGCCATCGGCGTCGTCGCCCTCGTGCTGGGGCTGAACGGGCGCTTCCCCGGTGTGCTCGACGAGCAGGGCAGCCTGCCGTGGCTGCTCTATGTGCTGAGCTGGCTGGCGCTCGCCGGCGCCGGCGTCGTGCTCGCCGTGCGCCGCGAGCCGCTCAAGCAGTTGCGCAATGCCGCGATCTGGTTGGCCCTCGGCCTGGCGCTCGTCGTCGGCTACAGCTTCAAGGACGAGCTCGGCTCGCGCCTCCTGGGCGAGCTGGTGCCGCAGCACGGCATGGCCAACTCGGACGGCTCGGTCACGTTCCGCGCCGGCGCCGACGGCCACTTCCACGTCGAGGCCCGCATCAACGGCACGCGCCTGCGCATGCTGGTCGACACCGGCGCCAGCCAGGTCGTGCTGTCGCCGGCCGACGCCCGCCGGCTCGGCCTCGACCTCGCGGCCCTCGACTTCCGGCATGTCTCGGAGACCGCCAACGGGCCGGTCACCGGCGCGCCCGTCACGCTGCGCGAGATCGCGGTCGGCGCCGTTCGGCTCGCCGACGTGGCGGCGAGCGTGAACGGGGCCGAGATGAGCGAGTCGCTGCTCGGGATGACCTTCCTCTCGCGCCTCTCCGGCTTCGAGGTTTCAGGTGACAGACTGACTCTGCGCCAGTAATACTCGGCGCGATGCAGGGGATGATTCGGGGCTTCGGCGGAGTGCTGCTACTGGCGCTCGCGGCCTGCGCGGGCGAGCGCCCGGTCGCGACCGCGAAACCGGCAGCGGCAACGCTCGAACCGCAGTTCGCCATGCTGGCGGCGCCGCCGCCCTCCGAACCGATGCAATGCGTGCCTTACGCGCGCCGGGTATCCGGCATCGACCTGCGCGGCGACGCCTGGACCTGGTGGGGCCAGGCCAAGGGCCGCTATGCACGCGGCAAGAAACCGCGCCTGGGCGCCGTGCTCGTGTTCCAGAAGACGCGCGCCCTGCCGCGGGGCCACGTCTCCGTCGTCACCCGCGTCGTCGATGCGCGGGAGATCGTCATCACGCATTCCAACTGGAGCTCGGCCTCGGACGCGCGCGGCCAAGTGACAAGGGACGTGCGCGTGATCGACATCTCCCCCGGCAACGACTGGAGCGAGGTGCGTGTCTGGAACGGCAGCGACTTCGGCAGGCCCTATGCGGCCACCGGGTTCATTTATCCGGTGCCCACCGCGTCGGGGGCGTGACGCCCCGCGCTCGAATCGAATCCTAGCAACGAAGCGAGGGCCGTGTGGCCCTCGCCGCGCAGAAACGTCAGGCGTTCTTCAGATTGACGGCCGAGACCTTGCCCTGCTGGCCGCGCTCGAGATCGTAGCTGAGCTTCTGTCCCTCGCGCAGCGAGCCGAGGCCGGAGCGCTCGACCGCGGAGATATGCACGAACACGTCCTTCGAGCCGTCTTCCGGCATGATGAAGCCGTAGCCCTTCGAAGGGTTGAACCACTTAACGGTGCCGGTAGCCATGGATATGTCTCCGAACCAAATTGCCGCGACGCGCGATTGCGTTGCGGATCGAACTACTAGGGGAGTCACTTGGTCCGGCGCTTGGAAAAGGCAGGAGAGCGAACTAGCCCACAAAGAGTTTGACCGCGCCAGTATGGCGGCGGGTGCCGGGGAACACAACAAGCTATTTGGGAACGCGCCGTCATACGCTAATACAATCCCGCAAACGTCATGATCCGCATCACTCACAGCATCAGCCTCGACGAGCGCGATCTCGAGGAGAATTTTGTCCGCTCGGCCGGCCCGGGCGGCCAGAACGTCAACAAGCTGGCGACGGCCGTGCAGCTGCGCTTCGACCTGCGCCGCTCGCGCGCGCTGCCGCCGGACGTGCGCGCGCGGCTCGAGCGCCTGGCCGGCCGGCGGCTCACGGCCGAGGGCGTTCTGATCATCACCGCGCAGCGCCATCGCACCCAGGAGCGCAACCGCCAGGAGGCGCGCGAGCGGCTCGTCGAGCTGATCCGGCGCGCCGCCGCGCCACCCAAGCCGCGCCACGCGACCAAGCCGACCGCCGCGTCGAAGCGGCGGCGCATCGAGACGAAGACGCGGCGCTCGCGCCTCAAGCACCTGCGCGGGTCGAAGCCGACGGAGGATTGACCATGGAGCCCGCGAACGCCGGCCTGATCGAACGCGAACGCTCCTGCCTGCTCGTGATCGACGTGCAGCAGTATTTCCTCGACAAGCTGCCGCTGCACGAGCGCGGGCCGCTCGTGCAGCGCATCGCCTGGCTCATGCGGGCGGCGCGCGCGCTCGAGATTCCGCTCATCGCCACCGCCGAGGACGTCGCGCGCAACGGTCCGCTGGTGCCGGAGCTGGCGGCGCTGCTGCCGGCGGGGACGAGCGTGTTCGACAAGCTGATCTTCGGCCTGATGGGGCAGGCCGACATCCGCGCCGCCGTCGAGGCCAGCAAGCGCGACTGCTTCGTCCTCGCCGGGCTGGAGACCGACGTCTGCGTCGCGCACTCCGCCCTCGGGCTTGCCGCCGCGGGCCGCCGCGCCGTCGTCATCGACGACGCCTGCGCCTCGCCGCCGCCGCACCACGGCCACGGCCTCCGCCGCCTGCGCGACGCCGGCGTCACCGTCACCTCGCTGAAGGGCGTCTTCTACGAATGGGTCCGCGACCTCGCGACCTACCGCCGCCTGCAGCCGCAGCTCAACGCCGCCTTGCCGGAAGGC
>DATIXH010000243.1:0-8283 GCA_035518775.1 Candidatus Acidiferrum sp.
GGCCTCGGCCCAGCGCCCGACCTTCGACCACTTGCCCTTCTCCAGATCCTTGTAGTGGGTGAAGAAGTGGGCGATCTGCTCGGTCAGGATCGCGGGCAGCTGGCGATAGGAAATAATGCCGCTATGGAAGGGATGCAGGTCGTCGACCGGCACGGCCAGGATCTTCTCGTCGAGGCCCTTGTCGTCCTCCATCAGGAGCGCGCCGATCGGGCGCGAGCGGATGACCACGCCCGGCACCACCCGCGTCGGCCCCACCACCATGATGTCGCAGGGATCGCCGTCCTGCGACAGGGTGTGCGGGATGAAGCCGTAGTTGGCCGGATAGGTCATGGCCGTGTGCAGGAAGCGGTCGACGAACAGCGCGCCGGATTCCTTGTCGAGCTCGTACTTCACGGGCTCGCCGCCGAGCGGGATCTCGATGATCGCGTTCACGTCCCAGGGCGGATTGCGGCCGGTGGGGATCTTCGAGATGTCCATGTGCGCAGCTCCGTTGCTATTGCGCCGGCGCCGTGCGCACCGGCGGCGGATAGCGCCGCATCATCCAGAGCAGGAGCAGGAGGCCGGGGACGGCCGCAAAGGTCGTCGAGACGAAGAAGCTGACCCAGCCCAGCTGCTCGGCCAGGTTGCCGCCGGGCGCCGACAGCACGGTGCGGCCGATGGCAGCCAGGGAAGAAAGCAGCGCGTACTGCGTTGCCGTGAAGCTTGCGCTGCACAGGCCCGAGAGGTAGGCCACGAAGGCAGCCGAACCGACTCCGCCGGCGAAGTTCTCGAGCCCGATCGTCAGCATCAGAAAACCGACGTCGTGACCGACCTGCGCCTGCCACGCGTAGGTCAGGTTCGACAGCATCTGCACGACCCCGCCGACCAGGAGGCTCGACAGCAGGCCGATGCGGACCACCAGAAGCCCGCCGATCGCCACGCCGGCGAGCGTGAAGAAAGGCCCGAAGGTCTTGCTGACCCAGGCGATCTCCTTATCGGTGAACCCCAGCTGGACGTAGAAGGGATTGGCGACGCTGCCGGCGAGAGCGTCGCCGAACTTGAACAGGACGACGAAGATCAGGATCAGCCACCACCCATTGTGCCGGGCGATATCCCTGAAGGGCGCGATCACCGTTTCGTCCAGCCAGCGATGCAACTCGGCATAGTCGGTCGCGCGCGCCGTCGGCTTCGGCAGCAGAAGAATCACGGCGGCCGGCAATCCGGCAGCGGCCAGCGTGGCCACGATCGGAGGAACCCACTTGAACAGCGGCGGGAACGGTACGGCGCCGAGAATACTGTAGCGTACGAGCAGGAACGCGCAGACGGCGCAGGCCGCGAGGAGAGCGAGAACGAGGGCATACCAGCCCTTGGTCGCGGCGCGCGCGGCAACGGCGCGCGCATCTCGCCGATCCGGCGGCTCGCGCGTGATCAAGACCGTGATCATGCCGACCAGGACGAGCGCGGCCATCACGACATAGACCCAGAACCACGACAGCCCATTGCCGTCGTCGTGGAGGAAGAGAGCGCCGGCTCCCGACGCGATCATGCCGAAGCGATAGCCGATCTGGGTCATGGCCGCGCCGGCGCCCTGCTGGTGGCCGTCCAGCAGGTCGATCCGGTAGGCATCGATGACGATGTCCTGGCTGGCCGAGCAGAATGCCACCAGCACGGCGCACAGCGCCGTCAGCCCCGGCGCGGCGACGGGATCGCTCGCGCCGAGCAGGACGACGGTGGCCATCAGGCCCAGCTGCGTGAGAACCGCCCAGCCGCGGCGGCGGCCCATGCGGCCCAGAGGCCCCGGGAGGGGAATCCGGTCCATGAACGGCGCCCACACGAACTTCAGGCTGTAGACGACGCCGACGAGCACGAAGAAGCCGATCGTCGTGAGATCGACCCCGGCGCGCGCCTGCCAGACCTGCAGCGTCCCCGCGGAAAGCGCCAGCGGCAGGCCGGACGAGAAGCCCATGAACAGCACCGCGATCAGCCGCGGCTCGGCGTAGGTCGCGATCGTCTGCAGCAGCGTCTTGGGCGGCGCGGCAGGGGCCGGAGCGTCCTGGCTAGCAGTCTCGTGAGCGGTCACAAGGCCCTCACCCTGCCCCTCTTCCGGTCGCGGGAGAGGGGGACTCTGAGATCGCGAATCTCTGCCGATTCGGCGGAGCCGTCAAAACGCAAAACGGCGCGCTTAGCCCGCCTCGGCCTCGGCGGCGCGCTCGGCGCGCTTGCGCTCGTGCGGGTTCAGCAGCTTCTTGCGCAGGCGCACGCTCTTCGGCGTCACCTCCACCAGCTCGTCGTCGCCGACATAGGCCATGGCGCGCTCGAGCGTCATCAGGCGGGGCGGGGTCAGGCGGATGGCCTCGTCCTTCGACGTGGTGCGGATGTTGGTGAGCTGCTTTTCCTTCAGCGGGTTGACCTCGAGGTCGTTGCCGCGGCTGTGCTCGCCGATGATCATGCCCTCGTAGACCTGGGTACCCGGCTCGATGAAGAGCGGCCCGCGTTCCTGCAGGTACCACAGCGCATAGGCGACCGAGGTGCCGCCCGAGTTGGAGATCAGCACGCCGTTGCCGCGGCCCTCGATCGGGCCCTTGTAGGGGGCATAGCCGTGGAAGATCCGGCTCATGATGCCGGTGCCGCGGGTGTCCGTCAGGAACTCGCCGTGATAGCCGATGAGGCCGCGCGTCGGCACGTGGAACGTCACGCGCGTCTTGCCGCCGCCGGAGGGCCGCATGTCCTGGAGCTCGCCCCGGCGGGTGCCGATCTTCTCGATGACGATGCCGGCGAACTCGTCGTCGACGTCGACCTGCACCTCCTCGATCGGCTCCAGCCGCTGGCCGTTGGCCGGATCGGTCTTGAAAATGACGCGGGGGCGGCCGACGGAGATTTCGTAGCCCTCCCGCCGCATGGTCTCCACGAGCACGGCCAGCTGGAGCTCGCCGCGGCCGGCGACCTCGAAGGCGTCCTTGCCCTCTGCCTCGCGCACGCGGATGGCGACGTTGCCTTCGGACTCGCGCATCAGGCGGGCGCGGATCATGCGGCTCGTCACCTTGTCGCCCTCCTTGCCGGCCAGCGGCGAATCGTTGATCGAGAAGGTCATGGCCAGGGTCGGCGGATCGATCGCCAGGGTCGGGATCGGCGCCGCCACCAGGTGATCGGCGATGGTGTCGGCCACGGTCGTTTCGGTGAGGCCGGCGATGGCGATGATGTCGCCGGCCACCGCCTCCTCGATCGCCACCCGCTCCAGCCCGCGGAAGGCCAGCAGCTTGGTGAGCCGGGCATGCTCGATGACGCGGCCGTCCGGGCTCAGGGAGCGGACATGCATGTTGAGCTTGGCGGTACCGGCATGGATGCGCCCGGTCAGCACGCGCCCGACATAGGAGTCGTATTCCAGCGTCGTCGCCAGCATGGCGAAAGGCGCCTCGGCATCGCCCTGGGCGGGCGGCACGTGGCGGACGATGAGGTCGAAGAGCGGCGCCAGGTCCTTGCGCTCGTCGTCCAGGTGCGCAGCGGCCCAGCCCTGCCGCGAGGAGGCGAACAGGGTGGGGAAGTCGAGCTGCTCGTCATTGGCGCCGATGGCCGCGAACAGGTCGAAGACCATGTTGTGGACTTCGGTCGGGCGGGCATCCGGACGGTCGACCTTGTTGATGATGACGATCGGCTTGAGGCCAAGCGCCAGCGCCTTCATGGTCACGAACTTGGTCTGGGGCATCGGACCTTCGGCGGCGTCGACCAGCACCACGGCGCCATCGACCATGCTGAGGATGCGCTCGACCTCGCCACCGAAATCGGCATGACCGGGCGTGTCCACGATATTGAGTCGGTGGCCCTTCCAGGCCACGGAGGTGCATTTCGCCAGAATGGTGATGCCGCGCTCGCGCTCGATGTCGTTCGAGTCCATGGCGCGTTCCATCACCTGCTGGTTGGCGCGGAAGGTGCCGCTCTGCCGCAGCAGCTGATCGACCAGCGTGGTCTTGCCGTGGTCGACATGGGCGATGATGGCGAAGTTGTGGAATTCCATTTGAGACTATCGTTCCGCGAACAATGAGTGTGTCTGCTTCTGTGTTTCTGCAGTTCAAGGCCGAAAGGTTCGACCGTGATGATATGGCGACGCTAGCGCATTTCCGCCAGCAGCAGTTCGGTCAGCGGCGTCTGCGGACGGGCGCCGAAATGGCTGATGATTTCGGCAGCCGCGAGGGCGCCGATGCGGGCACACTCGTAGGGCGGCTTCCCGGTCGTGTAGCCATAGAGAAACCCGGCAGCATAGAGGTCGCCGGCACCGGTGGTGTCGATGACGTGGGCAACCGGCGCGGCGTCGACCACATGCAGCTCGTCGCCGGCCAGTACGATCGAACCCTTGGCGCTACGGGTCAGCGCCGCCACCTCGCATTTGCCGCGCGTCGCCTGCAGCGCCTCGTCGAACCGTTCGGTCTGCCAGAGCGAGCAGATCTCGTGCTCGTTGGCGAAAAGGATGTCGACATGCTTCTCGACCAGGTCCTGGAACTCGGTCCGGTGGCGGTCGACGCAGAAGGGGTCCGACAAGGTGAGGGCGACCTTGTGGCCGGCCTTGCGGGCGATCTTGGCGGCCTTGAGGAAGGCCTCCTTGGCGCGCGGCGGATCCCAGAGATAGCCCTCAAGGTAGGTGACCTTGGCGTGCGAGATCAGGTCGGGGTCGACATCCTCCGGCCCGAGCTCGAGGCAGGCGCCGAGATAGGTCTGCATGGTGCGCTGGGCGTCGCCCGTGACGAAGATCAGACAGCGGGCCGTGGGCGGCCCCTCTTCCGAGCTCACCGTTTCGAAGGCGACGCCAGAGGCCCGGATGTCGTGTCGGAACACGCCGCCGAACTGGTCGTTGTTGACCTTGCCGATAAAGGCGCCGCGGCCGCCGAGCGAAGCCACCCCGGCGATGGTATTGGCCGCCGAGCCACCGGAGGACTCCACGGCTGCGCCCATGACCTTGTAGAGCGCACTGGCGCGCTCGGCGTCGATCAGCGTCATGGCGCCCTTGGCCAGCCCGTTGGCGGCGAGGAAAGCGTCATCGGCGTGGCTGAGAATATCGACGATGGCATTGCCGATGCCGACGACGTCGAAGACCTTATCGGTCATGCTGCCTTTCGCCCCGCTTGCCGTGCAGCTGCGGCGGTGTCGCCGAGCGCGGCGGAGTATAGCCGGCAACGGAGCCGGTACAAGCCGCGGTTGAGTATTCGGCCGGCCTTGCGGTGTCCCGCGGCCGGGACCACATAGGCTGCAGCCGCGCCGTTAACCATTAACCCATTGTTCGCCGCTCTCACCAAGGCCTTCGCTCAGCTCGATGACCCGCGCCTGCAACGAATATTGTTGCGGAGCGTCGGCTTGGCGGTTGGCGTGCTCCTTGGCCTGGGCGTGCTGCTGTGGTTCATCATTGCCAAGCTTCACGTATTTTCATGGGCTTGGCTGGAGGCGCTGTTCGAATGGGGTTCCGGCCTCGGCATCGCCCTGTTGGCAATCCTGCTGTTCCCCGCCGCCGTTTCCGCCACCATCGGACTGTTCCTGGAGGCGGTCGCGGAGACGGTCGAAAGCCGGCACTATCCGGGATCGCCGCCGCCGCGCGCGCAATCGATCCACGAGGCCATCGTCGCGGGCCTCAAGTTTGCGCTCGTGGCCATACTATTGAATCTCGCGGTCCTGCCGGTCTACATCGTCGGCATCTTTCTGCCGCCCCTGAATTTCTTTGTGTTTTACAGCCTGAACGGCTATCTTCTCGGGCGCGAATACTATGAAACCGTGGCGCTCCGGCGCCTCGATGCAAAGCTGGCGGGTGAGGCACGACGACGCAACAGTTGGCGCGTTTTCATGGGCGGGGTGGTCATCACGGGGATGCTGACTGTGCCCCTTCTCAACTTGATAGCGCCCGTCATCGCCACTGCCTTCATGGTACACATCTTCGAAGCGATCCGGCGCGGGGAGGCGTCGGCCTAGCGTGACGAGCACGAAAAAAGAAACCCGAGTTCCGATGATTGGCAAGAAGAAGACGCTCGACATCCACGGCCCGAACGGCGATGCGTTCGGGACGCTATCGCCGACAGTTGGGTGACCGCAGCGTCCGTTTGAGGCGTGTCATGGACTACCGATACGGCGCCGCCCGGCAGGGACGGACAAGCCGAATCCAAGCGCAACCGCCGGTCCTGTTCGGGCCCGCCATTGCGATTGTTGCCCTCCTGTCCGGCTGCCAGGCCACTCCGCCGCCTTCTGACCCCGTCCGTTCCGCGTCGATCCTGGGGCTCGACAGCGGTGCCGTCCGCAAGTTGCTGGGCGAGCCAAGCCTGATCCGGCGCGACACGCCGGCCGAGGTGTGGCAATACCGCACCGCCAGCTGCGTGCTCGATGTCGTGCTCTACGACCAGGCAAGCGGGCCGCGCGTCGTCTATACGGAGGCGCGCACGCCGGCGGCCGAGCCGACACAGGCCGGTCCCTGCCTCAGCGACGTGCTGACGACGAAGCGCTCGGCCACCAGTTAGATCGTTTTCGCCTTGTAGGCGCAGAGGTCGCGCACGACGCAGGCCGGGCAATCCGGCTTACGGGCCTTGCAGATATAGCGGCCATGCAGGATGAGCCAGTGATGGGCGTTGAGCCGATATTTCTCGGGCACGCGCTTCATCAGCATCTGCTCGACCGCATCGGGCGTCTTGCCGGGCGCCAGGCCGCTGCGATTGCCCAGCCTGAAGATGTGGGTGTCGACGGCCATGGTCGGCTGACCGAAGGCGACGTTCAGGACGACGTTCGCGGTCTTGCGGCCGACGCCGGGCAGCATCCTTAGGGCTTCCCGCTCCGGCGGCACCTGGCCGCCGTGGTCGCGCAGGAGCATCTCCGAAAGCTTGATGATGTTCCTGGCCTTGGTGTTGTAGAGGCCGATGGTGCGGATGTAGCCCTTCAGCCGTGCCTCGCCGAGCGCCAGCATCTTCTGCGGCGTGTCTGCAACCTTGAACAGCGGCTCGGTCGCCTTGTTGACGCTGACATCGGTGGCCTGGGCCGACAGCACGACGGCCACCAGCAGGGTATAGGGATTGATGTATTCCAGCTCGCCGCGCGGATTGGGATTGGCTTCCGCAAGGCGACGGAAGAAGGCTTCGGCATCGATCTTGGGCCCGGGCATACCGGCAGTCTAGCGGCGCGCGATCAGGCCGCAACAGCCTTTGCCGGAGCGCAACCCGCTGCCTATAGTCGGGTCGTGACCACATCTCTCGAAATTCAGTCTCGCGAAAAGACACCCGTACTGTTCGACGCGATCCTGACTCCGCATCGCAGCCTGAACTCGGTCGGCTTCGCCATTCTCATGGCGGTCGTCGTCGCCGTGAACATCGGACTCGGTGTGTCCTTCATGCTGGAGGGGGCGTGGCCGATCTTCGGTTTCTGCGGCCTCGATGTCCTGCTCTTCTACGTCATGTTCCGGCTCAACTATCGCAGCGCGCGCATGTTCGAGCGCGTCCGCCTGCTGCCGGACGAACTGGTCATCGAGCGCCACGATGCCCGCGGGCGAAAACAGAGTTGGAGCTTTCAGCCCTATTGGCTGCGCATCGCCATGGACGATCCGCCCGAACATCACAGCCAGCTGGTGCTGATCTCGCACGGCCGCTCGCTCGCCATCGGTAGCTTCCTGACGGCGGCTGAACGATTCGACTTGGCGCGCGCCCTCGGGCAAGCGCTGAGGTCGCAACGGGGCATGGACGCGTGACATCGGCAAACGCGGCGAGCGCCGGACGAATACCCTGAGTAGCTGCCGGCTGCAATGCATCCCACCCGCGATGACTATCTGCTTCTGTTGTTGCTGGGCGCGGTGTGGGGCTCGTCATTTCTGCTGATCAAGCTGGCGGTCGAGACGATTCCGCCGATCACCGTTGCGGCCGGACGGATCGGGATCGGCGCCATCGTGCTGGCCCTCACCGTGGCGGTTCGCGGACGGGCTTGGCCGCGCGTTCGGCGCGAGTGGCTGCTGCTGTTCGCCATGGGCACAATCGGCAATGCCATTCCCTTCAGCCTGATCAACTGGGGCGAGACGCTTATCGACAGCGGACTGACGGCCATCCTGATGTCGACCGTGCCGCTCGCCACCATCATGCTGGCACCGGCGTTCGTGCGCGACGAGCCGGTGACGCCGGGCAAGCTGCTGGGCGCCGTGTTCGGGATCGCCGGCGTCGCCGTGCTGATCGGACCGGGCGTCCTGATGGACGCCCATGGCGAGCTAGCAGGCGAGATCGCCGTGGCCGGCGCGACGCTTTGCTACGCCGTCAATGGGCTGGTGGCGCGCCGGCTGCCGCAGATGCCGGTCGAGGTGAT
>DATIXH010000244.1:0-2553 GCA_035518775.1 Candidatus Acidiferrum sp.
ACGCTCGCCGAGGAAGACGTCGTCCGGCTGATCCTCGATGGCACCGTCGTGCGCGTCCGGCTCGACAAGAAGGCCGTGTCGATCTCGCTGCTCGTCGTCCTCGGCGTCCGCCGCGACGGCCAGAAGGTGTTGCTGGCGATCAAGAACATGGGCGGCGAGAGCGAGGCCGCCTGGCGCGCCCTGCTCGACGACCTGGTCGCCCGCGGGCTGAAGACGCCGGAGTTCCTGATCATCGACGGCGCTGCCGGCCTGGAGAAGGCGCTGGCGGCGCTGTGGCCCGATGTGCCGACCCAGCGCTGCACGGTTCACAAGCACCGCAACCTGCTGGCGCACGCCCCCGATCACCTGCACGACGAGGTCTCGGCCGACTATACCGACATGATCTACGCCGCGACGCCGAAGGAGGTCGAGGAACGGCGCAAGGCCTTCCTGCGCAAGTGGCGGCTGAAGTGCCGGGCGGTTGCCGACAGCCTCGAGGAAGCGGGTGACCGGCTGTTCACCTTCACCCGCTTGCCGTCCGGCCAGTGGCGCTCGGCCCGCACCACCAATGCCGTCGAACGGCTGCACGAGGAATTCAAGCGCCGCATCAAGACCCAGACCGTCCTGCCGTCGGCGGAAACTGCGGCGATGTTGTTCTGGGCGCTGCTGGCCTCCGGCCAAATCGCCATGCGCAAGGTCGACGGCTGGCAGACTTTGGCCACCAAGCCGACCGACGCGGTGATTGACCTCGCCGCCTGACCCGTTAACCTCAAGTTGCCGGAGACACCCATCACGGCAATTCCAACCACATTCCAGTTGCCACCGGCGTTGTCGACCCGCGGCGGATGAAACGTGTCGTAGGATGGGGTTACGCCGTCGGCATCGAGGTCGGTTTGCTGCCTGGTGCTTGCGAGCTCGTATTCCAGTTGGACCCGGGGACCTCGAGCACCCCAGACTGTGCCAAGGGCCGGATTTCGGCCACCGGAGCACGCTTGTTAGAGTTCTTTGACGAGGTTCCCGAAGCCGCCGGCGCACTGGGAGGGAGCCATGGAAGTTCTTTACTCGCGTTGTGCCGGTCTCGACGTCCACAAGGACACGGTGGTGGCGTGCGTGCGCGTTGCATCGGAGGGCAAGGTCAGTCGGGAGATGCGGACCTTCGATACGACGACGGCAGGGCTTCTGGCCTTGTCGAGCTGGCTGGCGGAGAGCGGCTGCACCCATGTTGCCATGGAGGCGACCGGCGTCTACTGGAAGCCGGTCTGGCACATCCTGGCCGCGGACGGCTTCGCGTTGATCCTGGCGAACGCGGCGCATGTGAAGAACGTGCCGGGTCGCAAGACCGACATCGCCGACGCGGCTTGGCTCGCGGATCTGCTGGCCCATGGCCTGATCCGCGCGAGCTTCGTCCCAGAACCGGCGCTGCAGGAAATCCGCACGCTCTTGCGCACCCGGAAGCAGCTCGGCCGTGAGAAGACCGCCCATGTCCAGCGGCTCCAGAAAACGCTGGAGGACGCCAACATCAAGCTGGACTCGGTCATCACCAATGTGATCGGCGTGAGTGGCCGCGCCATGATCGAGGCGCTGATCGCCGGCGAAAGCGACCCCGCTGCACTGGCGCGACTGGCCCATCGCCGGCTCAAGGCTTCGCCCGGGAAACTGAGCGAAGCGCTGCGCGGGCGGGTCACCCCGCATCATCGCTTCCTGTTGCGCCTCCATCTGCAACAGGTCGATGCCGTGGACACGGCGATCGCTCAGATCGACCAGGAGGTCGAAGCCAATCTGGCTCCCTTTCGCGCCGCCGCGCAAAACCTGACCGCGATTCCAGGCGTCGGCGCGCTGGCCAGCCGGATCATCGTCTCCGAGATCGGCATCGACATGAGCCGCTTCCCGACCGCCGGGCACCTTCTCTCGTGGGCCGGTCTGTGCCCCCGCAATGATGAGAGCGCCGGCAAGCGGCGCTCGACTCGCCTGCGCAAGGGCGCTCCGTGGCTGAAGACGACTCTGGTGCAGTGCGCTTGGGCCGCCATCCGCAAGACGGGGAGCTATCTGCAGGCCCAGTTCCGCCGCCTGCGCGCCCGTCGCGGCACCAAGAAAGCCATCTGCGCGGTCGCAGCCTCGATGCTGACGGCTGCCTACCACATGCTCAAGGACGGCACCGAATACCAGGATCTCGGCGCCAGCCACTTCGACCAGCGATCCAAGCAATCGCAGGCCCGACGCCTCATCAAACGCCTCCAAGACCTCGGCATCGCGGTCGACATCAAGCCTTCCCACGAGCCACCCGTTCTTGTTTCTTGTTAGGCAGGCGGCCTGGCATGCCTTGCAGCCGATACAGCGAGACACGTCGATCAGCTTCGCGAGACCTCAACGTGCTCGCGCACGTTCGGCGGTTGCGACGCCGCCGACGTCCGTGCGGCCCAGCCTGCAAGCACCATCGCCACAAGCAGCGCCTTCACCGCTCGCGTGGTCGGCATTCTTGGCGATACATCAATGATGACACGACCACCAAAGAGACGCGCCCTGGCCAAATCTGGTGCCTTCAATGCCCGCCGGCCCGCTTCGGGCCGAGCCGAA
>DATIXH010000245.1:0-2085 GCA_035518775.1 Candidatus Acidiferrum sp.
AAACGCGGCCAGCTGCCGCCCGCCGGCCGTTATCGGCGCCGGGCGATCCCCTGCGGTGGCGCCGGATCCAACCGGCAGCGCCGCGGCCAGCATTGCCGCTAGGACGCAGGCAAAGACAGTGCGCATCGACGACCTCTCGACCAGTGACCACTCGGGGTCATGATCATCGGCGCGTCGGGCGACCGTCTGTGTCCGCTGTCACAGCGCCGGGGCGGCAAGCCGTCGCACCCCGCTGGACATGGGGTGCTTCGCTCAGATTCGAAGGCGAGCCCTGCCTAGGCCCCCACCGTCACCTGGTCCACCAGCCGGGCGCCGCGCGAGGCCATGAAGTAGAGGCCCATATAGTGGGTCACGTCCTGGGGGTGGGCGGCGGTCGGCGGCAGGCCCAGCTTCTCCGCCGTCTGCTTCGGCAGGTCGTAGGTCGAGCAGCCGCCCTCGTAGACCAGGATGTCCCGCAGGCTCGGCATCAGGTCGTGGTTGCGGGCCGAGAGGAAGGTGAGCACGAAATCCATCACGCAGATGTCCGTGCAGATCCCCACCACCAGCACGGCCTCCAGCTTGTGCTGGTTCACCCAGTCGACCACGCGGTTGCGGCCGTCCGGCGCGATGGAGCCGACGAAACCGTTGATGCAGTCCTTGCGCACCAGCGTGGTGTGCTGGTCTTGCTCCAGCCATTCCAGCTGCGGCACCAGATTCTCCTCGCCGGTGCCGGCCTCGCAATGGGGCGGGTAGGGCGGCTCCGGCTTGCCCGGCACGTGCGTATCGAGGAAGGCCAGGATCGGCCGCTTCTGCTCGCTGAAGGCGCGCGCGAGCCGGTCGGTCTCCTCCACCATCTGCGTCACCTGCGCGTTCGGCGCTGGCGGCGCCAGATAGCCGGCCCCCACGGTCGCGAACCCGTTGACCTCGTCGACGATCACCAGCCCGGTCTTCTGCGCCCCCACCGCCAGCGGCTCCATCCGGATCGGCATGGTCGCCCGCAGCTGCCCGAGCAGCGCCTTGGTGTCAGGAATCGCCGTGTCCATGCGTCACCTCCTGCTGGATCGCCATCCTGCGTCCTTCGACAAGCTCGGGATGAGGCTAGTGTTCGTGCCACCAAGACTCCTCCTCATCCTGAGCTTGTCGAAGGACGCAAGGCGATCCTGCCCGCAATCATCGGCATCGCTGCCTGCGCATGCAAGGGGCCCTGGTGCCGCCGGGCACCCTACCGCCGCCGCAAGCCCGCCTGTAGAGTGCGCCGGCCATGACGCCGCGCTCCACGCTCCTGCCATCGCTCGCCGTCGCCAGCTCCGGCCTGATCTGGGGCATCTGGTGGCTGCCGCTGCGCAAGCTCGAAGAGGCCGGCCTCGTCGGCAACTGGGCCAACCTCGCGGTCTACGCCCTGGCTGCGCTGCTGAGCGCGCCCTTCGCGCTGCGGGTCGGCCGGCGCCTCGCCCCGCAGTTGCGCCCGCTCCTCGTCATCGGCGTCGTCTCCGGCATCTCGCTCTGCCTGTGGAACATCGCGCTCCTCACCGGCAGCGTCGTGCGTGTCACGCTCCTCTTCTACCTGGCGCCGGTCTGGTGCACGGCCCTCAGCCTGGTCGTGTTCAAGGAGCCGGTGCGGGCCATGCGGCTGCTCACGATCGTCGGCGGGCTTGCCGGGGCGGCGGTGCTGGTGGGCATCGAGAAGGGCGGCACGGCACCGCTGTCGACGGCCGACGGCCTGGCGCTGCTGTCGAGCCTCAGCTTCGCCTGCATGACCGTCTACATGCGCAAGGTCGGCGGCGAGATCGGCGGCTGGGAGAAGACCTTCTTCACCACCGGCTTCGCCGCCCTGGCCGCCCTCGTCGCGGTCACGCTGCTGCCGCAAGGGCCGGCGCCGGCAGTGGCCACGGTGACCGCGGCGATCCCGGCCTTGCTGCTCTGCATGATCTGGCAGGTGGTGCTGCTGGCGCTCTTCCTCTGGGGCTGCGCCTATGTCGAGAGCGGCCGCGTCTCCATCTACCTGCTGCTGGAGGTCGTGGGCGCCGTGGTCAGCGCCTCGCTGCTCACGAGCGATCCCTTCGGCTGGCGCGAGGCCATCGGCTGCGTCCTCATCGTCGGCGCCGG
>DATIXH010000246.1:0-20992 GCA_035518775.1 Candidatus Acidiferrum sp.
CGCCCGCGTGATGGCCGGCGCCGCGCTCGGCGAATTCCAGCTCGAGCCGCTTGCGCGCGACCACGTCGCCGTCAAGGAGGCGGTGTTCCCCTTCGCGCGCTTCCCCGGCGTCGACATCATTCTGGGGCCGGAGATGAAGTCCACCGGCGAGGTCATGGGCATCGACCGCGATTTCGGCCGCGCCTACGCCAAGTCCCAGCTCGGCGCCGGCAATGGCCTGCCGCTGAAGGGCACCGTGTTCATCTCGGTGAAGGACAAGGACAAGGCCCCGCTGCTGGCCGCGAGCCAGAAGCTGGTAGCGCAGGGCTTCCGCATCGTCGCTACCGATGGCACGGCCACCTTCCTCAAGGAAAAGGGCCTGCCGGTCGAGCGCATCAACAAGGTGTTGCAGGGCCGGCCGCACTGCGTCGACGCCATGAAGAGCGGCGAGATCCAGCTCGTCTTCAACACCGTGGAGGGCGCCCAGTCGATCGCCGACAGCTTCACGCTGCGGCAGGCCGCTCTCCTCGGCAACATACCCTATTGCACGACCGTGGCGGCCGCCCGGGCCGCCGTGGAAGCCATTGTCGCACTGGCCCGGGGCGAACTTGAAGTCGCCCCCCTCCAATCTTACTTTAGGGGATCGTTCTCGTAGCCCCGGCCGCCCGCATGGGCCGGAGGGTTTACTTTTGCGCCCAAGGGGATAGCCTTTCAGGGTCACTTATTGAGACGGTAGAGACCGGATGGACAAAATCCCAATGACCGCCGACGGCTTCCAGCGCCTGGAAGAAGAGTTGCGGCACCTGAAACTGAGCGAACGCCCGGCCGTGATCCGCCAGATCGCCGAGGCCCGCGAGCATGGCGATCTCTCGGAGAACGCGGAATATCACGCGGCCCGCGAGCGCCAGAGCTTCATCGAGGGGCGCGTCGCCGAGCTCGAGGACAAGATCGCCCGCGCCGAAGTCATCGACGTCAGCAAGCTCTCGGGCAAGCAGGTGAAGTTCGGCGCCACCATTACCGTCGTGGACGAGGACACCGAGGAGAAGAACAGCTATCAGATCGTCGGCCCGGACGAGGCCGACGTCGGCGCCAAGCGCCTGTCGATCACCTCGCCGCTCGCCCGCGCCGTCATCGGCAAGAAGGTCGGCGACACCGTCGAGGTGACGACGCCGAACGGCTCGAAGTCCTACGAGATCGTCAAAGTTGCTTTCAAGTGAGGCCTACTCGTCGCTGATCGGCACGCCCGGCACGTTCTTGCAGGTGCGGATCGCCAGCGACGATTTGACGTGCGTGACATTGGGGGCGGCGGTGAGCCGGGTGGTCAGGAAGCGCTGATAGGCGTCCCAGTCCACGGCCACGATGCGCAGCAGAAAGTCGGTCTCGCCGGCCAGCATGTGGCACTCCCGCACCTCCGGCCAGGACTGCATCAGCGCCTCGAACGACTTGAGGTCATGCTCAGCCTGGCTCGACAGCCCGACCTGGGCAAAGACCGTGACCCCGAAGCCGAGGGCCTCGGCATTGATGTCGGCGTGGTAGCCCCTGATGTAGCCCGCCTCTTCCAGGGCGCGCACGCGGCGCAGGCAAGGCGGCGCGGAGATTTCGGCCCGCCGCGCCAGGTCGACATTGGTCATGCGGCCATCGTCCTGCAGGGCACGCAGGATGCGCCGGTCGACCCGGTCGAGCTTGGCTCGGCGCATTTCATTTTCTCCCGATTCGCCCGCTCAAACGAAATTATATTACACGGACGAAGCAGCGCCAAGCGATGTGGATGACTAACCGGAGCCGGTCAATAGCCGTGCTTCTTCTCGCGGAACAGGCTCTTCACCCGGGCCTTAAGGTCCCAGTCCTCGATCACGACGATGAAGACCTTGCGCAGCCGGTCGGGCGGACAGTGGATCTCCTTGACACCGTGCCAGGAGCGCTCGCGCCGCATGAACAGCAGGCTGGAGTTGCCCATGGCCTTGGCCGGCATCACGCTGTCGAATTCCTCGAACTTTGGCGCGGAATCGGCCTGGAAGCGGCCATGGTCGTCGAGGATGAGCGTCTCGCCGCCCCAGTCCGCCTGCCAGTCCTTCTCGGTGTTGAAGTAGAAGATGTGCGAGCCCAGCTTGCGGCGTGCGTCGCAGTGCGGCGAGACCGAGCAGCCGTTCGGCGTGTAGTGCCAGTGCAGGATCAATCGCAATGCCCCGCGCCCGAACATGCGCTCGAGGAATCCGCGATAGGCCGCCCCCCGGAGCTCATCGATGAACTCCCGCCACGGCTGCGACAGCGGCAGATCCGGCCGGAATTCCAGGGCGAGCCGATCATGCGGCGCCTGACCATGCTTGCGCTGTTCGCCGAAGCGCTTGTCGAAGAGCTCCGGCGGCGGCAGCGATTCGACCAGCCTTCCGAAGCCGTCCGTCGTCAGGAAGCCTTCCGGGTTCAGCCAGGGGTAGGGCCGCCGTCCCTGAAAGGCCGCGGCGTCGAGCCCCTTCATCACGGATTCGTTGATGTATTTCATCGCTGTACCATTCTCGCTGGCGCGCGACCGTAGTCATCTCGAGCGCGCGGGGCAATGCCAATTCGCGTGCTGCGTCACTCTGGAAGACGGCCTTCGTCTTGCCGCCGCGCGCGCAGCCTTCTATCTTCTATGACGATACGTCATGCAAGGATTGCCCACCCATGCCCGCTGAACATCGCAGCAAGGTCCTCATCATCGGCTCCGGCCCGGCGGGCTACACGGCGGCGATCTATGCCGCGCGCGCCAACGCCAAGCCGATCCTGGTCGAGGGCCTGCAGCCCGGCGGGCAGATGACGATCACGACGGACGTGGAGAATTACCCCGGCTTCGCCGACGTCATCCAGGGCCCCTGGCTGATGGAGCAGATGCGGGCGCAGGCCGCCCATGTCGGGACGCAGATCGTCGGGGACATCGTCGTCGAGGTCGACCTTTCGCGACGACCCTTCAAGTGCATCGGTGACAGCGGCGACGTCTACTATGGCGACACGCTCATCATCTGCACGGGCGCCCAGGCGCGTTGGCTCGGGCTGCCGAGCGAGCAGAGGCTACGGGGCTCTGGCGTTTCGGCGTGTGCGACCTGCGACGGCTTCTTCTTCCGCGGCAAGGAGGTCTGCATTGTCGGCGGCGGCAATACGGCCGTCGAAGAGGCGATCTTCCTCACGAACTTCGCGACGAAGGTCACCCTCATCCACCGCCGCAACACGCTGCGCGCCGAGAAGATCATGCAGGACCGGTTGTTCGCGAACCCGAAGATCGAGGTCATCTGGGACAGCGTCGTCAGCGAGGTCATCAGCGCCGGCGGGCCGCCGGCGGTGACCGGTGTGCGCATCCGGAACGTCAAGACCAGCAAGGAGACCGTGCTGCCAGCGCAGGGCCTGTTCGTCGCCATCGGTCATGATCCGGCGACCGCTCTGTTCCGTGGCCAACTCGACATCGACAAGGAAGGCTACATCGTCACCGCGCCCGACAGCAGCGCCACCAATATCCCCGGTGTGTTCGCCGCCGGCGACGTTAAGGACAAGGTCTTTCGCCAGGCCGTGACCGCCGCCGGCATGGGCTGCATGAGTGCGCTGGAGGCCGACCGCTTCCTGGCCGCCCACGAATCCGCCGCTGCCAAGGCCGCCGAATAGCCCGCCAAGGATTTTCTAGCCGCCTCTGCACAACACCGGACTGATGATGGACTGGGATAAGCTCAGGGTCTTTCATGCCGTCGCCGAGGCAGGCAGCTTCACGCGCGCCGGGGAAGCCCTCAACCTCAGCCAGTCGGCGGTCAGCCGCCAGGTCAGCAGCCTGGAGGAGAGCCTCAACGTCACGCTGTTTCACCGCCACGCCCGCGGCCTGATCGTCACCGAGCAGGGCGAGTTGCTGTTCCGGACCGTGCGCGAGGTCTTCGCCAAGCTGGCGATGGCCGAGGCGCAGCTCTCGGAGAGCAAGGAGCGCCCGAAGGGCACGCTCAAGGTCACGGCCACGGTCGGCCTGGGCTCGACCTGGCTGGCGCCGCGCATCGGCGAGTTCATCGAGATCTACCCTGACGTGTCCGTCGACTTGGTGCTCGAAGACCGCGAGCTAGACCTCAGCATGCGCGAGGCCGATGTCGCCATCCGTCTGCTGCCGCCGCGCCAGCCGGAGCTGATCCAGCGCCATCTCATGACCGTGCACAGCTACATCTACGCGGCGCCCGCTTACCTCAAGAAATTCGGCACGCCACGACAGGTCGACGACCTCGATCATCACAAGATCATCGTCTACGGCGAGGAGACGCGGCCGCCGGTGCCGACCATCAACTGGCTGCAGACCGTCGGCGGCCGTGAAGACCGGCCGCGCGACCCGGTGCTGACCGTCAACAACGCCTACGCCATCCTGCGGGCCGTCCAGAGCGGCCTCGGCATTGCCGGGCTGGCCGAGTTCATGGCTTCCGAGACGCCCGGCCTAGTGCGTGTGCTGCCAGAAATCCAGGGGCCGCGTGTGGACACCTACTTCGTCTATCCGGAAGAATTAAGGAATTCCAAGCGCATACAAGTCTTCCGCGACTTCTTGCTCCGGAAGGTCGCAGAAGCCACATTCTAATCTGAGAACTGGCCAGTCCAGTCTGGGTCGTTGCCAGCGGTTAGCTCGGCCCAAGTTCCATGCGAAAAAAGCATGGCACCTAACCAATTTTGACTCTGGTAGCCTGCCGAAGGCTGACTATGTTAATGGGTGTGTTGCAGTGCAGCATGCGAGTTTCGTCGGTGCCTCGGCACCGCCGTACGGAGTCCGGGCGCGATGCCCGGGCAGGGGTCTTCGGACCCCACGTCTCCCAGACGTGAAGCCTCCCTGTTTAACTTGCCGGGCCTTCGGGCCCGGCATTTTTCTTTCCGAACTTATCGATCAGGCGTAGAGCCGCTCGTTCTGCAGATCCTTGTAGAGGTCGGCAACGAATTCGGCGTAGCCGTTGAACAGCTGGGTCGGCACCCGCTCGCCCGTACCGAGCACGCGCTCGCTGGCTTGGCTCCAGCGCGGGTGCGGAACGTCCGGATTCACATTGGCCCAGAAACCGTATTCCGAGGCCTGCAGCGTCTCCCAGAAGCTCACGGGACGCTGGTCCGTGAAGGTGAATTTCACGATCGACTTGATCGACTTGAAGCCGTATTTCCACGGCGTGGCCAGACGCAACGGCGAGCCATTCTGCGGCGGCAGAGGCTTGCCATAGACGCCCGTGACCATGAACGCCAGTTCGTTGGTCGCCTCTGCGATCGTCAATCCTTCGACATATGGCCAGGGATACCACACGGCGCGCTGGCCCTCGGCGACATCGGGATTCATGAAGGTTTCCATGCGCACATATTTGGCCGCGCTCAAGGGGCGAGCCAAGTCCACGAGCGCCTTCATGGGAAAGCCGCTCCAAGGAACCGCCATCGACCAAGCCTCGACGCAGCGATGGCGATAGAGCCGCTCCTCGAGCGGCATCTTCTTCAGGAGGTCGTCAATGGCGATGGTGAGGGGCGCCTCGACCATGCCATCGATGGCGAGAGTCCAGGGCCGTACCGGCAGCGACTGCGCCTGGCTCACGACATCCTTGCTGGAGCCGAATTCGTAGTAGTTGTTGTAGCTGGTAGCGTCGGCCTCGGGCGTGATTGGCCGATCGAGTTTGTAGCGCGGGTTCTGTTTGAACGGATAGAGCGTGGCAGACGGATCGGCGGCGGCCTGGGTTGGTCGCGTACCAAGGGCCGCGCCGACGGCAAGCAGGATCGGTCCGGCCGCTATGGCTTGGCACAGCCGCCGACGCGCACGGAAGACATGTTCGGGGGTTGCCGCAGAGTCCGGCAGTTCCCAACCGCGTTTCGTCTTGATGAACATGGGCACGTCCTGTCGTCGGAAGGGGGATATAGCTGATGCGAGATAGCCGCGCGCCGTGCTCGCCGCAAATCAACTGTGGGTGATTCCGGCGTTACGTCGTCAACAGGGCTGGAGACGAAGCCGCGGCCCGCCTAATGGGCGGCGGTAGCCTGTCGATTTTCGACGATCTTGTCGGCGAGACGGCCGGTCAGTTCCTGCAGGTGATCGAACCTCCAGGAGAAGGTGCCGACGCCCATCGTGAGCGAGCGCAGCTCGATGATGAGATCGTGAAGTTCGGACTGCGGCAGATAGGCGTTGACCTCATCCCAACCCTGCCAACCTTCCTTCGCGGTGAAGCCCAGGATTTGGCCGCGCCGACCGCTGATGAGGCCATGGACGCGCGCCGTGAAATCATTGGGTATGGTGATCTGGACCGCGCAGATCGGCTCCAGCAGGACGGGATCGCACTTCGGCATGCCCTCGCTCATGGCGATGCGGGCCGCGGTCTTGAACGCCATATCCGAGCTGTCGACGGTGTGATATTGCCCGTCGTAGAGCGTGACGGACACGTCGACCACCGGGAAGCCAAGCGGCCCGCGATTGAGGAATTCGCGGGCGCCCTCCTCGACCGAAGAAATGTACTGCCGCGGCACGGCGCCGCCCACGACCTGGTCGACGAACTCGAACCCGGCGCCGCGCGACCGCGGCTTGATCTCGACATGGACATCGCCGAACTGGCCGTGGCCTCCGCTCTGCTTCTTGTGACGCCCGTGCTGCTTGATGCCCCGGCGTATCGTCTCCTTGTAGTTGATGGTGGGACGATGCGATTTGATCGCCAGCCCATATTTGAGCTTGAGACGATCGATCGCGACCTGCAGATGGATCTCGCCCTGCCCCCACAAGACCAGTTCGTGGGTATCCTGATTGTGTTCGACCGACAGCGACGGATCCTCTTCGACCAGCTTGTGCAGCGCCGCCGTAAGCTTCACTTCGTCGGCGCGGTTCTCGACATTGATGGCGAGAGAGAAGAGCGGCGACAGCCGCTCGGGGAAAGCGACGTTTCCAGCCGGCTTTCCTGAGACGGTGAGCAACTGGCCAGTCGTGACCGCATCCATGCGGCCGAGGCCAACCACCTCGCCGCTCGCGGCGCTCGACTGCTTGCCCAGCTCGTGTCCCTTCATCCGATAGATCGCGGCATAGCGCTGCCCGCCGAGTGTGCCGCCATCCTGGAGCGGCGCTCCCCAAACCCGGGCCAGGGAGATCTTGCCCGTGTGTGCCTGATGATAGGTCTTGAAGACGACCGCGGCGGTATCGCCCGCGGCAGGCTCCAGGCCGAGTCGTGCGGCGGTGGCGGCCGGTCCCGGCACGTCATGGCGCAGCGCCTTAAGCAGGCGGTGGACACCGTGATCGCGCTCGGCCGCTCCGAGCAGCACCGGGACGATCAGGTCGCCGGCCACGTCCTTGGCGAGTTGCTGAAAGATCTCGTCCTTGGGCGGGACCGTGTCTTCCAGCAGCTGCTCCAGGAGGTGATCGTCGAAGTCGGCAAGCGCTTCCAACAGCTCGCGCCGCGCCTCCTGCTCGCGTTCGACGGTGTCGGCGGGAATCTGAATGAGGTCGGAATCGTTGCCTGGCGCGTTGTAGGCGCGCTCGCTGATGAGATCGACGAAGCCGGCCACGGTCTCGGCGCCTGATTTCTCGGTCTTGCGGATCGGAACCTGGCGCAAGACCAGCTTGCGGGCCGAGACGCTCTGCAACGCGGCCAGCACGTCGCGCACCCGATGCGCCGCCGTGTCCATCTTGTTGATGAACAGCATGTGCGGAATCTTGCGGTCATCGAGGAACTTGAACAGCGGCGCCAGCGTCAGCGCCCGCGTCACCTCTGGCTCGCAGACGATGACCGCCACGTCGGCAACCACCAGGGCGTTCTGGGCCTCCTGCGTCAACTCGATCGAACCAGGGCAGTCCAGGAACGCCCATTTCTCGCCGAGATATTCGGTCGTGGCGGCATTGACCTCGACGCTCATCTTGCGCGCGCGCGCCTCCGGCGCGCTGTCGCCGACGGTGTTGCCCTCCTTCATCGAACCCTTGCGTGAGACCGCGCCGGTGGCGAACAGCAGGCTCTCGAGCAGGGTCGTCTTGCCGCTGAGATACGGTCCCACCAATGCTGCGCAGCGCGGCGCTGACGGTTCACGTTGGGCCATGATGGTCGTCCTCCCTCTGCATCACGCGCGGCGCACCCTGTCAGCGGCGGCCGTTATTTTGCACCGAGCATCATGATTTCCGGGCCGGCTGGGGCGATGCAAGTGAAAACCGACAGGCGGGCAGTCGCGCGGGCCACCAAGCTTGCAACGCCGCGCCGCGGGCCATATGTGGAGGGACATTGCGTGCGGGTCCATCTTTCGCAACAGCCAGGACTAAACGTGAACGATAGATCGGCGGAAGCGACAGCGGTCCTGCCGCAACGCGTTTCCGCTCTCCTCGAAGAACTGGCGAAGACATGGCCGCATGAACGGGTGTCCTTGGGCGATGTAACGCGGCTACTGGGCGAGCGCGGCTACGGCGTGCTTATGTTCGTGCTGGCGCTCCCCGGCACCGTGCCCGGCGTGTCATCGATCGCCGCGATCCCCCTGGCCCTCGTGGCCGTCCAGTTGGCGATCGGCCTGCCGCGCCCGTGGCTGCCGCGCATCCTGGCGGCGCGCTCGCTGTCGCGGGGGGAGTTCACCCGCATGGTCACGCGGGTCGCGCCGCATCTGGCGCGCGTCGAGCGATTGCTGCGGCCCCGTCTTACCCTGCTGACTGGGGCCATCGGCGAGCGCGTGATCGGCGTCATGTGCCTGGTCCTCGCCCTGCTTCTTACCGTTCCCGTCCTCTTCAACTGGCCGCTGGTCGTCCCGATCGCCCTCATGTCGTTGGCCGTGCTGGAGCGCGACGGCGCCTTCGCCATCGCCGGGTTCGTGGCGGGCTGCGCCGTGCTCGGCGCGCTCCTGGTCGCCGGCTGGGTCTCGGTGCAAGAGGGCTTGCAGTTAGCGGGCAAATACCTTGGTATGTGAGGGTCGATTCGTCCTCCCGGCGGGACAGGGATCGCTGGTCGCCGGCGCGAGTGGGCTCGGGGCGGGACGAACGCGTTAATATGACGCTCGAGATACTGATCGTCCTGCTGCTGATCGTCGTGCAAGGCGTGTTCGCCATGGGGGAGATGGCGATCGTGTCGGCGCGCAAGGCGCGCCTCAAGCAGATGGCCGACGAGGGCAGCAAGGGGGCTGCCGCCGCTCTGGCGCTCGCCGAACATCCCAGCCGGTTCTTCTCGACCATCCAGATCGGCCTCACGCTGTGCAACATCGTTGCCGGCGCCTATGGCGGCGTGAAGGTCGCCGACAGCATGATCGAGGTGTTTGCCGGCGTTCCATCACTCGCCGCCTACGCCGAGCCGCTGGCGTTCGGCAGCGTCGTGGTCGTCATCACGTTCCTCACCCTCATTCTTGGCGAACTCGTGCCGAAACGGCTGGCCGTCAGCCGGCCGGAGGCGATCGCGGCCGGCGTCGGCCGCGGCATGGCCCTGCTGTCGCGCGTCGCGGCGCCGATCGTGTGGTTCCTGTCGGCGATGACGGAGTTGGTGCTGAAGCTCGTTCCCATGCGCCATGGCAGCGAGCCGGCCGTGACCGACGAAGAGGTCAAGCTGCTCATGGAGCAGGGCACGCTGGCCGGCCACTTCCATCCGGCCGAGAAGACGATCGTCGACATGGCGCTGCGCCTCGGCGACCGCCGCGTCAGCGCGCTGATGACGCCGCGCCCGCAGGTCGAGTGGCTCGATCTCGAGGACGCGATCGAGGAGACGAAGCAGAAGGTCCTCGGCAGCCACTACTCGCGCTTCCCGGTCGCCGAGGGCGGCCGGCGCCATATCGTGGGCGTGGTCGAAGTGAAGGACCTGCTGGCGTCGGAGCTGGCCGGCAAGGGCTTCGACATCCGCGGCACGATGCGGCCGCCACTCTACATCCCGGACACGGCGCCGGCGCTGAAGGCGCTCGAATCGTTCCGGCGGACCGGAGCGCCGATCGCCCTCATCGTGGACGAGTACGGCGACTTCCAGGGCATCGTCACGCTCGAGGACCTGCTGGAGGCGCTGGTGGGCGACCTGCCGGAGCCTGGGCAGGCCGAAGAGCCGGCGGTGACCCAGCGGGCCGACGGTTCCTGGCTGGTCGACGGCATGCTCCCGATCGACCAGCTGAAGGACGCCGTCGGCATGGCGCGCCTGCCCGACGAGGAGGAGGCCACCTACCAGACCGTGGCCGGCCTGGTGATGGACCAGCTGCGTCGTATTCCCAAGGCGGCCGACTGGTTCGATATCGACGACTACCGCTTCGAGGTCGTCGACATGGACGGCCGCCGCATCGACAAGGTGATGGTCAGCCGACGCCCGCCTGCGCCCGATGAGGAGTCGGCAAGCCGACCGGCCGCCTGACGCTCAATCGACCGCGACAGGGTTGGCGGGCTCGCTGTAGCGGAGGTTGTAGATCAGCACCTGCCGCATCATGCCGTGATGAAACTCCTTCAGCGTGTTGTCGAAGCGGAAGGCGGCGTGCAGGTATTCGTGCAGGATGATCTTCTCGAAGTCGGTAATCGAGTACTTGTTCAACACGAAGAACGGGCCGAAGCGGATGCGGCGGTCGGGGACGTAGATCGAGGCGCCCGCCTCTTCGTCCGCGAACTCGATCGTGCATTCGTCCCAGATCTGCTTCCACTCCTCGCTCAGGAAATCCCGCTCCTCCTGGAGCTTGATCGGGGTGCGGGGGAAATTCAGCCCAGAGCGGTCGGTGCGGGCATCGGACTGGCCATCTTCCGCCTTGCCGCAGGTGGGCAGGTTCCTCTTGCCGGGTGTGCCCCTCGTATGGGTCAGGTTGTGGAGGGCGCCGGTGATACTGTTCTGCAGCGTCTTGCCGCCATCGACGGCCTTGCCGTCGCTCCCCGCCAGGAACGTTTCCGTGCATAGGAATGCCATTGCCGCCTCGCCCTGCCAGCCACCCTTTTCGGGGATGCTGACCGGGCGGCGGGCGGCTGTCAATCGAGCCTCTAGCGCAAAGCCTTGCAGGCGCGCTGGATGCGGGTGCAGGCCTCCTTGAGGGCCTCGGTCGAGGTGGCGTAGGAGATGCGGAAGAAGGGCGACAGGCCGAAGGCCGAGCCCTGTACGGCCGCGACGCCCTCCGCCTCCAGCAGATAGGTCACGAAGTCGTCGTCGGTCTTGATCTCCTTGCCCTGGGGCGTCTTCTTGCCGATGGCGCCGGCGCAGGACGGATAGACGTAGAAGGCCCCTTCCGGCTTGTGGCAGCGCAGGCCGGGCGCCTGGTTCAGCATGTCCACGACCAAGTCCCGTCGCGCCCTGAAGCTCTTGTTGTGCTCGGCGATGAAGTCCTGCGGGCCGCTGAGGCCCTCGATGGCGGCCGCCTGGCTGATCGAGCTGGGGTTCGAGGTCGACTGCGACTGCAGCTTGGCCATGGCCTTGATCAGCGGCGCCGGGCCGCCGCCATAGCCGATGCGCCAGCCGGTCATGCAGTAGGCCTTGCTGACGCCGTTCATCGTGAGCGTGCGGTCGTACAGCTTGGGCTCGACCTGCGCCATCGTGCTGAACTCGAAGCCGTCATAGGTGAGGTGCTCGTACATGTCGTCGGTGAGCACCCAGACATGCGGGTGCTTCAGCAGCACGTCGGCAAGCGCCCGCAGCTCAGCGCGGCTATAGGCGGCGCCGGTCGGGTTCGAGGGGCTGTTGAGGATCAGCCATTTGGTCTTCGGCGTGATCGCCGCCTCCAGGGCCTCCGGCAGCAGCTTGAAATGCGCGTTCTGCGAGCAGGGCACGAATACGGGCGTGCCCTCGGCCAGCAGCACGATATCCGGGTAGGACACCCAGTAGGGCGCGGGAATAATCACCTCGTCGCCGGGGTTAACCGTGGCGACGATGGCGTTGTAGAGCACCTGCTTGCCGCCGGTGCCGACGCTGATCTGCTCCGGCTTGTAGTCGAGGCCGTTCTCGCGCTTGAACTTGGCGCAGATGGCCTGCTTCAGGGCCGGCGTGCCGTCGACATCGGTGTACTTCGTCTCGCCGCGACGAATCGCCGCCATGGCGGCGGATTTGATGTTGTCGGGCGTGTCAAAGTCAGGCTCGCCGGCGCCGAGGCCGATGACGTCGCGGCCGGCGGCCTTCAGCTCACGCGCCTTCTGGGTGACGGCGATCGTGGGCGACGGCTTGATGAGATCGAGGCGGGAGGCGAGGAACGGCATGGCGGGGATCCCAAACAGCTTGGTTAAACGGCGGCGGACCTTACGGGGAAGCGACCGGCGTCGCAACCTCGCACGGGTGCGCGTGCCACGCAATCGCCCCATTGTAGCGATACATTTGACATCGCCGGCGTGCCTATTTCCCGCCGCGCACTTCCACCATCCGTGATTAACCGAGTCCGCTGCCGCATCCACCACGACCCTTGGCCGGCATACAGACTCTTGTTGCATTTGAGGAGGAGCCTATGACGCCGCGGACGTCGCAAGCCTGCCGCGAGACCGAACACCAGACCTTCGCCATGCAAGCCTGGGAGCCGACGCTGGAGGAGATGCTGGCGGAGCCCGTCGTTCAGCTGATGATGACGGTGGATGGCGTACGGCCAGACGATCTGGTCACCCTCCTGCGTGAAGCGCGGCAGCGTCTCGACTGAGGTGACCGCCCGCACGGCATCCGCGCGCCACTCTTGCCCGTAGGCAAGAAACCATAGCGGTGGGAGGAGTGTTCTGTGACAAGATCGGCGGTCAGACCAGCTCCATCCATCCCGGCGGCGGAGGCGGCGCGCGTGACCATCGACCATCGACAGTCTGCGCGGGCCGGCGAGGCGCTGCGGGGTTTCCTGGAGACACCGCTCGACAGCCTGCTCGACCGGGCCGACGGACAGCAGGATCCGGCGGCGGGCGCGCTGGCGTTGTTCCGGGACGTGGCGACGAGCGTGCCGGCCTATCGCGCGTTCCTCAGCGAGCAGGGCATCGACGCCGCGCGCATCCGGAGCCTGCAGGATTTCGCCGCGCTGCCGCTGGTTACCAAACAGAACTACCTCTATCGCCATCCACTGGCGCAGCTCTGCCGCGGCGGCAAGCTGGAGAGCTGCGACTTCATCGCGGTGTCCTCGGGCTCGACCGGCAAGCCGACCTTCTGGCCGCGCTTCCTCAGCGACGAGCTGCCGATCGCGGCGCGCTTCGAGCAGGTGTTCCATGACAGCTTCCAGGCTGACCAGCGGCGCACGCTGGCGGTGGTGTGCTTCGCGCTCGGCACCTGGGTGGGCGGCATGTTCACGGCCGCCTGCTGCCGCTATCTCGCGGCCAAGGGCTACCCAGTCACGGTGGTGACGCCGGGCAACAATCGCGACGAGATCTGGCGCGTGGCGCGCGAGCTGGCGCCGCAGTTCGAGCAAACGGTGCTGCTGGGCTATCCGCCGTTCCTCAAGGACGTGGTCGACGGCGGCATCGCGCAGGGACTCGACTGGCGGCCGCTGAAGGTGAAGCTCGTCATGGCCGGCGAGGTCTTCAGCGAGGAGTGGCGCTCGCTCGTGGGTGAGCGGCTCGGCTCGACGGACTGGTGCTACGACTCGGCGTCGCTGTACGGCACCGCCGACGCCGGCGTGCTCGGCAACGAGACGCCGCTCTCGATCTGCATCCGCCGCTTCCTCGGCGCCAATCCGGAGGCAGCGCGCCAGCTGTTCGGGGAATCGCGGCTGCCCACGCTCGTGCAATACGATCCGTTCGTGCGCTATTTCGAGGCGGTGCCCGACGGCGACGGCAAGGGCCAGACGCTGCTGTTCACCGGCAACAACGGCGTGCCGCTGGTGCGCTATCACATCGCCGACAACGGCGGTCTCGTGACCTACGAGCGCATGATGCACTTCCTCGCCGACTGGAAATTCGATCCGATGGCGGCGCTCGGCGGGCACGGCTGGCGCGGCGTGCACAAGCTGCCCTTCGTGTTCGTGTTCGGACGCTCCAACTTCACGGTCTCCTACTTCGGCGCCAACGTCTATCCCGAGAACATCAGCGTCGGCCTGGAGCAGCCGGGCGTGCGCGAGCTCGTGACCGGCAAGTTCGTGCTGCAGGCCAAGGAAGGGCTGACCGAGGCCCCGCACCTCGCCATCGCCGTCGAGCTGGCGCCCAAGATGGCCGGCGACGACGGCAAGCGCGACGCCATCGCGCGCTCGATCCAGACTCACCTCGAGCGGCTGAACAGCGAGTTCAAGAACTACGCCCCGGCCGAATACCGCACCCCGCGCGTCACCCTGCATGCGGCCGGCGACCCCGAGTGGTTCCCGCCGGGAGTCAAGCACCGCTACACCCGGCGCTGAGCCGCCTGCGTTTACGCATAGCGGGTTCTCGACCGGCAGGTCAGGGCCTCTACCCCTTCTCGCGGAATCTGAACATCGAGCCCATGTAAAGGAAGTTAACGCGGCTTCCTTGCAATAAAATTGCGCAATTGCCTTCCGGCGAGCGAGCAGAGCCGGCACTCGGAACGATGTCGCGGCAGCCCGCTCGCTGCTTGTGCTGTTTTCATATGTGCGTAAAAACTTTTCCATTGCACGCTCTACTCGTTCGCGTATATATTGGAACAAAGAGTGTACATCTGTCAAGCCAGAATCGAGCCAGAAGAGGAGAACCGAGATGACCGATCTCTTGCCCGCCGAGACGGGCGCGACCGCGGCGCCGCAGCCGGCGCGCCATTGGAAGGAGGCGGCGGCCGAGGGCCGCGCCGGGCGCACGGGCCGCATCGCGCGCGAGGTGGAGGACTGCATGGGCGTGGCCGAGATGTCGGCGAGCGAGGTCCGCGCCGACCGGCGGCTGGGCGTGGCGGCGGCGCTGGCCGACATCACGCCCGGCGACGAGGTGGAGGGCCAGCTGACGGCGCAGCTGTTGATGGTGCACGGCATGGCCATGGATTGCGTGCGCGCGGCCCGCGACACGGTGAAGGAGGAGCGCGTGCGCCTCGCCTATCTCACCCACGCCGCGCGCATGGTGTCGCTCTATGCCCGCCATGTCGGCAAGCTGGAGCAGCGGCGCGACTTGGCGGGGCAGCGCGCCAGGGCAAAGCTCGCGCGGACCGAGGACGCGCTCATCGCGGCCGCGATGAGCGGCACGTTGGACCGGTTTCGGGCCGGCACGGGCGTTGCGGCGGCCGGCGAGGAGCAGGAGGCATGAGCGGCCGTCCCGCGGGCGCCACGCCGGACGCGGCGGCCGTGGCGCGCATGCTGGCGAGCGCGCGCTGCGGCGCCCGCACGCGCGGCGGCGCGCCCTGCCGCGCGCCCGCCGTGGCCGGCAAGGCGCGCTGCCGCAAGCATGGCGGCGCCGCCGGCAGCGGCGGCCAAGCCGGCAACAAGAATGCCTGGAAGGACGGCTTCTACGGCGGCGTGGAAAAGGCGGAGCGCCGGCGGATCATGGACTTCGTGCGCGAGTGCAACCGGTTGTTGGAGGAGATCGACAAGAGATGAAGCTCAGCGCGGCGCGGCCCAATCTCTCCAGGCCAAGCCGCGCACGCGCGCGAACTCGCCGACATCGGCGGTGACGAGCGTCAGGCGGCGGCGCAGCGCCTGGCCGTCGATCAGGAGGTCATAGGCCGATCGGCGTGCCGGCAGCTTCCAGCGCGGCACGCACCTCGCCGGCGCTGCGGGCGTCCGCATCATCGAACGGGATCACAGGTCGATCGGCCCGGCGAAGAACGTCGCGAGGCGCTTGGCGTTCTCCTGGCGGCGCGCGCTTTTGGCGACGCCGTACCAGAGCTCGAAGGCCACGTCCGACGACACGGCGAAGGCCCGACCGCCAGCGACGGCGCGGCGGAAGCGCCGCCGCAGCGGGGGCGAGATGCCGTTAAAGAGGGCGGGATTCTCGCTCAGCCTGCGCGACTGGCGGCTGATCACCTTCATCGCCGCCAAGCACGTGCCCTCGACCTACTGCGCGCAGGTCTACGGGCGGCAGCTGCGCCAGGATCTGCAATCGAAGGATGCCGTGCTGGCGGTGCTGCGCGACTATCGCTCCGCAGGCCTGAGCGAGCGGGACGTGGAGATGCTGGCGTTCGCGGAGCTCGTCGTCCGGAGCGCGTCCAAGGTGACGCAGGCGCATATCGACCGGCTGCGCGCGGTCGGGTTCAGCGACGTGCAGATCGCCGACATCGCGCTCTGCGCCTCGCTGCGCTGCTTCATGAGCCGCTTCTTCGATGCCGTCGGGGCGAAGCCGGAGCCTTACTTCCTCGACGAGGACGAGACGTTTTGCAGCGCGCTCACGGTGGGAAAGGCGCTGGCATGAGCACGTACGAGGCCGGCAAGTAGTCCGCATTGCCGCGGGGTCGCCTTGCAGGGTCCCTTTGTGGGCAGGGCAATTGCAAAATGGACCTTGGATACTCGTCGTGCGCCGTCCTTGCTCTGCAGGCGGATGGGTCACGCGGAGGCGCGGAGGATTGTAGGGGCGCGCTGCGCCCGCCCGCGCCTCCGTGTTCAGGTGTCGGCGGTTTTCGTCCGTCGCCGGGCGCGCGCAGCGCGCCCCTACAAAACCGGCATCGCAAGCCGGAAGGGGACATGCCGGATGACCTCCGCGTCTCCGCGTGCTAAAATCCTGCAGCGTCGCACCAGCAACGCCATATGCAATTTCCCCGCCTTGCGGGAGAGGGGACTCTGTTGCAAGGCCCTGCGTCAGTCCGAGCGCTTTCGCGGGGGGCAACGAGCCCAGCCCAGTATGTCGCAACCTCCGTGACGAACCAGCACGGCAGCAGCGCGGCCTTTTTGAAGGGCAGATGTGACGGCTGTCACATTCCGGCAGGCGTCGGCCGGCGTAGCGTCCGGCCTCCGTTCGCCGCCGGAATGGATTCCCGGCGCCGGGCGGTGGCACGCGCTGGCGATCGCCGATGCGCCGCCGGCGCGTCGAAGACCGGTTGCAGACCGGTTGCCGGGAGCGGGAGGAGTTCTTCCGGCATAGGAATAATATCTGCTACGCTCGGCCCTTCGTCCGGCCGGGCGGGAGGTGCCTGCAGCAGCGCGATGGGATTCGACACGACGCTGATCACAGCCGATTGGGACATGGGGACGCTGCACGAGTCCGTGCTGCGCAACCTGCACGCCTATTGGAACGGCCGCCGCGGCGACCGGTCGATGCCGGCGCGGGCGGACATCGACATCGTCCAGATCCCGGCGTTGCTGCCCTATCTGTTCCTCATCGACGTGCTCGAGGGCGGGCGGGACTTCCGCTTCCGCCTCGCCGGCACGCATATCCGCGACGTCACCGAGGACGAGGTCACCGGCCAGCTCGTCGGCGAGGCGTTTCCGCCGGAGTTCGGCGCCGAGGTACGACACGTCTGGAGCAAGGTCGTCGAGAAGCGCCGGCCGGTCTGCGGACGCGGCCGGCTGTGGGTGCCCGGCCGCGAGCACGTCACCTGGGAGGGGGTCGCGATGCCGCTCTCGGAAGGCGCCGGCGTCGTCAACATGCTGCTGGGCGGCGTCGTCTTCCAGCTGCGCAGCGGCCGGCCTCCCAGCTAGGCGCGCGCACGGGCCAGCGCCGGCACTTCGACGGAGGCGGCCGGTGCCGTCTTGCCCGGGGCCGGCAGAGCCAGCGGCTCGGGGAAGACGCGGACGCGGTGGAAGCGGACGGCGCACCAATCGCCGACGGAGAGGTTGAGGATGCCGAGGCGATTGCGGTCGAGCGCGGCCTCGAGCGGGTGGCCGGCATAGTCGAGATCGATGCGCGCGGTCGGACCGATGGCCGCGATGGCGCGCACCTGGGCGGCGTTGGGCGAGGCGGGCTGGCCGTTCAGCAGCTCGACGTCGTGCGGGCGCGCGAAGGCGATGGCGGCGCGGTCGGGGCCGTCATGGCGCTCGGGCGAGAGGGCGACTCCGCCGAACTTGGCGATGCCGTTCTCGATCTGGCAGGGCAGCCGGTTGACGTTGCCGAGGAAGTCGAAGACGAAGGCCGTGGCCGGCGAGTCGTAGACCTCGGCGGGCGCGCCGACCTGCTCGACGCGGCCGGCGCTCATCACAACCACGCGATCGGCCAGCTCGAGCGCCTCCTCCTGGTCGTGGGTGACGAACACGCTGGTGATGTGCATCTCGTCATGCAGGCGCCGCAGCCAGCGGCGCAGCTCCTTGCGCACCTTGGCGTCGAGGGCGCCGAAGGGCTCGTCGAGCAGCAGCACCTTGGGCTCGATGGCGAGGGCGCGGGCGAGCGCCACGCGCTGGCGCTGGCCGCCGGAGAGCTGGGAGGGATAGCGGTCCCCGACCCAGTCGAGCTGAACCAGCGAGAGCAGGCGGTGGACGCGCTCGGCGATCTCGGCCTTCGACGGCCGCACGGCCCGCGGCCGGACCGTGAGGCCGAAGGCGACGTTGTCGAACACGCTCATGTGGCGGAAGAGCGCGTAATGCTGGAACACGAAGCCGACCAGGCGCTCGCGCGGGCCTTGGCCGACGGCGTCCTCGCCGTGGAGGCGCACGGCGCCGGAATCGGGCACCTCCAGGCCGGCCATGATGCGCAGCAGCGTGGTCTTGCCGGAGCCGGAGGGGCCGAGGAGCGCCAGCAGCTCGCCCGACTGCACCTCGAGCGACACCCGGTCGAGGGCGAGATAGTCGCCGAAGCGCTTGCTGATGTCGGAGATCTCGATGCTCACGGCGATTTCCTGTGGGTCCCGGGGCGGAAGCTCGTCAGGCAAAGAGAGCGCGTGGCGCGCCAAAACCGGGCCGAACAATCGCATCTGCCTGCCTGCGAGATCAATGGTCATTGTCTGGCGGCGGTCATCGGCCTAGCGGCGGCTGGCTGCGATATCGGCGGCGAAGCGCCATTCCAGGGCGGACTTGGCGGCCAGCGTCACCAAGGCCAGCAGGGCCAGCAGCGAGGCCACGGCGAAGGCGGCAACGAAGTTGTACTCGTTGTAGAGGATCTCGACATGGAGCGGCATGGTGTTCGTCTCGCCGCGGATATGGCCGGAGACCACGGACACGGCGCCGAACTCGCCCATGGCGCGGGCGTTGCAGAGCAGCACGCCGTAGAGCAGGCCCCAGCGGATGTTGGGCAGGGTCACGCGCCAGAAGATCTGCCAGCCGCCGGCGCCCAGCACGATCGCCGCCTCCTCGTCCTCGCGGCCCTGCTCCTGCATGAGCGGGATCAGTTCGCGGGCGACGAACGGGAAGGTGACGAAGATGGTGGCGATGACGATGCCGGGCAGGGCGAAGATGATCTGGATGTCGTGCGCCTTCAGCCACGGGCCGATCCAGCCGTGCAGGCCGAACAACAGCACGTAGATCATGCCGGAGATGACGGGCGAGACCGAGAACGGCAGATCGATGAGAGTGAGCAGCAGCTGCTTGCCGAAGAACTCGAACTTCGTGATGCACCAGGAGGCGGCGACGCCGAAGACCAGGTTCGCCGGCACCGCGATCGCCGCCACCAGGAGCGTGAGCGTGATGGCCGAGAGCGCATCGGGCTCGACCAGCGCCGCCAGATAGGCGCCGATGCCCTGACGCAGCGCCTCCACGAACACCGCCAGCAGCGGCAGGAACAGGAACAGCAGCAGGAAGGCGAGCGCCGCCAGCGTCAGCAGCCACTGCGCGAGGGGAGTCTCCTTCAGCGCCGGCTGCCTGATGGCGGGTTCGGTGCGGACGGCCTGGGCGAGGTCAACCATGGCGCGAGCGCGTCCAGTGCTGGAGCAGGTTGATGGCGAGCAGCAGGACGAACGAGGCGATCAGCATCATGACCGCCAGCACGGTCGCGCCGGCATAGTCGAACTGCTCGAGCTTGGTGACGATCAGCAGCGGCACGATCTCCGAAACCGCCGGCATGTTGCCGGCGATGAAGATCACCGAGCCGTACTCGCCGATGCCGCGCGCGAACGCCAGCGTGAAGCCGGTGACGAGCGCCGGCAGGATGGCCGGGAAGATGACGCGGGTGAAGGTCTGCCAGCGGCCGGCGCCGAGCGAGGCGGCCGCCTCCTCATGCTCGACCTCGAGGTCCTGCAGCACCGGCTGCACGGTGCGCACGACGAAGGGCAGGCCGATGAAGGTGAGGGCGACGACGATGCCGAGCGGCGTGAAGGCGACCTTCAGGCCGAGCGGCTCCAGCAGGCGGCCGACCCAGCCGTTGGGCGCATAGAGCGCGGTGAGCGCGATGCCCGCCACCGCCGTCGGCAGCGCGAACGGCAGGTCGACGAGCGCGTCGACCAGACGGTGGCCGGGGAAGCGGTAGCGCACGAGCACCCAGGCCACCAGCAGGCCGAAGACGACATTGATGTTGGCGGCGATGAAGGCGGTGCCGAAGCTGACCTTGAAGGCGGCCACCACCCGCGGCGTGCTGGCGATCGCCCACAGCGCGCCCGGGCTGAGGCCAAGCGCCTTGGCCACCAGTCCGGCCAGCGGCAGCAGCACGATCAGGCCGAGATAGGCGAGCGTGAAGCCCAGCGTCAGCCCGAAGCCCGGGATGACGCTGGGCCGCCGCAGCGACAGCGCGGTCGCCATGGGCGCGCTATGCGGGCCGGCTTCGACTAGGATCCCGGCTGATAGATCTCGTCGAAGACGCCGCCGTCGTTGAAGAACTTCTTCTGCGTCTGCCGCCAGTCGCCGAACTTGTCGGCGAGCGTGAACAGCTCCAGCTTGGGGAACTGGGCGTCGTACTTTTTCGCCACCTCGGCCAGCCGCGGACGGTAGAAGTTCCTGGCCGCGATCTCCTGCCCCTCCGGCGAGTAGAGGAACTGCAGATAGGCCTCGGCCAGCTTGCGCGTGCCGTGCTCGTCAACGACCTTGTCGACGAGTGCCACCGGCGGCTCGGCGACGATGCTCTTCGGCGGCACGACGATCTCGACCTTGTCAGCGCCGAGCTGCTTGACCGCGAGGAACGCCTCGTTCTCCCAGGCGATCAGCACATCGCCGATGCCACGCTCGACGAAAGTCGTCGTCGAGCCGCGTGCGCCGGAGTCGAGCACCGCAGCGTTCTTGTAGATCGCACTGACCAGCTCTTTCGCCTTGGCCTCGGTGCCGCCGGGCTGCTTGAGGGCATAACCCCAGGCGGCGAGATAGTTCCAACGGGCACCGCCCGACGTTTTCGGATTGGGCGTGACAACGCTGACGCCCGGCCGCGCGAGATCGGCCCAATCCCTGATTTGCTTTGGATTGCCGTTACGGACGAGAAAGACGATCGTCGAGGTATAAGGCGCGGAATTGC
>DATIXH010000247.1:0-28873 GCA_035518775.1 Candidatus Acidiferrum sp.
TAGACGCCGAAGAAATCGACGAACATCAGCTCTGCAACGGGCCGCAGGCCGGTCGCCGCGGCGCCGACGGCAGCGCCGACGAAGGCGCTTTCGGAGATCGGCGTATCCAGCACGCGGTCGCGCCCGAACTTGGGCATCAAGCCCTTGGTCACGCCGAGGGGACCGCCCCAGGCGTCCTGCTCGCCCGGTGCGCCCAGGCCGCCGGCGATATCCTCGCCCATGAGGATGACGCGCGGATCGCGCTCCATCTCCTGGCGGAGCGCTTCGTTGATCGCTTGACGATAGGTCTTCTTGGCCATCGCGCGCCCTCCTCAGTAAGCGGACGTATAGACGTCGGTCATTAAGTCGGCCTCGGTCGGCGACTTAGCCGACTTGGCCAACGCGACGCATTGCTGGATGCGCTGCTTGCTCGCCTTGTCGATCTCGTCGAGCGCCTTGCCCTCGAGCAGGCCGGCCTCGGTGACACGATTGCGGAACAGCAGCAGCGGATCCTTCGTGGCCTTGTACTTGGCGACCTCGTCGGGCGCCTTGTAGGTCGTGGCATCGCCCTCGAAGTGGCCGTAATAGCGCATGACCTTCATGTGGATCAGGGTCGGGCCGCCACCGGCGCGGGCGCGGTCGATCGCCTCGCGCGCAGCCTCGTAGACGACGAAGAAATCTGAACCATCGACTTCCATGGACGGCAGGCCGAAGCCGTTTCCGCGCCCGACCTGGCTGCCGCCGACCGACCATTTCGAGGCTGTCGATTCCGCGTAGCCATTGTCCTCGACGATGAAGATCGCCGGCAGGTTCCAGACCTTCGCGAGATTGTAGGATTCGAAGGTCGTCCCCTGGTTGGAGCCGCCGTCGCCGACGAAGGCGATGGCGACGCCGCCGGTCTTGTTCGTCTTGGCGGCGAGCGCGGCGCCGCAGATCAGCGGGGGTCCGCCGCCGACGATGCCGTTGGCGCCCAGCATCCCCTTGGACAGATCGGCGATATGCATCGAGCCGCCCTTGCCGCCGCACAAGCCGTCCTTCTTGCCGAAGATCTCCGCCATCATCGCCTGCTCGTCGCAGCCCTTGGCGATGCAGTGGCCGTGGCCGCGATGCGTGCTGGCGATGGCGTCGCGGTCGTCGAGATGCATGCAGACGCCGACGCCCGAGGCCTCCTCGCCGGCATAGAGATGCACGAAGCCCGGAATGTTGCCGGCCGAGAATTCATCGTGCACGGCGTCCTCGAACTCGCGGATCATCCGCATCCGCTTATAGGCCTTCAGAAGATCATCCCTGCTGAGCTGCATCTTATCCCTCCGATGATGTGCGTCTGCGCAACGGCAACGTCAGGCCGCCGCGGCGTTGCGGCCGCTGGCCGATTCCCGGATATCGGCTTGAAACCGGCATCCTCCCGACGATCCTGTTCTTTTGTTGCGCGCCGCGAACAAACGCAACGCCCGCGGCGATCCCTGCAAGACTATGGTCGATCCGCCCGCGATGTAAAGCCGCACGGCGACATGCCCGCCCGTAGTATCTGCATAACACGCCGCCAATGCTCAGCCCGGCCGGCTATCGCCTGCATGAGCGTCCTGCCGCTCCCAGCCACATCTTGCCGGCGCTGGCCTGCGAGGAGATTGCCGCTCTACCGCTTCCCGAGCGCCGCGACGAAGGCCGCCGCCTTCTGCTGCACATCCGCCGCCGTCAGTGCCGGCGTGAACAGTGCCGAGCCCAGGCCGAAGCCGCTGGCGCCGGCGGCGAGATAGTCGGCCATGCGCTCGGGCGTGATGCCGCCGACGGGCAGCAGCAGCGTCTCCGGCGGGAGCACCGCGCGCCAGGCCTTCACCACGGCCGGCGGAATCGCCTCCGCGGGGAACAGCTTCAGCGCGTCGGTGCCGGCCGCGAGCGCGGCGAAGCCTTCGGTCGGCGTCGCCACGCCGGCCATGCAGATCAGGCGCGCGCTCTTGGTCGCCTTGATGATAGCCGGATCGCCGTGCGGCATCACGATCAGCTGGCCGCCGGCCTCGCGCACGCGCACGACGTCGTCCGCGCGCAGCACCGTGCCGGCCCCGACGAGCGCGCGCGGGCCGAGCTCCCGCGCCAGCGTCCCGATGCTGGCGAACGGCCGCGGCGAGTTGAGCGGCACCTCGATGATGCGGAACCCGGCGTCGACGAGCGCCTGTCCGACCGCCAGCGCATTCTCCGGCGCCAGCCCGCGCAGGATCGCGACCAGGGGCAGCTCCGCCAGCGCGTTGCGCAACTCTGCGCTCATCGACTGCCTCCCGCGTCTCCGGCCGCCAGGATGCGGCGGATACCGAGGACGGCGGCCTCCTCCGGCCCGGTCCGGCTCTCGATGCCCAGCTGCGCCAGCGCCTCGGCATAGCGCGGCGCCAGGGTGGAGGAGCCGACGATCATCGGCCGCGTGGTCGCGACATGCGGCGACCCCACCCACGCGATCGCCTCCACCAGCTCGCGGCCGATCAGCAGGCCCGAGAGGTAGGACGCGACTCCGGTTGGCGGCAGCCGCTCGAACAGGGCCAGGGTGCGCACGCTGAACAGCCGCTTCAGCAGGCCGCCATCGGCCTTGCTGCCGTAGTCGACGCCGCGGCGGAACGCGGCGGGATCGTGCGCGTCGCCTTCCATGAGCCGCCCAAGAATGCCATGGCCGCGCAGCAACGCAAAGAGCTCGCCGGTCATGAAAGTGGCGAAGCGCGTGATCCGTCCCGCCTCCACGACCGTCCATTTGCTGTGCGTCCCCGGCAGCACGAACAGCCGCCGCGGCCCCTCGCCCCCCTCCAGGCAACCCATGATCTGAGTCTCCTCGCCGCGCATGACATCGGGCACGCCGTCGCCGTCCGTGCGCATCACCCCCGGCACCAGCCGCACCTCATGTCCCGCCGGCGAGGTCACCGCCACCAGCCTGCCCGCAAGATCCCCCGCGCCCGCCGGGCATTCCGCATAGGGCGCCTCGCGCCACCCCTGCCGGCTCCCGATCATCCCGCTGGCCACCACCGGCAGCCGCCGCTGCTGCAGCCACGCCCCCACCAGCCGATCGAACGTCCCCCCGAAATCCCCCCCGGCCACGCTAAGGATCCCCGCCGCCGCATCCACCCGCTCGAGAATCTCCCCGCCGCCCCCGACCAGCCAAGCCCGAAACCGCGTGGTGCCCCAATCGACCGCAACGAGCGAAGGTTCGCCCACGCGCTACGCTCCCACCTGCAGCAGGACCTTTGCACGCGGAGACGCGGAGGCGCGGAGGTCGTCCGGCGATGGCGGCTTCAGAGCTGCGATCCCCCCTTGTAGGGGCGCGCTGCGCGCGCCCGGCGACCGTCGAAAACCCCGCCCACCTGGACGCTGAGCAACGGGCGCGCGCAGCGCGCCCCTACAATTCTCCGCGTCTCCGCGTCTCCGCGTGCACCATCCGGGGCAAGGACGATCCGCGCCAGAACCCCTAGGCGATTGCCCTGCACCTGTAGGGGCGACCCCACGTGGTCGCCCCTCGCCGGAGCGACGGCCCGAGGGCGACCACATGGGGTCGCCCCTACGCTTCTGCGTGATCCTCTGCGTCTCTGCGTCTCTGCGGTTCAAAGCAGCCTCAGAACGTCGCGGACACGCCGCCGTCGACCAGCAGGATCTGGCCGGTCACGTAGCGGCTGTCGTCGGAGCAGAAGAAGAAGGCCGGCCCCGCGATGTCCTCGGGCTTGCCCGGGCGGCCGACCGGCAGGCGGCCGTGCTTCAGATAGACCTCCTTGAACCACTCGGTCTCGTGCTCGTGGCTGCCGTCGGGCATCCGCGCCATGCGCGTGTCGATGAAGCCCGGCGCGATGGCGTTCACGAGGATGCCCTTGTCCGCGAGGTCGCAGGCGAGCGCCCGCGTCATGTTGACCACGCCGCCCTTGGCCGTGCTGTAAGGAACGGAGTCGCGGCTGCCGCGCACGCCCATGATCGAGGCGATGTTGAGGATGCGCGCGCACGGGCTCTTGGCGAGGAAGCGCACCGCCGCCACCGTGCAGATGAGGACGCTGTCGAGGTTGGTCCGCAGCACCTTCGTGAAGCGGTCGTAGTTCAGGTTGTTGAAGGCGCTGACGTCGAGGATGGCGGCATTGTTGACGAGGATGTCGAGCTGACCCCAGCGCGCTGTCGCCATGCCGATCGCCGCCGCGGCATGGGCCGGATTGCTGACGTCGGTCTTCTGCGCGATGACGTCGGACGCGGTCTCCTGCGCGATCTTGCGCGCCGTCTCCGCCGCATCCTCGCCGTCGATGTCCGCGATCAGCACGCGCGCGCCCTCGGACGCCAGCCGCGTCGCGATCGCCTCGCCGATGCCGCGCGCCCCGCCGGTGACGACGGCCACCCGGTCCTGCAACCTCCGATGCTGCGGCATGCTCCCCTCCCTCAGTCCTTCTTCAAGACGCCTGCGGCTTTCCTCGTGTCACCCCGACGAAAGTCGGGGTCCCTATTCCAGAGGCCCGCGCTTATGGTCCCCGGCTTTCGCCGGGGTGACAACCGAGAGTTGTCCCATGATGCCAGTTTCTCTTCAGACACAGAGCCGCATAGTTCCCAGTCATTTATCCCCGCAGCTCGATCCGCCGCGAGACTAGCAGAGCCAGGACGAAGGTCACCCCGAGAATCAGCGTCACCAGGGCGTTTATCTCCGGCGTAAAGCCCACCCGCATCATCGCCCACAGCCGGATCGGCAGGGTCATGTTGTCGCTGAACAGGAAGAAGGTGATGAGGGTCTCGTCGAGCGAGAGCGTGCAGGCCAGCAGGCCCGCCGCCACGACCGCCGAGCGCAGATGCGGAAACAGCACGTGCCGGAAGGTCTGCCAGCCGGTCGCGCCGAGGTCGTAGGAGGCCTCGACCATGCTGCGCGAGAGCACGCGCAGCCGCGTCATCAGCAGCCGGTAGGTGAGCGCCAGCAGGAACGCGACATGGCCGATGGTCACCGTGATCAGGCTCCGGGTCACTCCGGTCTCCCGGAAGAAGATCACCAGCGACAGCCCCGTGATGATCGGCGGCAGCAGGAACGGCAGATAGACCAGCAGCTCGAGAAACCGCCGGCCGCGGTTGCGCGGATCGTTGGCATATAACGCGATGATCAGGCCGAGCAGGAGCGAGAGCGCCACGGCCGCCACTGCCACCGCCAGACTGTTGCGCAGCGCCGCCAGGATGTCGCCGTTGTGGATGAGGCGCCCGTACCAGGCGAGCGAGAAACTCGCGAAATCCACCTTCTGCTGCTTCACCTCGAAGACCGAGAACAGCGCCACCACCAGCGCGGGCGCGTAGAGCGCCGCCAGCACGAGCGCCGTGACGCCGCCGAGCAGCCATTCGGTCATGCGTTCCGCCCGCGACATCGCCTACACCCGGCTGCGCCGGCCGATGACGCCGGCCAGGCCGATCACCGCCAGCACCACGATCAGCAGGATCACCGCCAGCGCCGAGCCGAGCGGCCAGTTGAAGCCCATGCCGAACTGGCTCTGGATCACCCGGCCATAGGTGAAGCCGAGCGTGCCGCCGACCATCTGCGGCGTGACGAAATCGCCCATGGCCAGAATGAACACGAAGAGCCCACCCACGATCGTGCCGGGCAGGCTCAGCGGCAGCACGACATGGCGGAAGGTCTGCCCCGGCCGCGCGCCCAGGTCGGCCGAGGCCTGGATGAGCCCGGCAGGAATGCGCTCCAGCGACAGGAACACCGGCAGGATCGCGAACGGCAGGTAGACCACGGCCATGGTGATGAGCACGGCGCGCTGGTTGTAGAGGAACGCCAGGCTCGGCGCGTCCAGTATGCCGAGCGCCACCAGGGCCTTGTTGAGGAAGCCGTTGAGCCCGAGGATGCTGCGCATGGCGTAGAGCTTGATGATGTAGCTCATGAACAGCGGCACCACGCTCACCAGCAGCAGCGCATAGCGCCAGCGCCCGCGCCGTCGCCAGATGAAATAGGCCACGGGATAGCCGAGCAGCAGCCCGATCCCCATCACCTGCGCCGCCAGCTTCAGCGTGCCGGCGAACACCCGCGGATAGATCTCGTTGCGGAAGAACTCGAGATAGTTCGCGAACGTGAAATCCGCGATCAGCTGGTTGTTCTCCACCCGCCAGAAGCTGTAGACCAGGAATGCCACGAGCGGCGCCAGCACGAACACCACCGGAAACGCAAACGCCGCCGCGCCGTGCAGGAGCAAATGCGAACGCGGCCGGATCATGCCGTTCTATTGAATGTAGGGGCGCGCTGCGCGCGCCCGCGAAAGGAAAAGACGCGGCCTATCGGCCTGTAGCGCGGCCGTCGGCACTGCGGGCGCGCCCAGCGCGCCCCTACAGTGATTGGCGGCGGGACATGGACGACACCATTTCACCGCGTCACGCCACCGTATACCCCTTCAGCGCGTCCCAGTTGAGCTCGAAGCCCAGCCCGGGCTTCGTCGGCAGCGGAATCTCCCCGTTCACGATCCGCAGATCGGCGACGGCCAGCTCCTTGCGCAGCGTCTCGATGCAGAGCTCGGGCGGCAGATATTCGATGAACGCGCAATGCGGCACGGTGAAGGCCAGATGCGCCGTCGCGGAGATCGACACGCCGGTCTTCCAGCAATGCGGCACGATCGTGAGGCCGCGCTGCTTCGCCATGTCGCACACGACCTGGGCCTCGCGCAGGCCGCCGACCCGCCCGACATCCGGCTGCGCCACCTGCACCTGGCCGCGGTCCATCAGCTCCTCGAACTCGTAGCGCGTGGCCAGCCACTCGCCGGCCGCGATCTTCATGGGCGCGCGCTCCGCCAGCTTGCGGTATTCGTCGAGGTTGTCCGACCAGATCGGCGTCTCCAGGAAGAACACGTCGAACGGCGCCCAATCCTTCACCACGGAAAGGCAGGTGGCCGCATCCTCCCAGAGATACTGCACGTCCACCATCAGCACGACCTCCGGCCCCAGCGCCGCGCGCACGGCCGCCACGACCTCGGTATGCCGGTCGTAGGACTCCTTCATCCCGCCATGGGCATAGGGGCCGTTCATGGTGACTTCGGACTTCACCGCCTTGAAGCCGAGCCGCTTGGCGTTGCGCGCGGACTCCACGAGCGCATCGCGATACTCGACGAAGCCGTGCCCCGCCGGCTGCAGCGACGCATAGGGCACGATCGTGCGGCGCTGGGCGCCGCCGAGCAGCTCGTGCACGGGCTTGCCGAGCGCCTTGCCCTTCAGGTCCCAAAGCGCCATCTCGATCGCGCCCATGGCGTGCACCACCGCCCCGCGCCGCCCGTTCATGGCGGTGCCGATGTACATCCGCCGCCACAGCCCGTCGATATCGAAGGGATCGGCCCCGATCAGCATCTCCTTGATGCAAAGCCCCATGGTGTGCGTGCCCGGGGCCTCCACGCAGGCCTTCGCGATCCACGGATTGACATCGGACTCGCCGATGCCGATGACGCCCTCGTCCGTGCGGATGACCACGATGAAGCTGTCCTGCGCCGACGAGGTGAAGCGCGGGTCGTAGTTCGGCGCCAGCAGAACGTGGCTCTCGACATCGGTGATTTTCATGGGACCCTGTTGTTGGAAAGCGAAGACAATATTCCCCTCCCCTTGCGGGAGGGGTTAGGGGAGGGGTTGCGCGCCGCCAGGCGCATGAGAGTCCATCGTCTGACGGCGGTTCCGAGAAGCATGGTCTAACCGCGCTACCGCGCGCGGCCCCTCCCCTTTATCCCCTCCCGCAAGGGGAGGGGAAGACAGCGTGCGCGCGCCGCTACTGCACCGGCGCCGCCTTCACCTCGTTCCACAACTCGACGCGCTTCTGGAAGTCCTCCGGCGTCTGCAGGAACACCAGCTTGTCGGCATAGTTGAACCCCGCGGCATCGTTCGCCGCGGCGTCCGTCGTGTTGCCGTAGTTGTGCTGCTTGCTGATGTAGGCGCCGACCTCCTTGTCGAGCATGGCGTCGATCCAGGCATGCGCGAGTGCCACGTCCTTGCAGCCCGCGCTGATGTTCCAGCAGTCGAGCCAGCCGATGGCGCCCTCCTTGGGGATCGTGAAGTTCGCCTTGATCCCCTTGTCGACGAGCATGCCCTTCTGCGGCTCGCCCATGCTGAACATCAGCTTGACGCCGCCCTGGGCGAAGATGTTCACGCCGTCCTCGAAGCCGGCATAGTAGGTGAGCACCAGCTTCTTCTGCGCGATCAGCGTCTTCTTCACCTCGGCGAACTGCGCGTCGCTCAGATTGAACGGGTCCTTGTAGCCGAGCATGATCGCGGTGTTCACGATGTTGTTGTTGGCGTCGTCGAGCACGATCATCTGCTGGGCGTATTTCGGATCCCAGAGCACCTTCCAGCTGTCGGGCGCGCCGCCTGGAAAGGCCGCCTCGTCATAGATCAGCGGCAGCGAGCCCCAGGCGAAGGGCACGCCGAAGGGCTTGCCGTCGAATTGCAGCGCCGGGTGGTTCTGGAACGCCGGCAGCAGGTTGGCGGCGTTGGGTACCTTCGACAGATCGATCGCCTGGATCAGCTTCTGGTCGTGATAACGCTTGAAGGTGGAGGTATCGAAGGCCAGCGCGTCGAAATCGGCGCCGCCCGATCCCTGCATCTTCGCGAACATCTCGTCGACGCTGCCGGTATAGGCGACGTTGACTGTCGCGCCGGTCTTCTCCTCGAACTTCTTCACCCAGACATCGTCGGCATATCCCTCCCAGGTGAGCAGGCGCAGCGTCCCCGCCGCACGGCCGTAGCGAAGCGGCAACGCGGCCGCGACCGTCGCCGCCGCGGCAACGGCGCCGAACCGGCGCCGGCTGATCCCATGCTGTCTCATCGTGACGTTCTCCCTTTCCGTTATGGTTCGTAACGACCCTCCGAGGGCACGCCTGTCGGGCCGGCGTTGGCCGGACGCCGCCGCAGGGACAGATGCCCCAGGACGTGATCCTGCAGCTCGCGTTCGAGTTCCTGTTCGTCGCCGCTGCGCAGCAGGGCGCGCAGCCGCAGATGCTGCTCGAGGATGGCGCGCAGATCGGTGGCGCCCGAGGTCTCCTGCGCGAACACGATCCGCACATGGCGGCGGAGCGCCCGCCACAGCGTCATCAGCAGCGGGCTTCCCGATTCCTCGCAGAGCATCTCATGAAGGGCGATGTCCGCGCGGTTCACCGCCTGCCGGTCGCCCTCCTCCACCGCCGCGCGCATCTGCGCGATCAGGCCATCGAAGCGCGCAAAACGCGCCGGCTCGCGCCGATAGGCGGCCGCGGCATGGCGCCAGGAGACCCGCTCCAGCGCCACCCGCATCTCATAGAGCTGCTGCAGCCAGGCCGCATCGAACTCGATCAGCCGGATGCCGCGGTGCGGCCGCGACGCCAGCAGCCCCTGGCTCTCCAGCTCGCGCAGCGCCTCGCGGACGGGGATGCGGCTGATGCCGAGGTCGGCCGCCAGCTCGCTCTCGATCAGCCGCTGTCCGGACCGCAGCCGCCCGTCGGCGATGGCATCGGCAATGCGGTCGGCCACTTGGGCCGCCAGATTGACCGGCGCCAACGGATCGAGGCGCGCCGCACCGGCCCGCCCCCGTGCTTGGCCCTGCCCGGCCGTCCGGCGCCCGCCACCACTCTCCCTCTCCAGCATGCCTACTGTATACAATATGCGCAAAGGGCCGGCAAGATCTGGCTCGATTTCCGCCATTCTTGCCTCCAAGCAGCGATTCTTGGCTGTTGCCCGCCCCGAACGGACCGAAACTGGTCAAAGCCAACTCTTTGAAACACAACGTCGTTTTTTTGATCCATAGGGTCGTTTTGCAGAATCGCGTAGTCTCAGACCCATCCACCATCAACGATGTAGTTCTGGTTGGTGCAGGCTCCCGAATCCTCGGCCGCGAAGAACAACACCGTGCGCGCAATGTCTGCCGGCACCAGTTTGCGCTTCAGGCACTGCCGCTTCATCAGCTCCTCCTCGCCCTCCGGCGTCAGCCAGAGCGTCAGCTGCCGCTCCGTCATGATCCAGCCCGGCAAAATGCAGTTGACGCGTATGTTGAGCGGCCCGAAGTCCCGCGCCAGTGCCCTTGTGAGGCCCGCCACGGCCGACTTGGCCGAGGTGTAGCAGGGCATGCCCCCCTGCCCGATAACCCACGAGGTCGAGCCCAGATTGACGATGGCGCCCCCGCCCGCGGCCGCCATGTCCTTGTAGACCGCCTGGGCGGCGAAGAACTGGTGCTTCAGGTTCACGGCGTAGCGGTCGTCCCAATACTCCGGCGTCACCGTATCGATGGGGTGCCGCTGGTCGTGCGCCGCATTGTTCACGAGCACCCGGATCGGCCCCAGCTTCTGCTTGGCGTCCGCAACGGCCTTCTGCAGCGCCGGGATGTTCGTGATGTCGCATTCGATGAACAGCGGCGCCGGCAGCCCCTTGCCCGCGATCGCCTTCACCAGCCCCTCCGAGGGCTCGCGCGCGATGTCGACGAACGCGACCTTCGACCCCTGCGCGCAGAAATGCTCGACGATCGAGGCCCCGATGCCGCTGCCGCCGCCGGTGACGAAGACCGCGCGGTCCTTCAGGCTCGGATAGATGGCGTACTGGGACATGCTGCTCATCCTTGCTGCGTTCAGGTTGCCGCCACCGCCTCGCCGCCCTGCACGATCATGCCGAGCACCTCGTCCTCGCTGGTCTGCTTGATCACGCGGTCGCCGACGAGGCGCCCGCGCTTCAGGACGATGACGCGGTCGCCGACGGCGAAGATGTCGTTGAGGCGGTGGCTGATGATGATCTGGGCGACGCCGTGGCCTTTCAGCTCCTGCATGGTGTCCAGGAGCTGCGCCGTGGCCGTGACCGAGAGGTTGGCGGTCGGCTCGTCCAGGATTACGACCTTGGGATTGGAGACGATGGCCCGGGCGATAGCGACCGACTGCTGGCGGCCGCCCGAGAGCGTCTCGACCTTCAGGCGCACCGAGGCGACGTCCACCTTCAGCCGCTTAAGCACGACTGCGGCCTCCTCTTCCATGCGCCGGCGGTCGACGAACAGGCCGCGCTTGGGCCAGCGCCCCAGGAACATGTTGCTGGCGATGTCCATATTCCCGCACAGCGCGAAGTCCTGGTAGATCATCTCGATGCCGCGGGCGCGCGACTCGTGCGGGTTGCGGAAGTGCGTCGGTTCGCCCTCGATATGCACGTCGCCGGAGTCGCGCTGATAGGCGCCGGACAGGATCTTCATCAACGTCGACTTGCCGGCCGAGTTGTCGCCGACCAACCCGAGGATCTCGCCGGGGAACAGGCGCAGCTCCACGTCCTTCAGCGCCTGGATGGCGCCGAAGGCCTTGCTGATGCCGCGCATCTCCACGACCGGCGTTCCGTTGCTCAGGGTCATGTCGCCACCGCCTTGGCAGGAATGGATCTATCGGCCCGCGGCCACAGGCGCTGGAGTATATGCTCCTGCCGCAGCCAGATGTCCGCCAGCACGGCGGCGATGAGGATGACGCCGATCCACACGTTCACCCAGTGCTGCGGCATCACGAACGAATGGCCGTGGACGAAGATCTGCAGCGACAGCAGCGCGCGCAGCAGGGTGATCACCATGGCCCCGGCCAGAGCCCCCAGCACGGAGCCGTAGCCGCCGAAGATGCTGCCGCCGCCGATCACCACGGCGGCGATCACGTCGAGCTCCCGCTGCATGCCCGCCGACGGATTGTAGGAGCGATAGAACGCGACGTAGACGAGACCGGCGAGTGACGCCAGCATCGAGCACAGGAGCAGGCTGGCGAAGCGCACGCGGTCGGTGTCGATGCCGGCGTAGGCGGCCGCCCGGCGGTTGCCGCCCGTCGCCGTCACCATGTAGCCGAACGAGGATTTCCAGAGGATGACCGCGAAGATGACGGCCAGCACGAACAGGATCAGCGTCTGCGTGCTGAGCGCCGCCGCCAGGTTGGCGACGAAGGTGCCGGGTGCGGGCTGATAGCCCCAGGCCTGCAGCACTTCGATCAACTTGCGCCCGAGCAGGTTGTAGGCCTCCGGGAACTGGTTGAGCTGGCGCCCGGCCACCAGCCAGGCCGCGATGCCGCGGGCGATATAGAACATGCAGAGCGTCGCGACGAACGCCGGCAGCCGCGCCTTCGTCGACAGGAAGCCGTTGACGGCGCCGGCGAGCGTGCCGGCGAAAAACCCGCACAGACCCGCCACCAGCGGCGGCGCCCCCTCCATCTTCATGAGAAAGGCCGTCGTCGACCCGGCCAGCGCCAGCACGCTGCCGACGGAAAGGTCGACGTCGCCGGCGCGCATCACATAGGCCATGCCGACGGTCATGAGCCCGATCTCGCTGAAGGCGAGGAACAGGTTGAAGGTGTTGTCGAGGTTGCTCCAGAAGTCCGGCCGCAGCCACAGGCCGATGCTCCAGAGGATGGCGACGAAGCCGATCGCCGCTGCCTCGCGGCGCGCCAGCAGGCGCGTCAGCAGCGAGCCCTCGATCTCGCGGCCGGAGGCGCGCGTGCCTGTCGTCCGCACCGTTTCGATGGCGACGGTATCGACCAGGATCGGCGGCGGCGGCAGGCCGCGGAGGCGCGCAAACGCGCGGGCGAATACGCGCCGGCGGATCACCCAGGGCTCGATGAGCACGGCCGCCATCAGGATGAGGCCGAGGAACGCGGGCACCGCGCCGGGCGGCAGCTGCGCCATTGCCTGCACTACCATCTGCTCGCCGCCGACGTCGATCGTGCGCGTGATCGGCACGCCCTCGCGCAGCACCTTGTCGATCAGCACGATCAGGATGGCGCCGAGGCAGGCGCCGAAGATGCGGCCGCGGCCGCCGAGGATGCTGGCGCCGCCGATGATCACGGCGGCGATGACGATCAGCTCGTTGCCTACGCCGTACTGGCTGTGCACACCCTTATCCTGCGCCATGTTCATGAGGCCGGCGAGGGTCGCGCACAGCGCCGAGATGACGAAGGCGCGGATGCGCACCACCGTCGTGTTCACGCCGGCATAGCCGGCCGCCAGCAGGTTGCCGCCGACGGCGTAGGTCTCGTAGCCCCAGCGCGTGCGCGCGAGCACGAAGCCGCCGATGATCGCCACGATGAAGAACAGGATGATCTGGTTGTTGAAACCGAGGCTGTTGGTGACGCCGAGCGCAAAGAACGGATGGTCCTGCTTGGCGGCGAACCCGATGTTCTGTCCGCCGGTGAGTCCCAGCACCAGGCCGCGTCCGACGAACAGCATGGTCAGCGTGGCGATGAAGGCAGGCACCCGCAGATAGGTGACGAGCACGCCGTTGATCAGCCCGATGGCCAGCCCGAACCCGAGGGCGATGACGGCGGCGATCCAGGGCGACAGGTCGTAGAAGGTCGGCGCGACCGCGATGGCGAAGACCACCGACACCAGCCCGAGGGTCGAGCCGACAGAGAGATCGAGGTCGCGGTTGATGATCACGAAGGACATGCCGACGGCCATCACGCCGTAGCGCGCAGCGTCGCGCAGCACGCTGGCGAGCGCGCTGGCGTTGCCGAAGAAGTTCGGATTGATCCAGGTGCCGATCAGGTAGAGCACGGCCATGAAAACGATCAGGCCGAACTCCCAGCTGCCGACGATGCGGGAGACCCTATTCATAAGATTGCCATGCGAGGGACGGCCACGCGGAGCCGCCCCTACAGCCATTGGTGTAGGGGCGACCCCATGTGGTCACCCTCGACCGGCCTAGTTCTCGAACCGCTTGCCGACCGTGTCGACGTTCTCCTTCGTGATCAGCTGCGCCTTGGTGTTGAGGTCGGCCGCGGAGACGCCGCGGTCGATCTGCAGGTACAGCATCATGACGGGCCAGAAGCCCTGCAGGAACGGCTGCTGGCCGAGCGCGCCGTCGAGGTTGCCGGCGCGGATCGCGTCGAGCTGCTTCGGTCCGAGATCGAAGCCGTAGGAGCAGACCTTATCGCCGATCTTGAGCTGGCCGACCGCGTCCGCGATCGCCGGCGTCACGAAGCCGTTGGCGCCCATGATGCCGACGACGTCGCCGCGCGATTCGATGAGGCTGACGATCGAGCTGACGATGTTGTTGGCGTCGACATCGATGCCGATGTTCTCCGGCCCGGCATCGACCTTGTAGTCCGCGAGCTTGCCGGCCGCCTGCAGCGTCTTCACCGCTGCCTTGAACGCCGCGGTGATGCGGTTGTTGACCTCGACGTTGCCGAGCGTCGTGGTGTTCGGGAAGATGATCGAGCCCTTGGCGCCGGAGGCCAGCACGCACTTCGCCATCGCCTCGCCGCCGATCGCCGCCGCCGAGGCGTCCTGGCCGGTGTGGCTGATCTGGTTGCGGTTGAGAATCACGGGATCGAAGCTGTTGGTGGTGGCGACGGGAATGCCGAGCTGCCACGCCTTCTTGACGATGTCGTCATAGGCGCCGGACTGCGGCGTCGTCATGATCAGGCCGTCGATGGTCGGATCCTGGATGATCTGGTTGAGGATCTCGAGCTCGCGCGGGATATCGTCGACCGGCGCTTCCGAGCCCAGCATGATGAGGTTGACGCCGAGCATGTCGGCGGCCGACTTGGCGCCCACATAGGTCGGATCGAAGAAGCCGTTGCCGGCCGTGTGCGTGACGATGGCGAAGGTCAGCTTCCCGTCCTTCGAATGGAAGTTGGGCGTGTCTGGATTCGGCTTGGCGGCCTCGTCGAAATTGTAGCCGCCCACCGCCTTGGAGATCGTGCCCGAGGTCTGCGCCCAGGCCGGGGCGGCGACGGCACAGGCCGCAGCCACGATCGCCGAAATCAAAAGCCTGCTATTCATATCAGTCCTCCCTGTTTGGCTGACGACGACAACTGAGTTGACGGATCGGCGGTCCCAGCTAAGACCGCCGCGAGCTAGTGCGATTCGCGCGGTATTGCGGCTCCGCGCTTGCCGACGAGAAAATCGAGATCGCAGCCGCGATCGGCCTGCAGAACATGGTCGATGTAGATCTTCTGGTAGCCGCTGGTCATGGCCGGCGGCGGCGGCGTCCAGGCCGCGCGCCGGCGCTCGAGCTCGGCCGGCGCGACATCCAGCTGCAGCCGGCGATTGGCGACGTCGAGCTCAATCATGTCGCCGTCCCTCACGAGGGCCAGCGGACCGCCGACGGCGGCCTCGGGCGCCGTGTGCAGGACGACAGTGCCATAGGCCGTGCCGCTCATGCGCGCGTCGGAGATGCGCACCATGTCGCGCACGCCCTTCTGCAGCACCTTCTGCGGCAACGCCATGTTGCCGACCTCGGCGATGCCCGGATAGCCCTTGGGGCCGCAATTCTTCAGCACGAGCACGCAAGTTTCGTCGACATCGAGCGCAGGATCGTCGCGCCGCTGCTTGTAGTGCTCGATGTTCTCGAAGACGACGGCGCGGCCGCGATGCTGCATCAGCTCCGGCGTCGCCGCCGACGGCTTGATGATGGCGCCGCTGGGCGCGAGGTTGCCGCGCAGCACGGCGATACCGCCCTGGGGCTTGAACGGCCGGTCCAGCGGGAAGACGACATCGCGGTTGAAGCACTCGGCGTCCGCGATGTTTTCGGCCACGGTCTTGCCGGTGACGGTGACGTGATCGAGATGGAGCAGGTTGCCGAGCTCCTTCATCACGACCGGCAGGCCGCCGGCGTAATAGAAATCTTCCATCAGGTACTTGCCCGACGGCATGAGATTCACCAAGCAGGGCACGTTCTGTCCCAGGCGATCCCAGTCGTCGAGCGAGAGGTCGACGCCGATGCGTCCGGCGATCGCGAGCAGATGGATGACTGCGTTGGTGGAGCCGCCGATGGCGCCGTTGACCCGGATGGCGTTCTCGAACGCCTGGCGCGTGAGGATCTTCGAGATGCGCACGTCCTGGTGCACCATCTCGACGATGCGCCGGCCGGCCATATGGGCGAGGACGTAGCGCCGCGAGTCCACCGCGGGAATGGCGGCGTTGGTCGGCAGCGCGACGCCGAGCGCCTCCACCATCGAGGCCATGGTGGAGGCCGTGCCCATGGTCATGCAGTGGCCGGCCGAGCGCGAATTGCCGGCTTCGGCCTCCAGGAACGCCTGGAGCGAGATCTTGCCGCCGCGCACATCCTCCGACAACTGCCAGGCGCTGGTGCCCGACCCCACGATCTGGTCGCGGTAGTGGCCGTTCAGCATGGGACCACCGGACACCACGATCGCGGGCACGTCGCAGCTGGCCGCACCCATGACCAGTGCCGGCGTCGTCTTGTCGCAGCCCGTCAGCAGCACGGCGCCGTCGACGGGATTGCCGCGGATCGACTCCTCGACGTCCATCGAGGCGAGGTTGCGGAACAGCATGGCCGTCGGCCGCAGATTGGATTCGCCGAGCGACATCACCGGGAACTCGACCGGGAAGCCGCCGGCCTCGTAGACGCCGCGCTTCACATGCTCCGCGATCTGCCGGAAGTGCCCGTTGCAGGGCGTGAGGTCCGAGTAGGTATTGCAGATGCCGATGACCGGCCGTCCGTCGAACAGGTGCTGCGGATGGCCCTGGTTCTTCATCCAGCTCCGATGCAGATAGCCGTCGCGATCCGGCTTGCCGAACCAGCCCGCGGAGCGAAACTTGCCGTTCTTCGTGGACATTCCCTTACCTTCCAAAACGCGCCGCGGTCGTCTCGGCCGAGGCCGCACCACCGCCAGGCGCGCAACCTGCGCCGAAATCCCGGCCGGCTGCAAGACGGTCATGCAGCATGGCCGAGCCTGGTCTTGCGCTCTCGAGCGACGCCACGCTTCGACGTCTTGACGCGCTTGGCCGCGAGCGCGTGCCGCACATCGTCGGCCGCCCCGTCCAGGAGCCGATGCATGGCTGCGTGGGCCGCCTCCGGATCGCGCCGACGGATCGCCTCGAGGATGGCCCGGTGCAGCGGCAGCGAATGAATGGGACCGTCCCAATGAGCGCTCGACAGGCGAAAGCTCGTGGCCAGCGCGGTCTCGATGATGGCGCCGAGCGGCCACAGCAACTCATTGCCGGTGGCGCGGATGATCGCCTGATGGAAGCGCAGATCCGGATCGATCCACAGGCCGCTGTCGTTGCCTGCGGCCTCCATCCCGAAGTAGGCCTGCTCGATGCGCTCGATCTCGTCGCTGCCGGCGCGCCGGGCCGCCATGGCGGCGGCTTGCGGCTCGATCATCTGCCGCAACTCGAACAGGTCCTTGATGAAACGGGTGAAGGGGCCGGCGGCGAACTGCCAGGCAAGCACGTCCGGATCGAGCAGGTTCCAATCGGCGCGCGGCCGCACGCGCGTGCCGGTCTTCGGGCGCGATTCGACCAACCCCTTGGCGGCCAGTATCTTGATCGCCTCGCGCAGCGCCGTGCGGCTCACCCGCAGGCTGGCGCTGAAATCGGCTTCGTTGGGCAGGACCGCGCCGGGCGCCAGGTCGCCGCGCAGTATCCGCCCGCCGAGATCGTGGGCCACCTGCCCGTGCAGGCTGCGTTTCGAGTAGATGAGACTGGAACGTCGCCGGTCCGACAAACTACGGCGTCCTCCCCCTGTTCCGTCGCCGCGGCTGCGCGGCCGCTGTTGTTTCGCAAATGCTCATACGATATGCGGATATTGTCAACGGCCGCGCGCATGCGCATTGACTCCGGCGCTCCGACGTTCGACCTATGTCGGCGGATCGCGACGAGCGGCTTCGAAAGCGGGGAGGATGTCGTGACGACGGTGACGCTGCGCAATGGCGCGACGAGGTTGATGCTGGCGCCCCAGGCGGGCGGCTCGATCGCCCGCTTTTGGACCGAGGCAAAGGGCCGCACCATCGAGTGGATGCGGCCGGCGCCGGCGGCGGCGCTGAAGCGCCGCATGCCTCTTGACATGTCCTGCTTCCCGCTCGTCCCCTACTCCGGCCGGATTTGCGACGGCCGCTTCAAGTTCCAGGGCAAGGACGTGGCGCTGCCCCTGAATTTTCTGCCCGAGTACCACAGCATTCACGGCCATGGGTGGGTGATGCCCTGGAAGGTCATTCACGCCGAGGACACGCTGGCCGCGCTCGAATACCACCACCCGGCCGACGACTGGCCGTGGGCCTATCGCACGAGCCAGGATTTCATCCTGGAGCCGAAGCAGCTGACCCTGGAAATGTCGCTCACCAACCTGGGGCCGGGGCCGATGCCGGCCGGGATCGGCCCACATCCCTATTTTGTGCGCACGCCGAAGGCGACGGTCACCGCCGGCATCGCCAAGATGTGGCCGGACGATGCCGAGAATATGCCGAAGAAGCCGGTCGCTCCGCCGGCGACCCACGACCTGCGCAAGGGCGTGCGCGCCGACGGCGTCGCCATGGACAACTGCTTCACCGGCTGGGATCGCAAGGCGCTGATGGAGTGGCCGGAATGGCAGGCGCGCCTGACCATGACGGCCGACGCACCACTCGACTTCCTGGTCGTGTATACGCCTCCGAAGCAGAATTTCTTCTGCGTCGAGCCGGTCAGCCACGCACCCGATGCCGTCAACAACGTCGATGCCGGCGGCGCCGACACCGGTTTCCAGATCCTGGAGCAGGGCAAGACCATGCGCGTCGTCATCCGCTTCACCATCGAACACGCTTAGGGGAGATTCATCGTGGCCGAAGGCCTGCTGACCGCCGAGGAGCTGAACAGCCTGGTCGCGCTGGATACGCCGACGATCTGCAACGCGCTCGAAGTGGTGGCGCCGCAGCGCCGCGGCTTCGGCTACACCAGTAAGCCGTTCGTGAGCGCGCGGCCGCAGCTGCCGCCGATCGTCGGCTATGCCCGCACGGCCACGATCCGCTCCGTGCATCCCTCGGACCGCAGCGCCGGGGAGATGAAGGAGCAGCGTCTGGCCTACTACCGCTATGTAAGCGAAGGGCCGCGGCCGAGCGTCATGGTGATCGAAGATCTCGACCCCACGCCCGGCTATGGCGCCTTCTGGGGCGAGGTGCAGAGCAACCTGCACAAGGGCCTCGGCTGCCTGGGCGTCGTCACCAACGGTTGCGTGCGCGACATCCCGCAATGCGCCGAGGGCTTCCAGATGCTCGCGGGCAGCGTGAATCCGTCGCACGCCTTTGTGCATCTGGAGACATTCGAAGGACCGGTCACCGTGCACGGCATGAGCGTGCGGCCCGGCGATCTCGTGCATGCCGATCAGCACGGCGCCGTCGTCATCCCCCTCGGCGTCGCGCGCCAGCTGCCGGCGGCCGCGGCGGCCATCGCCCGCCGCGAGGCGCACCTCATCGGCGCCAGCCGCCGCCCCGACTTCAGCTTCGAGAAGCTGGCGCAGGCGATCCGCGAAGCCGACGAAATCCACTGAGCGGAGACGCAATCATGACCGCCGTCGAGTGCGTCCTCGACGCCAAGTCGTTGCTCGGCGAGGGGCCGCTGTGGGATCCGAAGGCGCGCGTTCTCTACTGGGTCGACATCAAGCGGCGCGCGATCCACCGTTTCGACCCTGCAAACGGACGGGACGAGCAATGGCCCACGCCCGAAGACGTCGGCTCGCTCGCCGTGCGCGCCACGGGCGGGCTGGTCGTTGCCATGAAGACCGGCTTCCATGTCTTCGATCTGGCCACGGCGGTGTTCACGCCGGTCTTCGATCCCGAACGCCACCTGGCCGGCAACCGCTTCAACGACGGCAAGCCTGACCGCCGCGGACGCTTCTGGGCCGGCAGCATGGACGATGCCGAGAAATCCCCGACCGGCGGGCTCTACCGCCTGGGCACGGATTTCACCTGCAAGCGCATGGTCGATGGCATCATCTGCTCGAACGCGCTGTGCTGGAGCCCGGATGATCGAACGCTCTACTACGCCGATAGCTGCAAGCACGCGATCTGGGCCTGGGATTTTGACGCCGACGCCGGCGAGATCAGCAATCGCCGGCTGTTCGTGGAGGTCCCGCTCGCCGAGGGCGATCCCGACGGCGCGACCGTCGATGCCGACGGCGGCGTCTGGGTCGCCCATTGGGGCGGCTGGCGCCTCGTCCGCTACGATCCGAAGGGCCGGGTCGATCGAGTCGTCAAAGTGCCCGTTGCCAAGCCGACCTGCCCGATGTTCGGCGGACCAGGACTCGATATCCTCTATGTGACCTCGGCCTCGATCCAGCTGTCGCCCGACGAACACAAGCAGCAGCCGCAGGCCGGCGGCATCTTCGCCTTCGAGCCGGGCGTGAAGGGACTGCCCGAGTCCTATTTCAACGGCTAGGGCGGTGCTGCGCCAGCAGCGCCGCGTTGACGCAGTTGCGCAGCTTGCCCTCGGTGAGATAGGCGACCACGGTCTGCATGGGCTTGCGGCGCAGGTCGGCCATCCCGGCTTCGCTGAAGAAGGCGGCATGCGGCGACAGCAGGAAGCGACCGGCCAGCCAGGGCTCATTGGCGGCGTGCGCCCGCATCAGCGGGTGCGCGGGATCGGGCGGCTCCTGCGGCAACACGTCGAGGCCGGCGCCGGCGATCCGGCCGCTCTTCAAAGCTTCGTAGAGCGCATCGATGTCGACGATGCCGCCGCGGGCGGTGTTGACGAGGATCGCGCTCTTCCGCATGCGCGCGAGCGCCGCCGCATCGATCATGCGGCGGGTCTCGTCCGTGAGCGGGGCGTGCAGGCTGACCACGTCGGCCCGCCCCAGCAGCTCCTCGAGGCTGCGCGTGCGGGCGAAACCGAGGGCAAGCTCCTGTCCATCAGGCACATAGGGATCGTAGAACAGCACGGGCATGTCGAAGGCGCGCGCTCGGCGCGCGGCCGCCGTGCCGATGCGGCCCATGCCGATGACGCCGAAGCAGTTGCCGCGCACGCGCCCAATGAGCGGCGGTGCGGTCCAGTCCCAGCGCTTCACCACGTCCGCGCGCAAGGCGTCCTGGAAGAAGCTGATGCCGCGCACGAGCGCCAGATAGAGCGCAATAGCGTGGTCCGCGACATCAGTCGTCCCGTAATCGGGACAGTTGCAGACGGGAATGCCCTTCCGCGCGGCAGCCTCGAGGTCGATGCCGTCGAAGCCGACGCCGGCGCGCGCAATGATGCGGCAGTTGTCGAGCTTGGCGATGGTCTCTGCGCGCAGGCTCATGACCTGCCACATGATGATCGCCGTGCAGCCGCGCCAGACGTCGTCTGGAATCTCCTCCGAGGTAGCGGCCCGGCGCAGGTCGATCTCCACGCCCGGCGGACAGGCCGTCTGTTCGACCGCCGCGTCGCCCGGAAAGATCGCGTCGGGTATGAGGATGCGCATGATGCTGGGATGCCCCTTGTTGACAGAGGTCAGATGACGTCAAGGTCCGGCATGGCCGCAAGCGGCATTATGGCGCCTGGATGCTGGATCTTGCTGGCGGCCAGCCGACCACCGATCGCGGCGGCGACGACCGGATCTCTCCCGGTCAGCCGGCCGTAGAGATACCCGGCATTGAAGGAGTCCCCGGCCGCGGTCGTATCGACGACCTTGCCGACTGGTGCCGGGGCGATCGTCGACGGCTCGGCGGCGCCAGCCGGCCAGACCACGCAGCCCTCGCCGCCCCGCTTCAGGACGATCTCGCCGACGCCTGCGTTGCGCAGCCGCACCAGACAGGCGCCGACGTCGGCATCGCCGAAGAGCCGCTGCTCGTCGTCGAGCGTGGGCAGCGCGATGTCGCAGCGGCGCAGCGCCTCGGTCATCCACATGTGGGCGTCGTCGATACGCGGCCAGCCGGCCGGGCGGTAGTTGCTGTCGAAGGCGATCTGCGTGCCGCCGGACCGCAGGCGATCCAGCATCGTCATCAGCGCCTGCCGCTGGGCGTCATCTAGGACCGACAGGGTGATACCCGACAAGTAAAGGCAAGTGTAGCCGGCCAGGCGCTCCGCCAGCCGCGCGTCGCGCCCGTCGCGCAGCATGTCGCGCGCGGCGGCGGCCGAGCGGAAATAGGTGAAGGAGCGCTCGCCGCGCTCGTCCGTGCGAATGATGTAGAGGCCCGGCAACCGCCCGGGCAGGCGGGCCACGAGATCGGTGCCGATACCCTCCTCCCGCCAGCCGTCCAGCATACCCTGGCTGTAGAGGTCATCGCCGAGCGCGGTGACGTAGTCGACTCGGATGTCCTTGTCGCGACCGAGGCGCGCGAGGTAGAGGGCGGTGTTGAGGGTGTCGCCGCCGAAGCCAAGCGCGAGCGTCCGCGCACCGGTGTGGCGCAACTCCATCATGCACTCGCCGATGGTGGCGACGCGCTTCATCAGGATTCCGTTTCCTCGCAACCAGAGGCGGCCTAGATTGTTAGCGTTATGGGGATGAGGCAAGCCCAAGCACGAGATCTCGATCAGGCATGAGCGTTCGTGACATCACCGGCTTGGCGCCGGTCATACCGATCATCACCATCGATGATGCCGCGACCGCCGTGCCGCTGGCGCGCGCGCTCGTGGCCGGTGGCCTTCCGGCCATCGAGGTGACGCTGCGCACCGGGGCGGCCCTCGATGCCGCGCGCGCCATGATTGCGCAAGTCCCGGAAGCGGTCATCGGACTCGGCACGGTCCTGCGGCGCGAGCACGTCGCGGCCGCCCTCGACATCGGCGCCCGCTTCCTCGTCAGCCCTGGCTTCTCGGCGGAGATCGCCGCGCTGGCGCGCCAGTCCAAGCTGCCGTTCCTGCCCGGCATCGCAACGCCATCGGAGCTGATGGCCGCACTGGCCGCCGGCTTCTCGGTATTGAAATTCTTTCCGGCGGAGCCGGCCGGCGGCGTCGACATGCTGAGAGCGCTGCACGGCCCCTTCCCGGACGCCGCCTTCTGCCCCACCGGCGGCATCGATGCCGCCAAGGCGCCCTCCTATCTGGAGCTGCCGAACGTAGTCGCCGTCGGCGGTTCCTGGGTGGCGCCGCGCGCCGCGGTCGCCGCCGGGGACTGGCAGAAGATCACCGCCCTCGCGCGCGCCGCCCGCGACCTGCGCCAGCGCTAGTCGGGTCCACCCACGCGGACCGAATAGGGCGGCGGATGGGCGCAGGATCCCCATTGCAGGAGCCGGCCATATTCCGCCTCGACGCCGTAGAGGCAGCGGTCGCCGGGCCGGCGCGAATTCGGCGCCTCGGTGTTGCTGCAGGCGGCGAGAAGCAGCGGAACGAGCAGGGCGAGGGCTGTTCTCATGAGCGAACTCACCTGCGCGCCTACAAGAGTCCGCGCGCCCGCAGATTCTGCATCAGCGCGCTCGTGCCGAAGGTCCAGGGCGGGATGGCGTCGCTCATGCTCACCCGATTGACCAGCGCGCCCAGCGTCGGCGTGGAGATGGTGACGATATCGCCGCGCTTGTGGGTGAAGCCGGCGCCGGGGCGGTCGCGATCCTGGGTCGGCGCGAACATGGTGCCGAGGAAGAGCATCATGCCATCAGGATACTGATGGGTCTTCCCGGCGGCGTGATGCACGAGGTCGAGCGGATCGCGGCTGATCTTCGCCATCGAGCTGGTGGCCCGCAACGTGAACTGGTCGTCCCCCGCGATCGACAGCCCGACCTCCGCCTTGCGCACAGCGTCGATGCCAAAGTGTTCGTCGAACAGGCGGATGAACGGCCCGATGGCGCAGGAGCCGTTGTTGTCCTTGGCCTTGCCGAGCAGCAGGGCGCTGCGGCCCTCGAAGTCGCGCAGATTGACGTCGTTGCCGAGGGTGGCGCCCACCGTCTCGCCGCGGCTGTTCACTGCCAGCACGATCTCGGGCTCCGGATTGTTCCAGGTGGACGCGGGATGGAGGCCGACCTCGGCGCCGGTCCCCACGGCCGACATGGGCTGACTCTTGGTGAATACCTCGGCGTCGGGCCCGATGCCCACCTCCAGATAGGGCGACCACAGCCCGCGCTGCACCAGCAGGTCCTTCACCTTCGCCGCTTCGGCCGAGCCGGGGCGCACCGCCGAGAGATCGATGCCGATGGCGTCGATCAGGCTGCGCCGCACGCGGTCGGCCTGGCCAGGCTCGCCCTTCGTCTTCTCCTCGATCACCCGCTCGAGCAGGCTCGACACGAAGGTGACGCCGCAGGCCTTGAGCGCCTGCAGGTCGCAGGGCGCGAGGAAGCGAGGCTTCTCGGCATCGTGGTGGCCGGCCGCGCTGTTCGCGAGCAGGTCGGCGACGCTGCCGAGCCGCGTTCCCCGCGCCTTGGCCGCGCGTGCCGCCTGCGCGGGGTGCACCGCCTCGAGCAGGAGCGAGGTCGTGGCGTAGCTGCGCGTGATGTCGATGACGTCGCGGCCGTCGACCAGCACCACGCTCGGACCGGCTGGCGTGCCCGGCGCCCAGGCGCGGCCGACCAGGCAGGCCCGGCCGAGATCGGAGGGCAGCGATGCGTTCGGGTCGAGTTCGATATCCATCGGTCAAACCTCGTTCAGAAAACAGCGGAGAGATCGAGCGCGGCGTCCACCCAGGCGCCGCCACGCTCGTTCGACGCTGTGGCAGCCTCGATCAGCTTGAGCGTGCGGGCACCGTCCTCGACGCGGGGGAAGTCGAGCGTCGCCGGATCGGGCGTCTGACCGAGGCGCAGCGCCATGGCTGCGTCGGCGAAGTCGCGGTAGAGATTGGCGAACGCCTCGGTAAAGGCCTCCGGATGGCCGATGCGGATGCGGGTTGCGCGCTCCGCCGCCGGAGAGAGGCCGTCCTGCCCGCGCGACAGCCGCCGGCGCGGCCCGTCGAAGGGTGCCAGCCACAGCTCGTTCGGCTCCTCCTGGCGCCACGTCAGACCGCTTTTCTCGCCGTGGATGCGGAAGCTAAGTCCATGCTCGCTGCCGGCCGCCACATAGCTGGACCAGAAGGTCCCCTGCGCTCTGTTCGCAAACTTCACCGTCAGGAAGGCGTTGTCGTAGACGCGCCGGCCAGGCGTGAAGGTGGCCATGGTCGCCGACACGGCGGCGACCTCCAGCCCGGTGACGAAGCTCGCCATGTGATGCACGTGCGTGCCGACCTCGCCGAGGATCCCGGCGACACCCACGCGCTCCGGGTCGAACCGCCAGTGGCGCTTGGCGGGGTCGGGTTCTTCTACGACCATCCGCGACGTCCCGATCGGGAACTCGACGAGGACCAGGCGCACGGCGCCGATCTCGCCGGCGGCAATGCGCGCCCGTGCCTCCCGGACCATGGGATAGCCGGAGTAGTTGTGGGTCAGGCAGAACAGCCGCCCGCTCTTCCGCACCACCCGTGCAAGATCGATCGCCTCCGCGAGCGTCGAGGTCATGGGCTTGTCGCAGATCACGTCGACGCCGCGCTGCAGGAACGCGGCAGCGACGTCGTGGTGGCTGTCAGTCGGACCGCAGACGGTGACGACCTCGACGCCGTCGCCGCGCTTGGCCTCCGCCTCCGCCATCTGCCGGAAGTCGGCATAAACGCGATCGGCAGCGATCAGCAGCTCGGCGCCGGCCGCCCTGCCGCGCGCCGGATCGGACGAAAAGCAGCCGGCCACCAACTCGTAGCGGTCGTCGAGCCGGGCGGCCATGCGGTGGGTCTCGCCGATCAGCGAGGCCAGCCCGCCGCCCACCATGCCCAGTCGCAGCCGGCGTCCGAAGCGTCGTCTGAGCCCGTGATCCACGCTCCCTCCCCTCTTTCCGGTCCCACCAATACGACATATCTGAGGCCTGTGCACCGCTCGTGCGCCAGCCTTGACAGCGGTGCTATCATCCGGCTGCTTTTTGCCCTGCCGCCGCTTGGCGGCGTTCCTAGCGTCAGAGGTTAACCATGGCGGAAGTCCTGGACCGGCCGGCGACCCTGCGGCTCAATCCCTCCGATCCGGTGGTCGTGGCGATGCGCGATATCGCGGCCGGCGAAATGGTCGCATCCAAGGTGAAGGCGGTCGAGCCGATCGGCCGCGGCCACAAGGTGGCGATCGTGCCGATTGCGGCCGGCGAGCCGGTGCGCAAGTTCGGACAGATCATCGGCAACGCCACGAAGGCCATCCAGCCTGGACAGCATGTTCACGTCCACAACCTCGCCTTCCGGCCGAGCGCGGCCGACCACACCATCGGCGCCGATCGCCGCAACACCGCGCCGCTCCCGGAGGCAGAGGCCGCTACCTTCCAGGGCATCTTGCGGGCCGACGGCAGCGTGGCCACGCGCAACTACATCGGCGTGCTCACCACGGTGAACTGCTCGGCGACCGTGGCCCGGCTGATCGCCGACCAGTTCCGCGGCCCGCAGGCACTGGCGGAGTTTCCCAATGTCGACGGCGTCGTCGCCCTGACCCACAAGAGCGGCTGCGCCGCCGCCGCCGACGGCGAGGCCGTCGATCTCCTGCGCCGCACCATCGGCGGCTACGCGAAGCATCCGAATTTCGCGGCCGTGCTCGTGATCGGGCTCGGCTGCGAGGCCAATCAGTTGAACCGGCTGTGCATGCAGGAGGGCATCGCGGTCGGCGGCCGGGTGAGCACCTACATCATCCAGGAGACCGGCGGCACCAATGCCACCGTGCGTGCCGGCGTGCAGCGCATCAAGGAGCTGCTGCCCGCCGCCAACGACGTTCGGCGCCAGACCTTGCCGGCCAAGCACCTGACGCTCGGGTTGCAGTGCGGCGGCTCCGACGGCTTCTCCGGCATCAGCGCCAATCCCGCCCTCGGCATCGCGGCCGACCTGCTGGTGCAGAATGGCGGCACGGCGATTCTGAGCGAGACGCCGGAAATCTATGGCGCCGAGCACATGCTGCTGCGCCGCGCCGTCAGCAAGGAAGTGGGCGAGAAACTGCTCGACCGCATCGCCTGGTGGGAGGAATACACCGCCCGCCACGGCGAGAGCATGGACAGCAACCCCTCGCCAGGCAACAAGGCCGGTGGCCTTACCACGATCCTCGAGAAGTCGCTGGGTGCGGCCGCCAAGGGCGGCTCCAGCGACATGGTCGATGTCTACCGCTATGCCGAGCCGGTGACGAAGCGCGGCTTCGTCTTCATGGACACGCCGGGCTATGACCCCGTTTCCGCCACCGGCCAGGTGGCGGGCGGCGCCAACATCATCTGCTTCACCACCGGGCGCGGCTCCTGCTACGGCTGCAAGCCGGCGCCCAGCCTGAAGCTCGCCACCAACACGCCCATGTACGAGCGCATGAAGGACGACATGGACATCAACTGCGGCGAGATCGTCGACGGCACGGCCACGCTGGAGGAAGTCGGCCAGCGCATCTTCAAGATGATCCTCGACACGGCGTCGGGCAAGAAATCGAAGAGCGAGGAATATGGCTACGGCGACGACGAGTTCGCGCCGTGGCACTTCGGCGCGACCATGTAAGGTAGTTTCCTGTCTATTGAATTGGGTGTGCCGTTTCTACTCGCTGTCATCGCCGGGCTTGACCCGGCGATCCATGGTGCGGCGGCACGATGGATGCCCGGCTCAAGGCCGGGCATGACAGCTGCGGGGGGTGAATGGATCAAATCCGCATCGGCCTGATCGGCGCCGGGTTCATGGGCCGGGCGCACACAATCGCCTATCGCGAGGTCGGCGCGGTGTTCGATCTGGCGGCGGCACCGGTGCTGGAGCTCATCGCCGAGATTGACCAGCGCACGGCGACGACGGCCGCCCGCAAGCTCGGCTTCCGGCGCGCCACGGCCGACTGGCGGCAGCTCGTCCAGGACCCGGCCGTGGACCTCGTCGATATCACGGCGCCGACGGCCGCGCATCGCGAGATCGCGATCGCGGCGCTTGCCGCCGGCAAGCACGTCTATTGCGAGAAGCCTCTGGCGGTGACCGCCGCCGAGGCGCGGGGGCTGGCCGCGCGCGCCGCCAAGACCGGCGTCGTCACCATGGTCGGGTTCAACTATCTGAAGAATCCGATCCAGATCCTGGCGCGCGACATCATCGCCAGCGGCGAGATCGGCGAGATCATCGATTTCCGCGGCATCCACGCCGAAGACTACATGATGAACACGGATGGCCCCATGACCTGGCGCTGCAGCGGCCCGCTCGGCAGCGGCGTGGTGGCAGACCTCGGCAGCCACATCATCTCGCTCGCCCGCTATCTCGCCGGGCCGATCGAGTCCGTTTGCGGCACGCTCGACACCATCGTGAAGCAGCGGCCCGTGGCGCCTGGCGCGCGCCGGCGACAGCGCGTGCGCGCCGACGACCAGGCCCGCTTCCTCGTCCGCTTCGCGAATGGCAGCGGCGGAACGATCGAGGCCAGCTGGGTGTCGACCGGCCGCAAGATGCAGCTCGCCTATGAGATTGCGGGCACCAAGGGCTCGCTCGCCTTCACGCAGGAGCGCATGAACGAACTGAGACTCTACGCCGCCGGCCAGAAGCCGGGGCGCGCGGGCTACAAGACGATCGCGACCGATGCCAACCATCCGCCCTACGGCGCCTTCTGCCCGGCGCCCGGCCATCAGCTGGGTTTCAACGACATGAAGGTCGTCGAGGTGCGCGACCTGCTCCTGGCCGTCGCCGGCAAGGGCAAGGCTTGGCCGGACTTCCGTGAAGCCTGGGAGATCCAGCGCGTGATCGAGGCCGTCATCCGCTCGGATGCTGGCCGCCGCTGGGTCCGTATTGACGAGATCGAGAGACGCAAATGACACATCCCTTCTCCCTCGACGGGCGCGTGGCGCTGGTGACCGGCGCCTCGCGCGGCATCGGCTTCGCCATTGCCGAGGCGCTGGCCGACAACGGCGCCCGCGTGCTGCTGAACGGCCGCGACCGCACGATGCTGCTGCGCAAGACCGAGGACATTCGCGCCAAGGGCGGCAAGGCCGAGGTGGCGGCCTTCGACGTCACGGATGCCGCCGCCTCGGTCAAGGCGGTGGCCGATGCCGCCGACAAGTTCGGCCGGCTCGACATCCTCGTGAACAACGCCGGGATCCAGCATCGCGTCGCCCTCACGGAGTGGACCGACGCCGATATCGAGCGCGTCCTGGCCACCAACTTCACGGCCTGCTTCCGCCTGGCCCGCGAGGCCGCGCGCGCGATGATCGCCGCCCGCTTCGGCCGCATCATCAATATCGGCTCGATCGGCGCCATCCTGGCGCGGCCGACCATCCACGGCTACATCGCGGCCAAGGGCGCCATCCACGCCCTCACCCGCTCGCTGGCGGCGGAGCTGGGGCCGAAGGGCATCACGGTCAACGCCATCGCCCCGGGCTACGTCGCCAC
>DATIXH010000248.1:0-7775 GCA_035518775.1 Candidatus Acidiferrum sp.
CTCAAATCCTCCCGAAAGTGCTTCAGCACCGTCTTCAGCGGATTGCACGCCGCCTGCCCGAGCCCGCAGATCGAGGCGTCGCTCATCGCCTGCGCCAGCTCCGCCAGCAGCGCCTCGTCCCACTGGGGGCGCGCCATCAGCGTCACCGCCTTCTCCGTGCCGACGCGGCAGGGCGTGCATTGCCCGCAGCTCTCGTCCTCGAAGAACCGCATCAGGTTCAGCGCCGCATCCTTCATGCTGTCCTTGTCCGACAGCACCACGATCGCGGCCGAGCCGATGAAGCAGCCGTACTGTTCCAGCGTCCCGAAATCGAGGGGGATGTCCGCCATCGCCGCCGGCAGGATGCCGCCGGAGGCGCCGCCCGGCAGATAACCCTTGAACGCGTGCCCGTCCTGCATGCCCCCGCAGAACTCCTCGATCAGCTCGCGCGCCGTGATGCCCGCCGGCGCCAGCTTCACGCCCGGGTTCTTCACGCGTCCCGAGACCGAGAAGCTGCGCAGCCCCTTGCGCCCGTTGCGCCCGTGGCTCTGGAACCAGGCCGCGCCCTGCTCGACGATCTCGCGCACCCAGTAGACGGTCTCGACGTTGTGGATCAGCGTCGGCCGCCCGAACAGCCCGACCTGCGACGGGAACGGCGGCTTGTGCCGCGGCAGCCCGCGCTTGCCCTCGAGCGATTCCAGCATCGCCGACTCTTCGCCGCAGATGTAGGCGCCGGCCCCGCGCCGCAGGTGGATCCGCGTCGCCCCATTGAGCCCCGTCTTCTCCACCGCCGCGATCTCCCGCAGCAGGATCTCCCGCACCGCCGGATATTCGTCGCGCAGGTAGATGTAGACGTCTGCCGCCTCCACCACCCAGGCCGCGACCAGCATGCCCTCCAGAAAGCGATGCGGATGGGCCTCGAGATAGATGCGGTCCTTGATCGTGCCCGGCTCGCCCTCGTCGGCATTGATGGCCATCAGCCGCGGCCCCGCCTCCTGGCGCACGAACCGCCACTTGCGTCCCGACGGAAAGCCGGCGCCGCCGAGCCCGCGCAGGCCCGACGACTCCATGATACCCATCAGCTCGTCCGCCGTGCGCTTGCCCGCGCGGCAATCCTTCAGGAGCTGATAGCCGCCGCCCGCGACATAGGCATCCAGCCCCTCATAGGTCGGGATCTGCGGATGCGTATGTCCGTCGGCCGCCGCCTTCGCCACGGCCTCCACCGAGGCGTTGTCCAGATGATAGTGCCCGACCTCGGCCACCGGCGCCTTCTCGCAGCGGCCCATGCAGGGCGCGCGCACCACGCGCATCTTGTCGCCGAGCTTGGCTTTCAGCCCGGCGAGCAGCTGTGCCCCGCCCAGCAGCTCGCAGGTCAGACTGTCGCAGACCCGGATGGTCAGCGCCGGCGGCGGCGTGTCGTCATCCAGCACCACATCGAAGTGCGCGTAGAAGGTCGCGACCTCGTACACCTCGGTCAGTGCCAGCCTCATCTCATGGGCGAGGGCGGCCAGATGCGCCGCCGACAGACAGCCATGCTTGTCCTGAATTAGATGCAGGTGCTCGATCAGCAGATCGCGCTGCCGCGGCTGCTCGCCGAGCAGCGCCTGCACCTCGCGCAGCGCCGCCGGGTCGAGTTGCCGGCCCTTGGGATGGGGCACCGCCTGGCGGCGGCCGGCGCCCGGATGGAGCCGGCCCTTACCGTTGGCCCCCGCTGCTTGCCCGCGCGTCTGATCCTGACCTGCTGACATCTGCCGTTCTTGCTGTTGCGATGGAAAGGCGCGGTCCCGCTTACGTCAGTTGTTCAGGCTCGTTCTCGGCGGCCTCGAGCGCGACTACCGCGCCGTTGATCAGCAGCTTGCCCGCGTTCTCGAAGTTGACGGTGATACGTGCGCCGACCACGGACTGCACCTGGCCCACGCCCCAATCAGGCCGTTCCGGATGTCGCACCAGCATACCAGGGACGAGGGTGGCAGACATGATTCGACCCGCAGCAGCAATATCCCTTTCAATGACGGGAATTATGTATAAGGACATCGCCGCACCGAAAAGTGCAAGGGGCGACGTCGAGAGCGGGGGCCGCGACATCCCGTCCGCCGCCGCTCGCCGGGTCGCGTGAAGAGGAGTCCGATGGGCGTAAAGGTGGATTTGCGGGTGCTCGAACTGCTGGCCTCGCGGGTATGTCACGATCTCATCAGCCCGATCGGTGCGGTCGGCAACGGGCTGGAGCTGCTGGAGGACGCCGACGACGAGATGGGCGCCGACGCCCTCAAGCTGTCGATGAACTGCGTCCGGCGGGCGTCGGCCCTGCTGGAGTTCTTCCGCATGGCCTACGGCGCCGCCGGGTCCGACAGCGGCCTGCGCTGGGAGACTGCCAAGGGGCTGGCCGAAGGCTTGATCGAGGGGCCCAAGACGACTCTGCTCTGGGCGGCGCCCCCGGCCGGCCTCAACGTTCCGGCGATGGCCCCCAAGCTCGGGCTCAACCTCACCCTCTTGGCCACGGAGATGCTGCCTCGCGGCGGTGAAATCGCAGTCGGCTTGCAGGGTGCCGGCAACCGGCTGGTGGTGTCGGCACTGGCGACCGGACGCGACGCCCGATTGCCGGAGGAGGTTGCAGCGGCCATCGCCGCGCCGGCCGAGCCGCCGCCGCCGCTGACCGCCCGCACGGTCCACGGCTTCTTTGCCGCCCGCCTGGCCGATGCCGCCGGCGGCCGCCTCGAAGCCGCCGCCCAGCCTGCGGGCGTGCGCCTGGTGGTCTCGATCCCGATGGCTTGAACCCTTCCCCGGAGCCGGGAACGGGGCAGTTTTCATCGGATATTAATCACATTCTGACAGGGTTAACCGGGCCCAAGCGGACGGTCGCGGATGGCACGAACCGGGCTGTCTGCGCGCCGGCGCACGCGTGTCGATGGATTATTGGATGGACGACCTTCTCAAGGTCTTTCTCGGCGAAACCACAGAGTGCTTGACGGCCTGCTGGGGAGCAGTGGAACGCCTGCGCAAGGCGCCGGGCGATTCGGCCGCCTTGGGCGACCTCTTGCACCAGGTGCGCTCCGTCCAGGAGACGTCGAAATTCCTTGGCATGTCAGCGCTGCAGGCTGCCGCCGGCCTCGTGCTGGAGAGCCTCGAATCCGCGAGCGCGCGCCGCCCGGCCTCGACCGACCGGATCGTCCCGATCGCCGTCGACGGCCTGCTCCGGATCGAGGCTGTCATCAACGCCATGGCGAATGCCGAGGGGCCGGCGTTGCATGCTCCGCCGGCGCGCATCGCCAATCCGGTCCCCCCAACGCCCCATGCGCCCGCGGCCATCACGCCCACGGTCGTCGACGGCATCGATACAGGCTCGATCGGTGGGCTGCCGCCGATTCCCGCTCCGGGGCCGGATGGCACCGTGCGCATCAGCGCGGAGACCCTTGGCTACCTCGTTTCCACAGTGCGCGGGCTGGTCGACGCGCAGGCTGAAGTGATGCGGTTGCTGCAGGCCAAAGAGGCTGCCAAAGAGGCTGCCAAAGAGGCGGAGCAGGCTGCCCCGCCGCCGCCCGCGGCCCCGGCTCCCGAGCGGCCCAAGAAGAGCTCGGCCACGAAGACGTCGGTGTCTGCCGCGCCGAAGACTGCTGCCGCACGGAAGCGCGGCGCGGCCGAGCCCCAGAGCGTGCCGCCGGCGCAGCTGCTTGGCGCGCCCTCGCCCGGGATGATCCGGGTGCTGCTGTTCCGCGGCGCCGACGGCGCGCCGAAGGCCGCCTATCTCGATCAGGTGGCGGGCCTCGAGGAAGTCGATCTCAAGGCCATCGACCATAGCCGCGGTCTCTGGGTGATGCGATCAGGCAGCGACCTGCTGCCTCTCGTGGCGATGGATCCCGCCGGCAACTTGCCGAGCGGCGGACGGGCGCCGGTCATCGTCTTCACCGTCGACCGCCAGAGCTTCGGGTTGCTGGTCGATTCGGTTCCCGAAGTGGCCGATGTCGCGCCGCAGAATCCGGCGTCTCACAATGGCGTCGTGCTGTTGAACGGCCAGGCCATCGAAGTGATCGATCCCGCGCGCTATCTCGATCACGCCATCCGCGCGCGCGTCGAGCGGCGTCGCCCCGATCGCAAGCGCCGCGCCGCCTCCGAAGAGCACGCCCCCGCGCTGCCCGCGCATGACGACCTGTTCGTGCGCAAGCCCACGCGGTAGCTCGATCTTCTCCAAGCGCAAAAAAACACCGGGCCCGCGAGGGGCCCGGCGAAACTCAGCTGCCTAATCGTAGCGCGATCGTGGTCGTGCGATCAGCCGGCGGCGGCCTCCTTCGGTGCCGGCGCGCCCTCTTCGCTAGGGTCGCGCAGCACGTAGCCCCGGCCCCACACGGTCTCGATGTAGCTGTCGCCGCCGGTCGAGGCCTTCAGCTTGTGGCGGAGCTTGCAGACGAACACGTCGATGATCTTGAGCTCGGGCTCGTCCATGCCGCCGTAGAGGTGGTTGAGGAACATTTCCTTCGTCAGCGTCGTGCCCTTGCGCAGCGACAGCAGCTCGAGGATGCCATATTCCTTGCCCGTCAGATGGAGCGGCTGGCCCTCGACCTCGACCACGCGCGTGTCCAGGTTGACCGACAGCTTGCCGGTCTTGATCACCGAGTCGGAATGGCCCTTGGAGCGGCGGACGATGGCCTGGATGCGGGCGATCAGCTCGCGCTTGTCGAACGGCTTGGTGAGATAGTCGTCGGCGCCGAAGCCGAGGCCCTTGATCTTGTTGTCCAGCTCGGAAAGGCCCGAGAGGATCAGGATCGGCGTGTTGACGCGCGCCGAACGCAGGCGGCGCAGCACCTCGTAGCCGTCGATATCCGGCAGCATAAGATCGAGCAGGATGATGTCGTAATCGTAGAGCTTTCCGATCTCGAGACCGTCCTCGCCGAGATCCGTGGAGTCCACGATGAAATTCTCGGACTTGAGCATCAGCTCGATGCTCTGGGCGGTGTTTGAATCGTCTTCGACCAACAGAACGCGCATTGCGAACCCCGGCAGCGTAGTGGATGGAAGCTTAACCTGTTAACCATTTTGCCGCCACTTTCTTAACAAACCTTTACCAGGGAGAAAAAAAGTGTGCAGGACCAGGGGTCGCTCGACCTTCACGAAAGCTTAAGGAATCTTCGCGATGATCATGGTAACCGATTGATCCTAATAAAGTCTTTTGCTGCCAGAGGCAGAGGCGGGGTAGGAATCGGCGGATGAGGACGGCGGTTACCATCAGAAAAAATCTATGCCCCGCGGCTAATCTCACGGCCGGCGACATCTTTGGAGCGAACCCGTGACGGCGATCGACCAGATGGCCCGCGTTTATCGCTGGGCCTGCAGCGAGAAGCGCCGGACCCTCGAGGATCTCCTGCGCTTGGCCGACCGCCTGCGCGCCGATATCGGTCGGCTCGACGGCCCGGGTGCACCTGCGTCCAGCGACGGTCAGTCACCGAACGAACGCCGCGAGCGCCTCGTGCGCTCGATTGCCGGCCTCGAAGCCACGATCGAGCGTGCGCGCGAGGAACTGGCGGTCGCCGAGGCCGAGCTGGCGCGGGTCGAGCAGATGAAGCAGGGCCGGGAAACCGCCGACAAGACCTCGACCCAGCGCCGCAACGAGCGCGCGGCCGGCCTGGCCCGGCGCCGCTAGCCGCCGCTTGAGCCAGAAACGACAACGGGCGGCCAAAGAGGCCGCCCGTGAAATCTCGCTGTGACGTGCTGCGGCTAGCGCGCTTCGTCGGCCGCGGCCGCGCCGCGATAGTCCTGCAGGCGGGTGACGCGCAGGCCACGCAGGCCATGCTTGTCGATCAGACGCTGCCAGGAGAGGAACTCTTCCACCGACAGCGTATAGCGCTGGCAGGCTTCCTCGAGGCTCAGCAGACCCGCGCGCACGCCCGCCACAACCTCCGCCTTGCGGCGGATGACCCAGCGCTTGGTACCCGGCGGGGGCAGGTCATCAAGCGTGATCGGCATGCCCTCCGGGCCGCGGACCGCACCTTGTCCAGCCTGATGCTCTGCACTCATTCGCAACTCCGTCTGCAACGCCGTCGGCTTTCGCCTTCTTTCGATCACGCAACCATAAGTCACGTCCGCTTAAAAAAGCCCTAAACGCGACGGTTAAGACATTGGCATTGCTTAATTCGCGACACCCAGAAGGTCGCGAACCCGCGGCGGCCTGGCGTTTGCAAGGTTAGCGGCGTGCGGAGGGCGTATTTTCGCGCATCCCGCCGGCGCCGCACCGCTAAAGGGGGCTTCCAACCGCTATCGGCGCCTGAACACAACGTTATGATTTTTCAACCTTTTTCTGCGATCTATCGGTGAAATCTCGGCCTTGCGGCCGAACCCGAATCCGCTATATTCCGCCGCCACTTATTAAGCGGCGCACGACGAGCAAGGAGATGCCACCGTTGCTTCCCCCGGATTACCGTCCCAGCGAGGACGAGGAGTTCATGAATCCGATGCAGCGCGAATACTTCCGCCAGAAGCTGCTCAGCTGGCGGTCGGAGCTGCTCCAGGAATCGTCGGAGACGCTCAAGCACCTGCAGGAAGAGTCGCTCTCTGAGCCCGACATCGCCGACCGGGCATCGCTGGAAACCGACCGCTCCCTCGAGCTCAGGACCCGGGACCGCGAGCGCAAGCTGATCGCCCGCATCGACGACGCGCTCCAGCGCATCGACGAGGGTACCTACGGCTACTGCGAGGAGACGAGCGAGCCGATCAGCCTGCGCCGCCTGGAAGCCCGCCCGATCGCCACCCTCAGCATCGAGGCCCAGGAACGCCACGAGCGCATGGAACGCACCCACCGGGACGACTGAGGTCGCCCCAATCTGGTTTTGAAGATCGTGCGGCGAGCTTCAGCGTATAAAGCGCCCTGAATGCGCCCTCCTGCCGATTTAATGGCATTTGTCGATTTTACTGTTTATTAACGCTACAAGGTTAATGCTCCTATCGCCGTTTCATGCCGCCCTGTGTTCCGCTCTGTTCCAGCCGCGTCGCGGGCGATAGCCTGAGCGTCGGCACGTTGCGGGCCACAACGAGTCGGGCGGTCGACGGGCGAGTGGAGTAGCGGTCGACGGGACCATGACGCGCCTGATCCCCAACCGGTGGGTGCCAGCAGGCGCCGCCAGAAGGCGGCGGCCTTCGGCGGTGGCGTTGCTCTGTGCCATGCTGGCCTTCTTCCCGTCGCTCACGGCAACGGCTGCCGACAGCGAGGGCGTCTCGCCGGTGCTGTGGGGCGGCATCGCCGGCGGCATTGCGCTCGCCCTGCTGACGGGCGCGGCGCTTCTCCTCAACATGCGTTTGCGGGCGCGCCGTGAGCGCGACCTCTTCGCCTCCAGTCTGGACACCCTGCCGGTCGCGCGCCAGATCGTGGCGCCCGACGGCAGCGTCATCTTCGCCTCGACGACCTATCGCCGCATGTTCCCGGACAAGGACATGCCGGTGAAGGCGTTGCTCGAAGCCCAGATGGCTGGCGAGCCCACCGAGGTCGACCGGCTCGCCCAGCTGGAGGCGCAGGCCGCCGCCGGCATCGCCGGCCACACCGAGATCACGATCCGCACGCCCAACGGCAACATCGAGTGGCGCGACGTCAGCGCCTCCCCCCTGCAGCTGCTGCCGGGCTACGTGGTCTGGGGCGTCGAGGACATCACGCCGCGCCGGCAGGTCGAATCCATCATCCGCCGCGAGCAGGAGCGGTTCGCCGACCTGGTGGAGCACGCCCCGATCGGTTTCTATTCCGTCGACGAGGAGGGCCGCTTCCTGTTCGTGAACGCGACGCTCGCCGCCTGGCTTGAGCTGTCGCGCAGCGACGTCGC
>DATIXH010000249.1:0-7751 GCA_035518775.1 Candidatus Acidiferrum sp.
GAGCTGCTCTTCCGGCACCACCGCGAACTCTGCGTACGTGCCGGGTTCGCCGCCGATGCCGCCATTGCAGAAGCAGACGCGATCGCCGGGGCGGAAGCGGGTGACGCCGGCGCCGACCTCCTCGATCACGCCCGCACCGTCATGGCCGAGGATGGGCGCCGCGTTCCTGATGCAGGTCCCGTAAGTGCGGAAATACAGGTCGGCGGGGTTGAGGCTCGCGGCCTTCAGGCGCACGAGCGCGTCCCGCCCGCCGCGCGGCCAGGAAATCGGCACCTCCCGCAACTCGAGGATCTCCGCGCCGCCGGTCCCGTTGGCGACGATCGCCTGCATCTGTCTGCTCATCTCGCACCATCCTGTTCCGCGCCTGTCATAGCGCGGGCGCGGCCGACTTCAAAGCGGCGGCGCCGCCGGATCGGCCTGCGCCAGCCAGTCGAGATAGCGCAGGAACAGCTCGCGCTCGGTCGTGATGTCGAGCTTGTCGTAGAGCCGGCGGCGGTGGTTCTTCACGGTGCCGCGGCCGATGCCCAGGCGATTGGCGATGGTGGCGCTCGGATGGCCCTCGAGCACGAGCGCCACGATCTCGCGCTCGCGCGGCGTCAGCCCGGCGCCGAACTGCGCCACCACGGCGCGCGGCGACAGCGGCGCCGGCGCCAGGCCGATGCGCTCGATCACGTAGATGCGGCCGGCGGGCGCCAGCGGGAAGTCCGGCTCCAGCGGCGCCACATGCAGCATGCGGTTGTCGGAGAGCCGCACCTGCCCGCTGCGCGCATTCGCCAGCCCCGCGATCGCGCGGCCGACCGCGGGATCGGCCTCGGCGGCGCGCCAGTCCTTGTTGGCGAAGACGCGCTCGCCGTCGCGGTCGACCAGCAGCGTCGCCCGCGTCAGCTGCGGCGAGGGCGCGCCCGGGCTGCTGCCGAGCCCGGCGAAGATGTGGCCGACATGCGCCCGGTAGAGTCCGGCGATGGCCGGATAGGCGCGGCGCGCGCGTTCCTTCTCGGCGGCGCTGAACCAGCCTTTCGAGCGCTCGAGGAAGAGCGCGATGCTGCCGCGGCCGACGCCGGGCAGGAACATGCCGAGCTCGTCGCAGATCTTCGCCTGCCGCAGGAAGGCGCGGTAGCCGCTGCGCAGCAGCGCCGGCGGCGCCACGTCGCGGAAGCTCACCACGCCGCCGCGCTCGCGCCGCTGCCAGAAGCCGTAGAACGGATCGAAGCGATACCAGCCGTCGCGATAGGTCGCGACCTGGTGGGCCGGCATCCCCTCGCACACCAGAAAGTCCGGCGCGGAGAAGCGCGCATAGCGCACGACCACCGCCATGTCGTGGCGGATCAGCCGGCCGAAGAGCCGCAGCAGCCGGGCCGTAAACCCGTCGCTGCCGATGGCGCGCGCGGTTTCGCCGAGCGCGGCCAGCCAAGGCGCATCGCCCGGGCGCAGCGGCGCTTGGCGCTTCATCGAGGGGTCGGCTAGTCGGCCGCCAAAGGCGGCGAGATTTCCGGATGGGACTTCGCCAGCTCGGTCTGCCGGAGCATGCCGCGATAGAGCTCGTGCTCGCCGACCACGCCCAGCAGCTGGCCCTCGTCGCCCAGCAGCACGAGCGGGCGTCGCGTGACCTGACGGACCAGCACTGCCGCCCGCATCGGCACGCGCTCGCCGCCGGTGACCATCGCGGTTGCCGGCAGCTTCGCGAGATCGAGGTCGGTGGCGTATTTGATGAACTGGCCGACGGCGCCGCCGACGGTCAGCTCGAGTGGCCGCCCCTGATTGTCGAGCCGACAGCGGCAGCGTCCGGCGCGATCGAGCACGATGTCCGGCCCGTCGCGCTGCAGCTCCGCGGTCGAGCGCATGAGCATGCCGCCCTTGAGCACGGTCAGCGGATTCATCGAGGCGACGAACAGCCGCACATACTCGTTGACCGGCTTGGTGACGATGTCCTCGGGCACGCCGAACTGGACGATCTTGCCCGACTCCATGATGGCGATGCGGGTGCCGATCTTCAGGGCTTCGTCGAGGTCGTGGCTGACGAACACGATCGTCTTCTTCAGCGCGCGCTGCAGATCCAGCAGCTCGTCCTGCAGGTGCTCGCGGATCAGCGGGTCGAGCGCGGAGAACGGCTCGTCCATCAGCAGTATGCTGGCGTCGGTGGCGAAGGCGCGCGCCAGGCCGACCCGCTGCTGCATGCCGCCGCTGAGCTCGTGGGCGTGCTTGTCGGCGAACTTCTCCAGCCGCACCAGCTTCAGCTTCTCGTCGACGGTGCGGTCGCGCGTGGCCTTGTCCACGCCGCGGATGTCGAGGCCGAAGCCGACATTGTCGCGTACCGTCAGCCACGGCATCAGCGCGAACTGCTGGAACACCATGGAGATGCGGTTGCGCCGCAGGCGGCGCAGGGTCTGGGCGTCGCAGCTGGCGACGTCGATGTCCGCATTCCCGTCATGGACGACGACGCGGCCGCGCGTCACCCGGTTGAGCCCGTTGATGCAGCGCATCAGCGACGATTTGCCCGAGCCCGACAGGCCCATGAGCACGAGGATCTCGCCCTCGTTCACGAACACCGAGGCGTCGTGCACGGCGACGAGATTGCTGGTCTGCTCCTGGATGGCGTCGCGCCCCTCGCCCTTGTCGAGCAGGCCGAGCGCCTGCTGCGGCGTCGGGCCGAACACCACGTCGACATGCTCGAAGGCCACCGCGCGCATGTCAGCGTCCCCTTGCTTTGGAGCCGGGCGCGGGCCGCTTCATGATGCGGTCCATCAGGATCGCCACGATCACGATCGCGAGGCCCGCCTCGAAGCCCTGCGCAATGTTGACGGAGCTGAGCGCTCGGATGACCGGCACGCCGAGGCCGCCGGCGCCGACCAGGGTTGCGATCACGACCATCGACAGCGACATCATGATGGTCTGGTTCACGCCGGCCATGATCGTCGGCATGGCGTGCGGCACCTCCACCTTCCACAGCAGCTGCTGGCGGGTGGCGCCGAAGGCCTCGCCGGCCTCGATCAGCGGCTGCGGCACGCTGGTGATGCCGAGATGGGTGAGCCGGATCGGCTGCGGCACGGCGAAGATGATCGTCGAGATCAGGCCGGGGACGGAGCCGAGGCCGAACAGGATCAGCGTCGGGATCAGATACACGAAGGTCGGCAGCGTCTGCATCATGTCGAGCACCGGCTGCAGCCCGCGATAGAACCAGGGTCGTCGCGCCGAATAGATGCCGACGGGTATGCCGATCAGCAGCGAGAACAGCGTCGCATAGAGAACGAGCACGAGTGTCTCGATCGTCTCGTTCCAGAATCCCAGGTTGAGGATGAGCAGCAGGCCGACGGCGATGCCCACGACCAGCGCCCAGTTGCGGTGCAGCCAATAGCCGATGGCGCAGATCACCGGGATCAGGAGCAGCGCCGGCACGAGACCCAGCAGCCACACGGTATTGTCGACCAGGAATCCCAGGCCGGAGGACAGCGCATCGAAAAACCAGCCGAGGTTGTCGGTGATCCAGCCGACGACGACCTCGACCCACTTCCCGATCGGTATCTTGTTGCCGCTGATCAGGTCGGCGAGTTGATTGAGCCATTCCATAGCGTCACCGCTCCCCCCGACGCGCGAAGCGGCCGGGCCCGCAGCGGACCCGGCCGTTCATGGAGCCTCAGCTCGATAGCCCCAGTTCCTTCTTCACCGCCGCCAGTCCGTCGCCGCCGTCGAAGGTGGTGACGCCGGTCAGCCATTTGTCCAGCACCTCCGGATGGGCCTGCAGCCACTCCTTGGCCGCCGTCGGGCCGTCCTTGCCGTCGTCCAGGATCTTGCCCATCATCTCGTTCTCGAGCTTCAGCTCGAACTTGAGATTGCTGAGCAGCTTGCCGACGTTCGGGCACTCCTGGGTGTAGCCGGCGCGTACGTTGGTATGCACGGTGGCGCCGCCGAAATTGGGGCCGAAGTAATCGTCGCCGCCGGTCAGATAGGCCATGTCGTACTTCACGTTCATGGGGTGCGGTTCCCAGCCGAGGAACACGATCCAGTCCTTCTTCTTGGCCGCGCGCGTGACCTGGGCGAGCATGCCCTGCTCGCTCGATTCGACGAGCTTGAAGTCCTTCAGGCCGAAGGCGTTCTTGCCGATCATGTCGAGGATCAGCTTGTTGCCGTCGTTGCCCGGCTCGATGCCGTAGATCTTGCCGTCGAGCTTGTCCTTGAACTTCGCGATGTCGGCGAAGTCGTGGATGCCGCCCTCATAGACGTACTTCGGCACCGCCAGCGTGTACTTGGCGCCCTCGAGATTGGCGTCCAGCTGCTCGACGGTCTTGTCGTCGAGATAGGGCTTGATCACGCTGGCCATGCTCGGCTCCCAGTCGCCGAGGAACACGTCGAGGTCTTTGTTCTTGAGGCCGGTGTAGGTCACCTCCTCGGAGAGCTGCTTGATCTCCGGCTTGTAGCCGAGGCCGGTCAGCAGCACGTCGATCGTGCCGGTGGTGGCGGTGATGTCGGTCCAGCCGATGTCGGAGAGCCGGACCTTCTGGCAGGAGGCGGGATCGCCGGCATTGGCGATTCCAGCCATGAGAATCAGCGACGCCGCGGCCGCTGAGCCTAACTTCGTGAACGACATTGTCGGATTGTCTCCCTTGGTTTCGGTTCTTGAGGACACGATCGGCCGTTCCCTCACCACGCCGGCCGCGCGACTCATTCCAACCGACATTCCCCGTAAGATGTCGGAATTGGGCAAAATAGTAGCCGACCATACCCGCGCTTGCCAACGACGGGCGGCCTTTTCGGAAAAGCGCGGCAGCAGCAAATTGCCGCGGCCGCGGCCATGCCGCATTGTGTTGATCGGGCGGGCTCTCTATATCCCAGAAGCGACGCAGGCAGCCGAGATTTCGCCCAACTTCCGGCCACAAAAGGGCCATATTGGGCGCTAGTCTCCCGCCTTAACCGCTTGGTTTTCTTAATCTTTGTCCGGCCAGCAAAGGGGTCGCCGCGTGCCGCAAACCATCGCCCTGGTCGATGACGACCGCAACATCCTGACCTCGGTGCAGATCGCGCTGGAAGCCGAAGGCTTCGCCGTGCGCACCTACACCGACGGCGCCGAGGCGCTGCGCGGCCTCACCGCCAATCCGGTCGATCTCGCCATCCTCGACATCAAGATGCCGCGCATGGACGGCATGGAGCTGCTCGAGCGCCTGCGCCGGCAGAGCGAGCTGCCCGTGATCTTCCTCACCTCCAAGGACGACGAGGTCGACGAGCTCATGGGCCTGCGCATGGGGGCCGACGACTACATCAAGAAGCCGTTCTCCCAGCGCCTGCTGATCGAGCGCATCCGCGCGCTGCTGCGGCGCGAGGCCCTCAGCCGCGACGGCACCGCCGGTGCCGCCGGCGAGACGGTGGTGCGCGGCGAGCTGACGCTCGACGCCGCGCGCCACGTCTGCACCTGGAAGGGTCAGCCGGTCGACCTCACGGTGACGGAGTTCCTGCTGCTGAAGTCGCTGGCATCGCGCCCCGGCCACGTCAAGAGCCGTGACCAGTTGATGGACGCGGCCTATGGTGAGCATATCTACGTGGATGATCGCACCATCGACAGCCACATCAAGCGTCTGCGCAAGAAATTCCGGGTGCTCGATGGGGAGTTCGCGCAGATCGAGACGCTCTATGGGGTCGGCTACCGCTATCGCGACCACTAGGATCCGATCGCGCCCGGGCGCCGCCGCCGCGGCGCCGTGAGGCGCGCTTGACCCTCAGCCTGGAGCCGCGGCTCGGACCGCCCGACGCCGGTGCGCTGGCGGCCGAGAAGCGCGAGGCGCTGCAGCCGACGCTGATCCGCGAGCGGCCGGCGCCGACCCTGCGGGCCGAGCGCGCGGCGCCGCTGCCGCGGGTGGTGCGGCGCCGGCGGCGCACCTCGCCGCTCCTGCGCCGCATCCTCACGCTGAACGTGCTGGCCCTGATCATCCCGGTCGTCGGCCTGCTCTATCTGGACCAGTATCGCGACAGCCTCATCACCGCCGAGCTCGAGGCCCTGAAGACCGAGGGCCAGCTGTTCGCCGTCGCGCTCGGCGAGACCGGCGTCACCGCCGGCGACCTCGGCGACGAGAAGCTGATGCCGGAGGCGGCCCGCCTCACCCTGCGGCGCATGGTCGAGATCTCCAAGAACCGGGCGCGGCTGTTCGCGCTCGACGGCTCGCTGGTGGCGGACAGCTTGCGCCTGCTGACGCCGGAGGGCGACGTCGAGATCGTGCCGCTGGAGGCGCCGCGGCCGCAGAGCCTGTTCGAGGCCATGCTCAACGACATCTACGACTGGGTCGTCGAGCAGCTGCCGGTCAGCCACCGCTGGCCGCTCTATCACGAAAGCAATGCCGCGCAGGACTATCCGGAGATCGTGCGGGCGATGGCGGGCGAGGTCGGACGCGCCGTCTACGAGCGCCCCAACGGCGGCGTGGTCATGCATGTCGCCGTGCCCGTGCAGCGCTACCGCCAGGTGATGGGCGCATTGCTGATGTCGAGCGAGGGCGGCGCCATCGATGCCGCCGTGCGCGGCGTGCGCTTCGATATCCTGAAGGTGTTCGGCGTCGCGCTCGCCATCACCATCCTGCTGTCGCTCTATCTCGCCCGCACCATCGCGCGCCCGATCCGCCGCCTGGCCGAGATCGCCGAGCGCGTGCGGCGCGGCCATGGGCGCCAGATCGACATCCCCGATTTCACCCGCCGGCGCGACGAGATCGGCGACCTCTCGGGCGCACTGCGCGACATGACCGCGGCGCTGTGGGCGCGCATGGACGCCATCGAGCGCTTTGCCGCCGACGTCGCCCACGAGATCAAGAATCCGCTGACCTCGCTGCGCAGCGCCGTCGAGACCGTTGCCCGCCTCGAGGATCCCAAGCAGCAGCAGCGCCTCATGAGCATCATCCTCGACGACGTCGAGCGGCTGAACCGCCTGATCAGCGACATCTCCGACGCCTCGCGCCTCGACGCCGAGCTGTCGCGCGCCGAGATGGGGCCGGTCGACATCGCCAGCATGCTGCGCGCGCTCGCCGACCTGCACGAGGCGACCCGGGGCGACGGGCCGCCCCTGAAGGTCGAGATCGCCAGCCTGCAGAGCCTGACCGTGCACGGCATCGAGGGCCGCCTCGTGCAGGTCTTGCGCAACCTCATCGGCAACGCCGTCTCGTTCAGCCCGCCCGGCGGCACCATCCGCCTCGCCGCCGCGCGCGACGGCGACCGCGTGCGCATCACCGTGGCCGACGACGGCCCCGGCATTCCTCCGGGCAAGCTGACGGCCATCTTCGACCGCTTCTATTCCGAGCGGCCGGCGGGCGAGAAGTTCGGCACCCACTCCGGCCTCGGTCTGAGCATCTCCAAGCAGATCGTCGAGGCCCATCATGGCCAGATCGTCGCCGCCAACCGCACCGCCGAAGACGGCCGCATCCTCGGCGCCCTCTTCACCGTCACCCTGCCGGCAGGATGACGAGGAATAGGTGAGCCGCAGAGGCACAACGGCGCAGCGACGCTGCAGGGGCGACCCCATGTGGTGGCCCGAGCGATCCCTCGTCGTGTCTGTGCCTGAAAAGAAAGCGGGCACCTTTGGACAGTTCGACTCTCCGCTGTCACCCCGGCGAAAGCCGTGGCCCATTAACACAGGCCTCTGGAATATGGACTCCGGCTTTCGCCGCTATCGGATTCACACATTTCTGCAGGACCGCCGTGCGTCCTTCGACAGGCTCAGGATGAGGGAAAACCTTGGTGGCACCAAGAAAAGTCCTCATCCTGAGCCTGTCGAAGGACGCACG
>DATIXH010000250.1:0-3048 GCA_035518775.1 Candidatus Acidiferrum sp.
GAGGACGAGACGGGGATCGTGAATGTCGTCGTCTGGTCGAAGGTCTTCGAGGCCAATCGCCGCATCGTCATGACGTCGCAGTTCCTGCTGGTGCGCGGCCGAATTCAACGCGAGGGCATCGTCATTCACGTCGTGGCCGAGGAGTTCGTCGACCTCACCGGCGCGCTTCGCCACCTGCGCTCCGATGATCCTCTCCCGCTCCTCCCTCAGGAGCCGGCCGCCCCCTTGCCTGACCGTTTCCTGAAGAGCCGTGACTTCCACTGACACTTGACGCGTGTCGCCCACGCAAGCTCCGCAAGCGCACCGGCGCCTCCGTCGCAGGGCCTGTGTGCTGGACCAACCCGGCTGCCACCGTCACCCGCGCGGAGGCCGTCATGTCTCTCGCCTCACCCTCACGATGCTTGACGTCGTTGTGGACCACCAAGGAAGCCTCCTGACTGGCCCGACAATGAGCGTAGCCCTTGAGATTGCCGCAATCTTGAAATTCGAATCGCTGCCCGCAACAGGCGTCTCGAAGTGACATTGAGTGGACCAAAGCGCGCCGTCTCGCGCCGGCAGTTGCTGCGGGCGCCACTCCCGCCCCGTCAGCACGAAGACCTGCACGGGCTCGCTCGCAGGCCATATCGATCCGCACACCTCGCGGACGGCCGGTACGGCGCTGTTCTCCAGCGGCGTCAGGATCCGGATGGCGCTCCGCGCCGGCAGGAAGAGTCGCCCGAGCCACAAACATCCCACGAGCGCCAGCAACGCAAGCGGTACGAGGCTCGACCAGCCTGTGATTGTCACTATCACTCCTTGGTCATCCGGAAATCTTCTTTGAATCTCGATCGCAGCTTCAAAGGCTGCGACCGTCGCGATGCAAACGGACATCGCTATGTCGAGCGCCGAAACCAATCTCGCCATTGGGCTCCCTCGGACAGGTCGTCATGACCTGAATGACTTTAACCCATGGCGGAAACTTGGCCACTCCAGCAGTAGTTCTGTACCCAAGCCGTGCATGCTGGCACCCATGGGAGCCGTGACGCGCCGGGATCGGATGCGCGCCTGGCCGGAGTGCCTGCAAAGAAGAACCGCCGCCGGCTGGCGTGTCGGCGGCGGTCCGCTAGGGTATGTGCGCTTTCCGCCTGACGCGGTCAGCGAGCAGGCGGCTGCCTATGTCACGTGAAGATTCCCATCGTCGACCATCTGTGCGGCGGTGACGCCCGCTACGCCCGTCAGGACGGCAATGCTGGTGAACTGGTGCCCGCCAACGGCGCCGTTCGGGTCGACCTGGACGGTCGTGTTCCCGCCGCTCTCAGTCAGATGAACGAAGTCGCTCAAGTTCGACGACGAATTGTAGCCGGAGAGCACGTCGTGGATGTCGAGCGTGTCCCCGCCGCGGCCCGTCTGGAAGTCCTTGATCGTGTCCCGCCCTTCGGACAGAGAGTGGCGAACGAAGGTGTCGCTGCCGGATCCACCGGTCAGCAGGTCGTTGCCGGCGCCGCCGTCGATCGTGTCATTGCCGCCGTTGCCGACCAGCCTGTTGTAGTACTTGTCGCCGATCAGCGTGTTGCTGAGATCGTTGCCGGTGCCGTTGGTCGCGAAACCCGTAAGCGTGAGATTCTCGACGTTGCCGAACACCGTCTTGCCGTTGCTGTGGAGATCGAAGGAGATCGAGCTGATCACGCTGTCGGTGCCGCTGCCGCCGTTCTCGTTCACGATGTCCTTGGAGTTGTCGACCATATATACGTCATTGCCGGCGGCGCCGATGAGATTGTCCGCGCCGGCGCCGCCGTTCAGCGTATCGGCGCCGCCCTGACCGTTGAGCGTGTTGTTTCCGCTGTCGCCGGTGAGCAGATTCGCGAGGGAGTCCCCGACTGTGCCTGGGTCGGACGGTGGCGGCGGTGGCGGGGGCGGCGGGTCGCCGCCGGCAACCTGTCCCGGCCCGCTGTAGCCGGCCTCGGGCGCGACGGCGACGGCGTTGGGGTCTTGCGAATAGACATGGACATAGTCCACAAGCATGTCGCTCGGCACGTGCGTCGGGCCGCCGATCGAATCGGAGACACCGTTGTTGAGGATGAGATACATCGGAGACGAAGTGATGCCGGTGGTAATCTTCCCGACCTCGACGCCGTCGTAATAGTACGTCACCGAGCCCGGTTCCCAGAGCGCGCCGTAGGTATGCCAGCCCGTGAAGTCGCCGGACACCGTCGCGCCGGGTCCGCCCGACGGCGAGTGGAAATGGTACCCGGCCTGGCCGGACAACCCTTCCATGATGTCGAGTTCGCCATCGACGGGCCAGTTCTGGCCATCGAGCCAGAAAGCCGGCCAGTTGTTGATCTCTCCGTTCGTACCCGGCAGATAGATCCGCGCCTCATAGTAGCCGTAGGTCTGCTGGAAGTGATCGTTGCTTTGGACCATGCCGCCGACCATGTTGTAGGTCTGTCCCCCGACGGTCACCGTCTTGTAGTCGGTCCCCAGATGCAGGTATCCGCCGCTCACGCTCACTTCGGCCGGGTCGTAGGCTCCCTGCTCCGCAGAGTTGATCGGCTTCGTTATGGCGCCGGCGGCCCCGAGCCAATTGGTGCCCCAATGGTTCGTGTTCAGGCTGTTGAACTCGTCGTCGAACGTCAGAGTCCAGGTTGAATCGATCGGCAAACTACTCGTTGGCATTTACGCATACTCCTTAGAGCTCCAGATGGATCCGTCTTCTTCTTGGCCCGCGATTGACCCCGCGATTGCCGTCTGCGAGATCGCGCGCACTTGGCCTTAAGGGCGATGTCCACCCTTGCCGCCGGCTGCTGCCGGAGGCGCCACGCGTCGCTCGCTATGTTGGGACGCCGAACCTGCGCGACTTGCGTCGCCGTCCGCGCGTTTACCTCAGCCGCGGCCTCGGCGGTTCCCCGTCGAGACCGCGGATTGTCGCTCCACCGCACGATTCCCGGGGCGACGGGTTGGTTCGCGGTCGCCGCTGGAAGCGGCACGAGCTCGAGGCGTCAGCTCGCTTGCAGCGCTTGAACACACTTTGTTGGCACACGTTGGCGATCACGAATACTTGGTCTCCCCCGC
>DATIXH010000251.1:0-15459 GCA_035518775.1 Candidatus Acidiferrum sp.
ATCGCCGCCTTCGAGAAGCTCGCCGCCGAGGACCGCGGCGCGGTCTCCGCCGAGGTGGTCACCGCCATGCCGCTGACCGACGCGCAAGGCAAGGCGCTCGCCGCCGCCCTGCGCACCGCGCTCGGCAAGGACCCCGAGATCGAGACCCGCGTCGACCCTGCCATCCTCGGCGGGCTGAAGGTGCGGGTCGGTTCGCGTCTTTACGACGCCTCGCTGAAGTCGAGGCTCGATTCCCTGAAGTTCGCCCTGAAGAGAGCGTAAGACACCCAAGATGGACATCCGCGCCGCCGAAATCTCGGCCATCCTCAAGAACCAGATCGCCAACTTCGGCGAGGAGGCGGACGTCTCCGATGTCGGCCAGGTGCTGTCGGTGGGCGACGGCATCGCCCGCGTGTTCGGCCTCGACCAGGTGCAGGCCGGCGAGATGGTCGAGTTCCCCTCCGCCGGCGTGAAGGGCATGGCGCTGAACCTCGAGCGCGACAACGTCGGCATCGTGATCTTTGGTGAGGACCAGGCGATCAAGGAAGGCGATGAGGTCCGGCGCCTGCGCGAAATCGTCGACGTGCCGGTGGGCAAGGGCCTCCTCGGCCGCGTGGTCGACGCGCTCGGCAATCCGATCGACGGCAAGGGCCCGATCGAGAACGTGGCCGAGCGCCGCCGGGTCGACGTCAAGGCGCCGGGCATCATCCCGCGCAAGTCGGTGCATGAGCCTGTCCAGACGGGTTTGAAGGCGATCGACTCGCTCATTCCGATCGGCCGAGGTCAGCGCGAGCTGATCATCGGCGACCGCCAGACTGGCAAGACCGCCGTCATCGTCGACACCATCCTCAACCAGAAGGCGATCAACGCCGGCGGCGACGAGGCGAAGAAGCTCTATTGCATCTATGTCGCAGTCGGGCAGAAGCGCTCGACCGTCGCGCAGATCGTGAAGATCCTCGAGGACAACGGCGCGCTCGACTACTCGATCGTGGTCGCCGCCACGGCCTCCGAGCCGGCGCCGCTGCAGTTCCTGGCGCCCTACACCGGCTGCACCATGGGCGAGTTCTTCCGCGACAACGGCATGCACGCCGTGATCTTCTACGACGATCTCTCCAAGCAGGCCGTCGCCTATCGCCAGATGTCGCTGCTGCTGCGCCGCCCGCCGGGCCGCGAAGCCTATCCGGGCGACGTCTTCTATCTGCATTCCCGCCTGCTCGAGCGCGCCGCCAAGATGAACGACGACAACAAGGCGGGCTCGCTGACGGCGCTGCCGGTGATCGAGACCCAGGCCGGCGACGTCTCCGCCTACATCCCGACCAACGTCATCTCGATCACCGACGGCCAGATCTTCCTGGAGACCGGCCTCTTCTATAAGGGCATCCGTCCCGCCATCAACGTCGGTCTCTCGGTCAGCCGTGTCGGCTCGGCAGCGCAGATCAAGGCCATGAAGCAGGTCGCCGGCAAGATCAAGCTGGAGCTGGCGCAGTACCGCGAGATGGCCGCCTTCGCCCAGTTCGCGTCCGACCTGGATGCCTCCACGCAGAGGCTGCTGGCGCGCGGCTCCCGCCTGACCGAGCTGCTGAAGCAATCGCAGTTCAAGCCGATGCCGGTCGAGGAGCAGGTGGTCTCGATCTTCGCGGGCACGCGCGGTTACGTCGACGCGATCAAGATCGAGGACGTGACCCGCTTCGAGGCCGCGTTTCTTTCGGAGCTGCGCGCCAAGGGCGCCGACATTCTGAAGGCGATCCGCGACGAGAAGGAGATCTCGGCGGCGACCGAAGGGAAGCTGAAGGCGTTCCTCGATCAATTCGCCAAGACGTTCGCGTGACGATGGCGAGAGCCTGACCGCCCGACATGCCCAGCCTCAAAGACCTCCGCCTCCGCATCAACAGCGTCAAGTCGACGCAGAAGATCACGTCGGCCATGAAGATGGTGGCGGCTGCGAAGCTGCGCCGTGCGCAGGAGCGGGCCGAGGCGGCCCGGCCCTATGCCGAGCGCATGGAGCGCGTGCTGCGGTCGCTGGCCGCCAGCATGGCCGGGCAGGAGGGGGCGCCGGCGTTGCTTGCAGGCACCGGGAAGGACGCCGTGCATCTGGTCGTCGTCATGACCTCGGACCGCGGCCTGTGCGGCGGTTTCAATTCCACGATCGTGCGCGGCGCGCGCCGCCTGATCCGCGACCTGCGGGCCGACGGCAAGCAGGTCAAGATACTGTGCGTCGGTCGCAAGGGGCGCGATCAGCTGAAACGGGATTTCGGCAGTCTCATCATCGGCACGATCGAGGAGATCGCCAAGCCGCGCCTGACCTATGACGCCGCCGATCGCGTGGCGCGCCGCATCGCCGGCATGTTCGAAGCCGGCGAGTTCGATGTCTGCACGATCATCTACAATCGCTTCAAGTCGGCGATGACCCAGATCGTCACGACTCTGCAGCTCATCCCGTTCACTGACGAGGGCCCCGCGCCGGAAACGGGTGGTGCCGGCGCCAGCTATGAATATGAGCCCGACGAGACCACGATCCTCGCCGAGCTGCTGCCGCACAATCTATCGGTGCAGATCTATAAGGCACTGCTGGAGAACGGCGCCAGCGAGGAGGGCGCGCGCATGACGGCGATGGACAGCGCGACCCGCAACGCCGGCGAAATGATCAACCGCCTGACCATCAACTACAACCGGTCGCGGCAAGCCTATATCACCAAGGAACTGATCGAGATCATCTCCGGCGCCGAGGCCGTGTAGGTCGCGTCGGAGAAGGAGAGGAGCGCTCCCATGGCGAAGAACATTGTCGGCAAGATCACGCAGGTGCTGGGCGCCGTCGTCGACGTCCAGTTCGACGGCGACCTGCCGGCCATCTTGAACGCACTGCATGCGCAGAATCAGGGCAAGCGGCTGGTGCTCGAGGTAGCGCAGCATCTGGGCGAGAACACGGTGCGCACGGTGGCCATGGATACGACCGACGGCCTGGTGCGCGGCCAGGAGGCGGTGGATACCGGCGCAGCCATCACCGTGCCGGTCGGGCCGGAGACGCTTGGCCGCATCATCAACGTGGTCGGCGAGCCGGTCGACGAGCGCGGCCCGGTCAACGCCAAGATGCACTACCCGATCCACCGGCCCGCGCCGGCGTTCGTCGACCAGTCCACCGAGGCGCAGGTGCTGATCACCGGTATCAAGGTGGTGGACTTGCTGGCGCCCTACGCCAAGGGCGGCAAGATCGGCCTCTTCGGCGGCGCCGGCGTCGGCAAGACCGTCATCATCATGGAGCTGATCAACAACATCGCGAAGGCCCACGGCGGCTACTCCGTGTTCGCCGGTGTGGGCGAGCGCACGCGCGAGGGCAACGACCTCTATCACGAGATGATCCAGTCGAAGGTCATCCAGCTCGATGGCCAGTCGAAGGCCGCCCTCGTCTACGGCCAGATGAACGAGCCGCCGGGCGCCCGCGCCCGCGTCGGCCTCACCGGCCTCACCGTCGCCGAATACTTCCGCGACGAGGAGGGCCAGGACGTGCTGTTCTTCGTGGACAACATCTTCCGCTTCACCCAGGCGGGCTCCGAGGTGTCGGCGCTGCTGGGCCGCATTCCCTCGGCCGTGGGCTATCAGCCGACGCTTGCCACCGACATGGGTACACTGCAGGAGCGCATCACGACCACCAAGAAGGGCTCGATCACCTCGGTGCAGGCCATCTACGTGCCGGCCGACGATTTGACCGATCCGGCGCCGGCGACCTCTTTCAGCCACCTCGACGCCACGACCGTGCTGTCGCGCCAGATCGCCGAGCTCGGCATCTATCCGGCCGTCGATCCGCTCGACTCGACGAGCCGTATCCTCGATCCGCGCGTGGTCGGCGAGGAGCACTACAAGATCGCCCGCGAGGTGCAACGCATCCTGCAAACCTACAAGTCGCTGCAGGACATCATCGCCATTCTCGGCATGGACGAGCTCAGCGAAGAGGACAAGCTGGTGGTCGCCCGCGCCCGCAAGATCCAGCGCTTCCTGTCGCAGCCCTTCCATGTCGCCGAGGTGTTCACGGGCTCGCCCGGCAAGTTCGTGGCCCTCGAGGACACCATCAAGGGCTTCAAGGGCATCTGCGAGGGGCAGTACGACGACATGCCGGAGTCGGCCTTCTACATGGTCGGCACCATCGAGGAGGCGGTCGAGAAGGCCCGCAAGCTGGCGGCCGAGGCGGCCTAGGTCGGTTGGCGGGAGCGCGCGATATGGCCGATCAAATCCAATTCGAGCTGGTCTCGCCGGAGCGTCTGCTCCTGTCCGAGCCGGTGGAGATGGTGGTGGTGCCGGGCGTCGAGGGCGATTTCGGTGTCCTGCCCGGCCATGCGCCGCTGGTCTCCACGGTACGGCCGGGCGTGATCGCCGTGTTCGAAGGCGGCAAGGTCACGCAGCGTATCTACGTGGCGCGCGGCTTCGCCGAAGTGACGCCCGAGCGTTGCACGGTGCTCGCCGAACAGGCGACGCCGGTTGCGGAGATCGACCGCGCCGCCGCTGAGGACGAAATCCGCGATGCGCGCGACGATCTGGGCGAGGCCAAGGACGATGCCGAGCGGGCGCGGATCGAATCGCGCATCGCCGCCGCGGAGGCCAAGCTCGCCGCGCTCGACAGTCCGGTCTACTGAGTCACGTTGCCGCGGAGCCCGCGAAATAACGGCTCAAGCGGCTGGAATTCCTATATTCTTTTGCGCCGTCATGCCTCTTGCGCAATCGGCGACGCAGCCCCACAATGTTACATTAAGAAAGTGGCACGCGCGGGTGGGCGACAGCACGGGTGACACGGCATGAGGCACTGGACGCTCGACGACATACCGTGGGAGCGCTTCGACCGCTCCCATGTTGATTCTGAGGTCGTGAAGGTGGTGAAGGCCGCCGCCATGGTCGAGGCCAACGGCGGCGACTATGCGACCTATCTCTGCAACGTCTTTCACGACGATCCCGAGTTCCAGCAGGTGGCCAACGAGTGGGCGGCGGAAGAGGTGCAGCACGGCATGGCGCTGGCGCGCTGGGCCAAGCTGGCCGACCCGAGCTTCGATTTCGACGCCGCCTTCCGACGCTTCACCGATGGCTTCAAGATTGAGACCTGGCGCACCAAATCGCTGCGCGGCTCGCGCAGCGGCGAGCTGGTCTCGCGCTGCATCGTCGAGACCGGGACCAGCTCCTACTACAGCGCCCTCAAGGACGCCGTCGAGGAGCCGGTTCTGAAAGAGATCTGCCGCAACATCGCGGCCGACGAGTTCCGCCACTACAAGCTGTTCTATACCTATCTGCTGCGCTACCTGGAGGCGGAGAAGATCGGCTCGCTCCGTCGCTTCGTGGCTGCAGTTTCCCGCATCCGCGAGTCGGAGGACGACGAACTGGCCTACGCCTATTATGCCGCCAATCATCCGGCCGGCACGGTTTACGAACGCAAGCGCTTCACGCGGGCTTATCTCAGCCGCGCCTACGGATTCTATCGGCGAAACCATATCGAGCGCGGCATCGGCATGATCCTGAAGGCTGTTGGGTTGACGCCCAACGGCCGGCTCAATGCTCTGCTGACGCGCTCGGCGTCCTGGCTGCTGCGGCAGCGCGTTCAGCGCCTCGCCCGCGCCGGGGCGTAAGCACCGCGACCTCATCCCGTCTGACGAGGGCGCCCGGCGGAAAACCTGCCGAGCGTTAGACTAGGGAAATTCTATCGTTAACGGCCGCGCCGGCGGAATTTCTGCTGGGGCCGTCCGTTCTGGCAAGTACACCAAACCAGTGTTCCAACAACCAAACAAAGTGGTGGAAAGTCATGAGTAGAGTTTTCGCGGTCTTCAGTGCAATAGTCCTGTGCATGTCGACGCCAGCCCTGGCCGGCTGGGGCAACGGCAGCCCGCCGCATGCGCAGCCGCAGGCGGACCCCCCGCCAAACAGCGACAGCGATGTCGGCGCGCCCGGCGGCTTTGGGGGCGGCGGCTTCGGCACCTCGGACGTGGGGCACACCAGCCCCAATGGTCACACCGACCCGTCCGGCACCAACGGCAATCAGGCAAGCCCGACTGGCGCGGCGCACAGCGGCAACGTCGACCGCGGCAACGCCGGTGGTGGTGGCGGCGAGCCGTAAACCCCGTCGTGCCTCATCGCCATCAGACGTCGAAAAGCAATTGGCCCCGCGCGAGCGGGGCCAATCTGTTTTGGAGTCTCGCCGCGGCGCGCCGCGTCAGGAGTCGAAACGCACGCTCTTGATGTGGTCGCCCACTTCCAGCGACTGCATGACGTCGAGGCCGTCGGTCACCTGACCGAAGACGGTGTGCATGCCGTCCAGATGCGGCTGCGGCTCCAGCACCAGGAAGAACTGCGAGCCGCCGGTGTCGCGGCCGGCATGGGCCATGGAGAGGGCGCCGGTCTCGTGCTTGTGTGGATTGCCCTTGGTCTCGCAAGCGATCCGCCAGCCCGGCCCGCCGGTGCCATCGCCGTCGGGGCAGCCGCCCTGGGCGACGAAGCCTTCGATCACGCGATGGAAGGTGAGGCCGTCATAGAATCCGCTGGTCGCCAGCGCGTGCCAGTTGGCAACGGTGTTGGGCGCGGCCTCTGGAAACAGCGTCAGCTTGATGGTGCCCCTGTCGGTCTCCATCACGCAGCTGGTGAGCCGCTTCAGCTTGTCGGCGGCGATGTCGTGTTTCTTCAGCGGTTCAGCCATGGCGTCGCTCCTTCTCGCTGGTGCGGTCGGCCAGATGGCCGAATTCGACGATCAGCTCGGCATAGAGCCGGCGTTTGAACGGCACGATCAGCTGCGGCAACACGGCCATGGGCGTCCACTTCCAGGCGCTGAACTCGGCGTGGGCGCTGTCGATCGCGATATCGCTGTCGCGGCCGGTGAAGCGGAAGGCGAACCACTTCTGCTCCTGCCCGCGATAGCGGCCGTGCCACAGCTTCGGCACGAGTTCGGCGGGCAGGTCGTAGCGGTACCAGCCGCTGCTCTCCGCCAGCAGCTTCGCCGACCGCGTTCCGATCTCCTCCTCCATCTCGCGCCAGGCTGCGGCCTCCGGCGTTTCGCCCTCGTCGACGCCGCCCTGCGGCATCTGCCAGGCGTCGGACGGCATGTCGATGCGCTGGGCGACGAACACCTCGCCCAGCGCATTCAGCAGCATGATGCCGACCCCGCGGCGATAGGGCAGCCGATCGAGCGCGGTCATCGCCGCGCCCGCCTGTCCTCCGGCCGGAAGCGGGACGGCGTCAATTCGCCTGGCTCATCTTGAAGAGCGCGATGCCGTGCAGGAGATCGACTGCCCGCGTCAGCTGATAGTCCTGCTCCGCAGCGGGCTTTCCGCCGGCCCCGACGGCCGCCTGGTCCGACGAGGCGCCCGGCGGATTGGCATTGCTGGATCCGCCGTCATTGGGCTTCTCCGGTTGCTGCTGCGGTTGCTGCTGCTGCTGCGGCTTCTGCTGCTGGTCGGGGTTCTGCAGGGCCCCGCGCAGGTCGGCCTCGCCGATCCGGCGCTGCTGCTCGATGACCTCCACCTTGGCCTGCTCCACGGCGATGTCGGGATCAATGCCGAGCGCCTGGATGGAACGTCCGGACGGCGTGAAGTAGCGCGCCGTCGTCAGGCGGATGGCGCCGTGGCCGGGCACGGGAATGATCGTCTGCACCGAGCCCTTGCCGAACGACTTGGTGCCCAGAAGGATCGCGCGGTGATGGTCCTGCAGCGCGCCGGCCACGATCTCCGAGGCCGAGGCCGAGCCGCCGTTGATCAGCACCACCATGGGCAGCCCATCGGCGATGTCGCCGGGGCGGGCGTTGTAGCGCTGCGCATCCTCGGGGTGCCGGCCGCGGGTCGAGACGATCTCGCCCTTGTCGAGGAAGTCGTCGGAGACGGCCACTGCCTGATCGAGCAGGCCGCCCGGATTGTTGCGCAGGTCGAGGACGATGCCGGCGAGCTTGCCGTTGGCCTGGTCCTTCAGCTTCTTGAATTGCGCCTCGAGGCCGGTATCGGTCTGCTCGCTGAAGCTGGTGATGCGCAAGTAGGCGATGTCGCTGCCTTCCAGATGGCTGCGCACCGACTGGATCTTCACGACCGCGCGCGTCAGGGTCACGTCGAACGGCTCCTTGTCGCCGCGCTGGACCGTCAGCTTGATATCGGAGTCGACGGGCCCGCGCATCTTGTCGACCGCCTCGGACAGCGACAGGCCCATAACGGGCTGGCCGTCGAGCGCGATGATGAAGTCGCCGGGCTGGATGCCGGCGCGGGCCGCCGGCGTGTCGTCGATCGGCGACACCACCTTGACGAGGCCGTTCTCCATGGTGACCTCGATGCCGAGACCGCCGAACTCGCCGCGGGTCTGCACCTGCATCTCGTCGAAGCTCTTGGCGTTGAGATAGCTCGAGTGCGGATCGAGGGCGGCGAGCATGCCGTTGATGGCATTCTCCACCAGCTGCTGGTCGGTGACCTCCTCGACATAGTCGGCGCGGACCTTCTCGAAGACGTCGCCGAACAGGCGCAGTTGCTCGTAGGTGTCGGAATTGCTGTTGTTCTGCGAGGCCGCGGGCAGACCGAAGGCCACCAGGAATGCGGCCGTGATGACCGCCAGTCGGGAATAGCGCATGGGCATTCTCATTCTACCTTGCTGATACGGGCTTCTAACCAAGGCCAGGGGTCGAACGGTCGACCATTACGGCGCACCTCCATGTAGAGGCGCGCCTTGCCCTCCTTCGGCGATTCTGTGATGCCGACCGGTTCCCCGGTGAGCAGCCACTGGCCTTCTACGACATCAATGCGGCCGAGACCAGCGAGCAGGGTATGATATCCGCCGCGGTGCTCCATAAGCAATATTTGACCGTAGCCGCGGAAGGGGCCGCGAAACAGCACCTGGCCATCGAGTGGTGCGACAATTTGCGCCTCCGGGGCGGTCTCGAAGACCACGCCCTGGCTGATGCTGCCGTCCTCCTTGGGTTGGTCGAACTGGATAACGAGCGTGCCGCGCACCGGCGGGGTCAGGCCCACCTGCTTGGTCGGGAACGACTTCAGGTCCTTCGGCGGCTCCAAGCGCAGAGTGGCCGCCAGGCCGGTCGCGCCCTTCGACGGCGTCGGGGGGAGGGCGTTCAGCAGTTCGCGCAGGTCGTCGGCCTGGTTGGTCAAGGCGCGGACGCGCTCGGCCGCGGCGGCCCGCTCCGCGTCGGTCGTCTGCCGGAGCCCGGACTTGAGCGCCACCAGTTCCTCCAGCGAGGCCCGCGCCCCCTTCAGCTGCTCGGTCGCCGCCGCGATCTCCTGGCGCTGGTGCAGTGCCTGGGCGCGCAGCTGCGCGATATCGTCGAGGTCCTGCCTAAGGCGCTGCACCTTTGCCTCGATCGGCGGCACCGCAAAGCGGAGCAGCTGGGCCGTGATCACCGTGTCCATGGGCGAGCGCCAGCCGAGCACGAGGGTCTCGCGCGGCTCCGCCGACAGGCGTTGCAGCGCCCCCAGCAGCGCCGACATGTCGCCGCGTTGCGCCGCGAGCGCCTCGGTCTTCTCCCGCTCCAGCGATTGCAGCGCGTCCAGCCGCTTCTCCAGCTTCCCGAGCTCGTCCTCGCGGTCCTGCACGTCCCGGGCGGCCGTGACCAGTTCGCCCTGCAGCCGGGTGATCTCGGCGGCCAGCTGTTCCGCCTGCAGGCCCAGATACTGCACGCGGTCCTGCTCGTCCTGGATCGCTTCCTGCACGTCCTTCAGGCGGTCGGCCGCTGGTGCCGGCAGCGCCGCTCCGGCGATCAGCGCGATGCCTGCGAGGGTGGCAGCGAGCCGCGTCGCCGACCGCTCAGAGCGCGGCACGCTGCTCCCGACCCGTCTCGGCTGCCGCGGCCCCCGCCGGCACGATCACGGACTGACCGTTCATCTCCTTCGGCTGTGGCAGGCCCATCAGCGCCAGGATCGTCGGCGCGACATCGGCGAGCTGGCCGTCGCGCAGGCGCGCGGCCTTGCCGGCGCCGCCCACCAGCACGACCGGCACGCGGTTGAGCGTGTGGGCGGTGTGCGGCTGATGGGTGACCGGATCCTCCATCATCTCGGCGTTCCCGTGGTCGGCGGTGATCAGCATGGCGCCGTCCACCTTCCTGAGGGCGTCGCGCACGCGGCCGAGGCAGCGGTCGACCGCCTCGACCGCCTTGATCGCTGCGGCGAGATCGCCGCTATGGCCGACCATGTCGGTATTGGCATAGTTGACCACGATCAGATCGTACTTGCCGCTCTCGATTGCCGCGACCAGCCGGTCCGTCACCTCATAGGCCGACATCTCCGGCTTCAAATCGTATGTCGCGATCTTGGGCGACGGCACGAGGATGCGGTCCTCGCCCGGATAGGGCGTCTCCTCGCCGCCATTCAGGAAGAAGGTGACGTGGGCATACTTCTCCGTTTCGGCGATGCGCAGCTGCTTCAGGCCGGCCTCCGCCACGACCGCGCCCAGCACATGGCGCAGCTCCTGCGGCGGGAACAGGGCCGCGATGAACGGATTGAGCGCGGTCGAGTACTCGGTCATGCCGAGCGCCGCCGCAAAGCGGACGGTGCGCGCACGGGGGAAGCCCATGAACGCGGGATCGAGCAGAGCCGCCAGTAGCTGACGCACGCGGTCGGCGCGGAAGTTGGCCATCAGGACGCCGTCGCCGTCCTTCATGCCGCGGTAGTCGCCGACGACCGTCGGCTTGATGAACTCGTCGGTCTCGCCGCGGCCATAGCCGGCGTCGATGGCGGCTAGACCATCGGGCGCTCGCTCGCCCTGGCCGTCGACCAGGGCGGCATAGGCGAGGGCGACGCGCTCCCAGCGCTTGTCGCGATCCATGCCCCAATAACGCCCGCCGACTGTGGCGACACGAAGGCCGGCGCAGCCGGAAACGTCGCCCAGGAATTTCGCCAGGAAGCCGCGAGCACTGGACGGCGGCGTGTCGCGGCCGTCGAGGAAGGCATGCAGAGCGACCGGTACGCCGGCGCCATCGAGGATGCGGGCGAGGGCAGCGATATGGTCCTGATGCGAATGCACCCCGCCCGGCGACAGCAGGCCCATCAGGTGGCAGGCGCCCCCGGATGCCCTCAGCTTCGCGATCAGCTCCTGCAGGCGCGGGTTGCGCGCCAGGTCACCGGCCTGCACGGCGGCATCGATGCGCGGCAGATCCTGCATGACCACGCGGCCGGCGCCGATGTTCATATGGCCGACCTCGGAGTTGCCCATCTGGCCCGCGGGCAGCCCGACATGCAGCTCGGAGGCGTCGATCAGCGCATGCGGGCACTCCCGCATGAAGCCGTCCCAGGCCGGCGTGTCGGCCAGGCGGATGGCGTTGTGATCGTCGCTGGAGCTTTCCCCCCAGCCGTCGAGGATGCACAGCACGACGGGGCGGGGACGATCGTTACGAGCCATGGCCGCTATATAGAGTCTCCCGCGATTGTCCGGTAGGGCGGTTTCCCCGAGGCCGATTAGGCCGCCGGGATGGTTAACGATTTGTGAAGCAGGACATGGTCGTCAAGGCCGACCCGCTCAGAGCGGCGCTTTGACACGGCGATAGCGCTTGGGGTCCTTGAACAGCGCGGTATCGTCCAGGGCGCCGAGGATGGTCGCGATATTGGCGGAACTGTCGGCGATGAAGACGTCATAGTCGCCACTGGTTTCGCCGGCCAGGCGCCCGTCCTTTACCGCCTGGTAGAGCGCCTCGAGCGGATAACCGATCGTCAGGCGATCGTCGCCGTCGAAGGCATAGGCGGCGAAGGAATAGGGGTGGCTCTCCTTGCGGCCGGTCTTGTCCACGTCGGCCATCAGGCCGGCATCGGCCGCCACGAGCGTCAGATTGACGAAGCGGCGATTGCCGACGGCCGTGACATAGCCGCCGAGAACCGCCCACGATTTGTCGCCCTGGTTGACGGCGACGATCTGCAGCTGCTTGCCGTCGCCGCTGGGGAGGATGTGAAGGTACTCCCAGCTGTCGTTCCCGCTGCCCTCATAGGCCCAGACGCCGGCGAGACGCGGTTCGCTCACGGCGTCGCTCGCCGGACGCACCGGGTTCTTCGAGGCCGCGCAGCCTGCCAGTCCGATGGCAAACAACAGCATGGCGACGGCTCGGATACGGGCCAGCATCACAGGCTCCTCATGGCGATTGAACCCCCGGAGCCACTATACCGCGCGCTCAGGCGCGGTGATAGGGATGTCCGTTCAGGATGGACTGCGCGCGATAGAGCTGCTCGGCCAGCAGCCCACGCACCAGCAGGTGCGGCCAGGTCATGGCACCCAGGGACAGGACGAAGTTGGCCTTCTGCCGCACCGTGACGCTCAGGCCGTCGGCGCCGCCGATGAGGAAGGCGAGGTCCTCGGCGCCGCCGTCGCGCCACTGCCGCACATGGTTGGCCAACTGCTCGCTCGACAGCGCCTTGCCGCGCTGATCGAGGGCGACGATGACCAGGCCGCCCGCCGCCTTCGGCAGCGCCGCCAGCAGCAGCTCGCCTTCGCGCGCCATCAGCTGGGCCGGCGGCACCTTGCGATGCTCCTCGACCTCCTTGAGAGTCACCGGCCAGTTCAGCCGTCTGGCATACTCCTCAAATAGGTCGCGCTCCGGCCCGGCCTTCCACTTCCCGACGGCGATGACGGCGATGCGCATGGGCGCAATCTAGCATCGCCGCCGATCGGAACAAACACGCTCGCCCGAATTCCGGAACGCCCGCGCCGCGCATGATCACTATTGAGGGCGCGGCATCGCCGCGCGAAGCTCAGCCGGCCTTCTTCGCGAAGGCGCTGCCCTGCCTCTTGGCCATGAAGCTCTTGGCCGTCTCCACCGCCACGGCGGCGTCGCGGCAGTAGGCGTCGGCGCCGATGGCGTTGGCGAACTGTTCGTTGAGCGGCGCGCCGCCGACCAGCACGACGTAGTCGTTGCGGACGCCCTTCTCGACCAAGGCGTCGATGACGACCTTCATGTAGGGCATGGTCGTCGTGAGCAGTGCCGACATGCCGAGAATGTCGGGCGCGTGCTCGTCGATCGCCTTCAGGTAGTTCTCGACCGGGTTGTTGATGCCGAGGTTGACGACCTCGAAGCCGGCGCCCTCCATCATCATGGCGACCAGGTTCTTCCCGATGTCGTGGATGTCGCCCTTCACCGTGCCGATGATCATCTTGCCGATCTTGGGCGCGCCGGTCTCGGCCAGCAGCGGGCGCAGGATCGTCATGCCGGCCTTCATGGCGTTGGCCGCCAGCAGCACCTCCGGCACGAACAGGATGCCGTCGCGGAAATCGATGCCGACGATGCGCATACCCTCGACCAGCGCCTTGGTCAGGGTGTCGTAGGGCGTCCATTTGCGCCCGAGCAGGATGTTGACGCCGTCGACGACCTCGTCCTTGAGGCCGTCATAGAGGTCGTCGTGCATCTGCTGCACCAGCTCGTCATCGTTGAGCGAGCGCAGATCGAGTTCGCCTTCTTCCGCCATGGCCTATCCGTTCCTCGACGATCGCCGCACCCCCGGCAATCTGACATGGCCGGCACGCTAGTCAACGGCCCTCTGGCGGCCCCGCGCCGCCGCGACGGATAATGACGGTCGCGCGACACGGCTTGGCGGGAACCGGCGGGGGGCACGAACTTTCCGTCGGGAACGGCGTCTGCTATCAAGCCCTACCTTTTTGTTCTCCGCGGAAGATTCCACCATGGCAACGAAGACGGTGAAGCCGTTCCTACTGCGACCGGGCAAGCTCAGGCTTGCCGACCTGCGCACCCTCTACGAGACCGAGCAGCCGATCCGGCTCGACCGCACCTGCTGGGCCAGGGTCGAGGCGAGCGCGCGGACGGTGCAGGCCGTCATCCGCGAGGACCGTGCGGTCTACGGCGTGAATACCGGTTTCGGCAGCCTGGCGCGCACGCGCATCGCCGACGACCAGCTGGCTGAGCTGCAGCGCCGGCTCGTGCTCTCGCACATGGCGGGCACCGGTCCGCTGCTCGACGACCGCCTCGTGCGCCTCGTCCTGATCATGAAGATCAACGGGCTGGCGCTCGGCTTCTCCGGCGTGCGGCGCGTCGTCATCGAGGCGCTGGTGAAGCTGGTGAACGCCGGCGTCCATCCGTGCATCCCGGCCAAGGGCTCGGTCGGCGCCTCCGGCGATCTGGCGCCGCTGGCGCATCTGACGGCGGTCCTGCTCGGCGTCGGCGAGGTCCGCCGGCGCGGCCGCGTCATGCCGGCCGCGCAAGGGCTGAAGGCCGCCGGCCTGGCGCCGATGGAGCTGGCCGCCAAGGAAGGACTGGCGCTCCTCAACGGCACGCAGCTGTCGGCAGCGCAGGCGGCCGCCGGCCTCTTTGCCGCCGAGGACGTCTTTGCCGCGGCGCTCTTCGCCGGGGCGCTCGCTGTCGATGCCGCCGCCGGCAGCGACGTGCCCTTCGATGCCCGCATCCATGCCGCGCGCGGCCAGCCGGGCCAGATCGCCGTCGCCAGGCTGTTGAAGCAGCTGCTGGCCGGGAGCGTCATCCGGCAGTCGCACATCGATTGCGACCGCGTGCAGGACCCGTACTCGCTGCGCTGCCAGCCGCAGGTGATGGGGGCGGCGCTCGACATGCTGCGCTTCGCCGCCGGCGTCGTCGAACGCGAGGCCAACGCGGTGTCCGACAATCCGCTCGTCTTCGCCAGGTCGGGCGACATTCTCTCGGGGGGCAATTTCCATGCCGAGCCGGTGGCCATGGCGGCCGATGCCGCGGCCATTGCGGTGGCCGAGATCGGCGCTATATCCGAACGGCGCATCGCGCTCCTGACCGACGCGCGGATGAGTGGCCTGCCGGCCTTCCTGGTGCCGGAGCCCGGATTGAATTCCGGCTTCATGATCGCGCATGTGACGGCGGCGGCGCTGGCCTCCGAGAACAAGGGCCTCGCGCATCCCGCGAGCGTCGACAGCCTGCCGACCTCGGCGAACCAGGAGGACCATGTGAGCATGGCGGCCTACGCGTCGCGCCGGCTTGGCGACATCGCCGACAACACGGCTGGCATCGTCGCCATCGAGTTGCTGGCAGCCGCCCAGGGCGTCGACCTGCGGCGGCCCCTGAAGACGAGCCCGCGACTGGCCGCGGCGATGGCGCTCCTGCGCCGCCGCGTGCGCTTCTGGCGCGACGACCGCGAGATGGCGCCGGACATCGCGGCGGCCAAGGCGCTGGTCGCCTCCGGCCAGCTGCGCGATCTCGTCGATGCGCCGCTCATAACGTGACGGACATGACGGCTCGCTGCCGCGGCTGATCGCGGAAAACCGTCTGGCCGAATCGCGGCGGCTTGGCTATGCTGATCCTGACCAGTTGGTCAAAACAGGGAGAAAGAAAGCCATGCGACGCCTTCTTATGGCCGCCATTGCCGCGGCCGCGTTCGCCCTGCCTGCGGCAGCTGATGATTTCAAGCCGGCCGTCATCTTCGACACCGGGGGCAAGTTCGACAAATCCTTCAACGAGGCTGCCTACAACGGCGCCGAGATGTTCAAGAAGGAGACGGGGATCAAGTATTCCGAGTTCGAGATCACCAACGAATCGCAACGCGAGCAGTCGCTGCGCAA